>DATMAR010000012.1:0-300000 GCA_035559795.1 Fimbriimonadales bacterium | reverse complement strand
TTTACAAAAACAGACAAAATCTAACAGAAAATATTAACGTTTGACGCACTAAAGGCTCTAACTTCGTCATACTTTATGCAGCCGCAAGATGGCATTCGTACATCTTCATAACCACTCCGAATATAGCCTGCTCGATGGCGCTCAGCGCATCCCGAGCATGGTTGCGCGCGCCAAAGAGTTCGGAATGCCTGCTCTGGCAATCAGCGACCACGGGGTGATGTACGGAGTGCTCTCTTTTTACCTCGAATGCAAAAGACAGGGAATCAAGCCTATTTTGGGGATGGAGGCATATGTGTCTCCTCAAGGCAGGCATAAAAAAACGGGAAAAGAAGACGCCTCTTCCTTCCATTTGTTGTTGTTAGCAAAAAACGAAAAAGGATATGTAAACCTTTGCAAATTGGCAACGATTGCTTCCCTCGAAGGTTATTACTACAAACCTCGTATTGACCATGAAATTTTGCGCGAATATTCCGAAGGGCTAATCGGCACTACGACATGTTTGGGAAGCGAAGTATGTCAGTCTTTGCTCAACGGTGATTATCAATCCGCGAAACGCACGGCGGAGTTATACAAAGATATCTTCGGAGAAGAAAATTATTACGTCGAACTCCAAGACCATGGATTGAAAGAGCAACTTGCTATTCGAGAAGGGCTTTTGAAAATTGCCTCCGAATTGAATCTTCCTTTAGTTTGCACGAACGATTCGCACTATCTCGATAAAGGCGATGCGGATGCTCATGACGTGCTTCTTTGCATACAAACCAACTCGCGTGTAACGGATTCCGACCGTTTGCGCTTCGAGACGAAAGAGTTTTATTTGAAATCTCCTCAAGAGATGAAGGAACGTTTTACAGAGTTTCCGCAAGCCATCGAAAATACACTCGCCATTGCAGAGCGATGCAATGTTCAACTCGAATACGACCGCGTTGAACTTCCTGATGTTGGAATTCCTGAAGGTGTCGAACCTGACGTCTATTTGAGGCAACTTTGTGAAGAATCTCTTTCGAAAGCATATCCTAAGGAAGAACCAGAAGTAAAACAACGGTTGGAATACGAATTAGACATTATCAAAAAAACAGGCTTCGCGAAATATTTCCTTCTCGTACGTGATTTCGCGCAATATGCAAGAAGAAACGGCATCTATTATGGCGTTCGTGGCTCTGCCGCCGGGTCATTGGTTTCTTATCTTCTCGAAGTTACGAACGTAGACCCATTGCAATATGGTTTGACTTTCGAAAGGTTTTTGAATCCAGAAAGAGTCCAGATGCCGGATATCGATATGGACTTCGAGGATGCGCGTCGAGATGAAATCTTGCAATACGTCCGTGAGCGTTTCGGCGAAGACCACGTTGCGCAAATTATCACTTTCGGAACTTTAGGTGCGAAAGCAGCAATGCGCGATGCAGGAAGAGCATTAGGAATGTCCCTTGCCGAGGTGGACCGCCTTTGCAAAATGATTGGTGGTCAAGGTCCGTATACCACGACAATCGAAAAAGCATTAGAACTTTTTCCGGAATTTCGACAAGCATACGAAAACGACTTGAATGCTCGCAGGTTGATAGACACTGCACGCACTATCGAAGGAGTTAGTCGTCATGCTGGTGTTCATGCAGCAGGCGTTGTGATTAGCAAAGAACCTCTCATCGAACGTATGCCCTTAGCGAGAGGGAGCGATGGACAAGTCGTAACCCAATATCCGATGGACGTTCTGGAATCTCTCGGTCTTCTGAAAATGGACCTTTTAGGATTGAGCAACCTCACCGTTCTTTCTCGCACTATCGATAATATCAAAAAAATGGGCAAGGGCGAAATCGATATCAATTCCATCCCATTAGACGATAAAGAAACGTACGAGATGTTAGGAAGGGGGGAAACAGTCGGTGTGTTTCAACTCGAAGGGGAAGGGATGAGAAGATACGTGATGCAACTCAAGCCGGAAAGTATCAAAGAACTCACAGCGATGGTTGCATTGTATCGCCCAGGTCCCATGGAGCACATTCCCGCCTACATCGAAGGAAAGTTCAAAAAACGAAAACCGAAATACCTCGATCCCCGGATGGAACCCATACTGCGGGAAACTTACGGAGTCATCACCTATCAAGACCAAGTATTGCAATTAGTGCAAACACTCGCAGGATTTTCGTTGGGAAAGGCGGACATCTTGCGGCGCGCGATGGGGAAAAAAGACCGCAAATTGCTCGCTTCGATGAAAGTGGAATTTATGATGGGATGCGCACAAAACGGTGTATCCGGAGAAAATGCACAAAAAATCTGGGAGTTGTTAGAACCATTCGCAGGTTATGCTTTCAACAAAGCGCATGCGGTTTGTTACGCATTGCTTGCCTATCAAACGGCATATCTCAAAGCGCATTACCCTGTCGAATTCATGACAGCGCTTCTGAGTGTGTATCGCGAGAAGGAAGAGCGTGTAGTCGGGTTGGTAGAAGAATGTCGTAGAATGAAAATCGAAGTCCTCCCCCCCGACATTAGTAAATCAGGAATCGATTTCGTATTAGAAGACGGCAAAATTCGCTTCGGATTAGGCGCAATCAAAGGCATCGGTGAAGCGGCAGTAGAAGGAATTCTTAAAGCACGGGAGGAGGGTCCTTTTACTCATCTTTATGATTTCGCTTTGCGTATTAAAAAATACGGGGGGTTGAATCGAAGTTCGCTCCAAGCGCTTATTCGAGCAGGAGCGCTCGATTCCATAGATCCCAACCGAAACAAATTGCTTGGAGTAGTAGACACCGCGTTGGCTTGGGCTGAACGCGTATCGCAGGAAAAAGAAATAGGGCAATCCGAACTTTTCGAAGGGGGTGAGGGAACCCCTTCTTATCCGATTCTTCCCGAAGTTCCCCCCCCAACCCGCGAGCAACTCTTCGCTATGGAACGCGAGGTTTTAGGTGCGTACATTCATGCGCATCCTCTGCACGACGTTACAGACGAGGTGAATAAAGCGGCTACGCATAGCACGAAACAATTATGGGAACTCAGCGACGGAACAGAAGTAACTCTCGCTGGTGTCATTGCCAACGTCCGTGAGACTCGCACGAAAACGAAAAAAGAACTCATGGCGACGATCGTTCTCGAAGACCTCAGTGGGCAAGTTGTCGTTACCGTGTTTCCGCAATTGTATGAGCAAAATAAGCATCTTCTTCGAAAGGACAAACTTGCAGTCATAAGAGGTCAGGTAAGGCATCGAGACCTGCCGGGCGGTTCCGGTAAAGGAATCGAAGTCATCATGAAAGAAGTGCGACCTTTGCGTTCGAATAGCGAATCGAATTCGAGTAACGGAAATACTTCAAATTCACCGGGAACCGTGAGAGTGAGGCTTCTAAATGCTCGAAAAAGCGAATTGAAAAAAATCTTCGAAATCGCAAAACAAAATCCGGGCGATTTTGAACTTTGTATCGAAGTACTCGACCCGTCATTCCAACCCGCAAAAGGTGAGCCTCCTAAAGTACTGACAAGCGTTTTGCTCCCTCTTCGTGTTGGAGATGGCAAGTGGCTTCGAGATTTGAGGCTAAGTGTCGCTAAAGGTTATGTCTTTTTAGAAAGACGCAACGGAATTTTCTGAGTTTTCCGTTGGTTGTAGATTGACGAAGGTATCATAGAAGTAAGCGCGCTCGTAGCTCAGTGGATAGAGCAACAGGTTGCGGACCTGTAGGTCGGAGGTTCGAATCCTCTCGAGCGCGCCAAAACGTATATAAAACTTCTCGTGAATTTGAAATACAAAAAACTGCTGTCGCTATTTTTTATCTCTCCCCAATTTTGCAGACGGTTCTTATTTTAAAGAGCGCAAATATTCGACTAAGGCGATTCTGTCTTCTTCCGGCAAGTGACCGAACGACGGCATACGGGTTACTCCTTTGCTTTTCGGGTCTTTCAAGAAATCCATGAGCCATCTCGGGTCTGGATGCTTTCTGCCTACACCGTTTAAATCCGGTCCTACTCGCGATTTGCCTAAACTGCCCACGCGATGGCAACTCAAGCAAGCAGAATTGCGGAAGATTTCGCTTCCACGTTCGGCGAGTGCTTTATTGATGGGGATGTTCACGAATTTACTTGCGTCGTGTTTGTCTTCGAAAGACGGCTCTTCGAACGGGGGAACAACGACATTACCATAGGAAATACCGAATAAAAATAAAAATATCCCCCCCACGACGAACCCGAAACGTCCGAAACTTCCATTACCGCCTGAAGGATTCCGAAAAAGGAATGGCAAAGCGAATGCGATAATCGAAAGAATGAGTGGTATTAGCAATGCGCCGACCCATCCTAAATCCGAACGGAATTGACTGAAAACATTGAGCAAACTATGCATGGGAAGCACGTACCACATCGGTCCTGTGCTTCCGGTCGTGTCGCCTTCCGTTGCAGGGGGTCCTAAAGGAGTATCGAAAATAATTGCAATAAGAATTGTTAAGAGCAATGACAAAGTCAAAGCGCTCATTCTCGTGCGAGGAGAAGCGATTTTCCAAATCGTACGAAGAACGGGTATCGCGAGAAGCACGAATAAAATCGGCAATAGAAAGCGATGCAGAAAATACCATCGGGAAAGCGTTTCGGTGGTTACTCTTTCCCCCCCTAAGATGAAATAAAACAAGTTATCTCCGATTTTAGGGGTGCTAGAAGCAATGCTCGCCTCGACATAAGCGGTGCGGACATCGTGTTGCGAGAAGGGAAGAAGGTTTCCGCTCATTTGCGAGGCTAAGCAAAGAACGAACCCCCCCAAAGCTCCCCACCATATCCAGCGACGTTCCCAAGTGAATGCACCGTTCCAAAGCAAATAGAATATGTTCAAAAGCCCGGTAACGATAAGAAGAGCGCTAGTCCAATAATGAAAATTGCCAAGAAATGCCCCGAATAACGACTTACGAAGGGCACTTACTGATTCGTATGGTTGATGAAGATTGTATGAGAAAGCAAGCAATATGCCGGTGAAAAATTCCAGTCCGATGAGGCTCCAAAAGACGAAGGCGAGAAAACCGAGCCACTTGTCTTCGTCTCTGTTCATCGTCTTCTGAGGGTTTATTGATTCTTAAATAAAAACGTGCGCTTTTTATATAAGGTTCCTGCGAATTTCTTTGCGAATCGCCTTGAGAATGTTTTCAGGAAGAGACGTAAACCGGATGCCAGTTCGATACATACCCGAGCCTGGACGTATGGCATGGCAGTTCGCAATAACTCCTTCGCATTCTAAAGCGACTTCACTTATACCGTGTAATTTTAAAAGAAAACGGACGCTTTCACCGACTTCTACGAACATCGGGATAGAAATTCCGATTCCTCCTTCTGATAAGTCTTGTAAAACTCCTTCTCGAGAATCATTAGCGAATTGGATAAGCGCAATGCCTTTAACTTCTACGCGAGGATGTGCTCTACGTTCCCTTCGAGACGGTGCACGCATGAGCCAGACTCGTGATTCTTCGTTTCTTAAAATTATCGCTCGCAAAGAACCGTTAGAATGACGGATACGAACTTCTGTGTTGGTGAAAGGGAGTTGTTCATATTTTTCGAAAGGCTCGAAGGTAGAAACATATTTTCCCGAAGGTTCGATCTTGCCGAGCGTTCGCTTGTTTTTCCATTCCATCATGCATTCTTCGAACGCGAGTGGAGCGACAGATGGAAGAGAGGATTCCCCTGTGAGTGACTTACACGCTCGAATTGCTTCCTCTAACGAAATGGTGCCCATAGCCCCGTAGGAAGCGTACCTGATTTCGTTACGACTTGGTCACTCGCATGGAGAACGAGAATCGAGCCATCTACAGTCAAGGCTAACGTTCCACGTCCTCGATGAAGCGGTTCGCGTGCCTCCATGGGAATCGAAGGGTTTTCTGCAAAAAATGCGAGACGTGTGACGTACTTCGATTTCGCAGTCGGGAAGTGATTATTATCATCGTAGCCGATTACGAATCCGTCTTTGGGAGTTCCCGGAATAGGCAGCGGGTCGAAACTATTTCCATATCCGTTGCATATCGTTTCCGCGAGGAGCACGACGTTCGAAGGGCGCGCCACCTCGTAAAGTCGCGCGGTATCCAAGGCAGAGAGCATGCCATATCCGAGAGGAACCGACTCGCCTCGCCCCCCCGGTATGGAAATTTCCGTTTCCCATTCTGTGGGGAGTTTCGGATTATCGAATGCGTCACGGACAGAGAGTGCTCCGAAGACTTGTGATGCCCATATAAGAGGTTTTCCATATCTGTCGTGAACGATTCCTGTCCCACGTCTTTCCGCAATGGGGGGGAGCCCTTCGTTGTTGAGATGTGTATACACTTGAATAGCTTGCCCGATTGCTTGCAAATTTTGCTTCGAAACGACCCAATCGCGATGTTCTTTGCAGCCCCGCAAAAGATATAAAACGATGGGAATGCTAAGTATAGTGAGAAAAATTATAAAAAGAAGTTCTCGGCGAGTGGCTAAAGGAGAACGTCTGCGCTTTTCTTCTCGATCTTCTTCGGCGAAATGCGATAGGTTCACCGAGAAGAGACCGTCCTCGGTGACGGAGTTTTCAAACCGGATTCGATCAAAGCGTCGTCGAGTTTCGAAGTTATCGGTTTCAAATCGTATCCTCCCGCATCTTGAACGGGAAGGATTCCGTGTTTAAAACGATTCGAGGGAACACCGCTTATAAACTTACTAAGATGATGTATTTCATTCTCTTTGAAAGACGTAGAGACAATTTTTAGAACCTGATTCGCTATTTCTGCAATTTTTTCGGGTTGCGTCATGAGTTTGCGCTTGAAATTGATGAGGAATTCTTGCTGTCTTCTTCCGCGATGGAAATCGTCATCGTTTCGATATCGCAAATAGGCAACAGCATGCTGACCGTCGAGAAGGATTCTGCCGGGCTTGAAGTCGATATCGAGTTCACCTGCGCGGTCACGATACTTCATACGTTTTTCTATGAAAACTTCGACCCCGCCGACTGTATCTACGAGTTGTTTAATCGCAGAGTAATTCAAAACGATGATTCTCTCGGGTCGAATCCCTGTCAATATTTCGACTCCTTGTGCAGTCGCCTCAGGACCAGCGAGAACATGAAGAGCATTAATGCGCATCGGGCGATAACCGGGAACCTCGACAACGGTATCGCGTGGAATTTGCATCATTCCGATTGCATTGTTCTTGAAATCCAAACGAATGAGGTGAATAGAATCCGTTCGCGCCCATTGGTCTAAAACTTTTCCGCGTGGAGCACGATTCTCGTCGCATCCCAAAAGCAAAATGAAAAGTTCATCACGACCTTCGAATGGATTTGCCGGACCTATTCCGAAAAAGTCTTGTACATGGTATTTCACGAATGGGCTGACCTGCATCATTCCCAATAGGGTGCCGAAAGCGAGCGAAACAAAACAAACGAACCCGTAAAATATCCATCGAATCCAGTTATGCAACATTCTTAATCCTTTCTTACGTTAGTGTCTGCGCTTCGGCGACTCGCTCTATAGGAATATGGATTCGAAAAGTCGTGCCTTTTCCGGTTTTCGGAATCCACTTCGATGAACCCATCGTGACCAGTAGCGAGTTCCCGAACGATTTTTTACCCCAACCTGTTCTTGTGCGTGTTCCCCCGTTAGAAAACCCAGCGCCTTCCAGCACTCTCTGTACTGTCTCATTGCTCGTACCGCTTCCTTTGTCGCAGCCCTCGAGAATGTGGTTCGGGTCATCTCGTGATAGCGAATGGCTGCTCACCTATGGGATTTTATTTATTTTGGAATCGAGATTGCGATGCTTCGAAAACGTCGTGGATGGGATTCACCACGAAGCATCCTCTCTTGCATCGCGCGAATTTTACCTGATGATTAAGCAGTCTGCTTTTTTCGTTTTTGTTCCAAAAGGTTTACAGCTTGTTCTGCACTGATGTTCTCTGCAGTCGAACCTTTAGGCAAGGAAGCATTGACGGTTCCGTCGGTTACGTAATCGCCGTATTTTCCACGAAGAATTTTCACAACACCGTTTGCACCTTCGACTTCTCCGAAATCCTTCAATACGGTGGGGGATTTTTTCCACGCTCGTTTCCGTTTCGGCTCTTTTAGAAGTTCTAAGGCTTCTTCGAAAGTGATGTCGAATGCTCTTTCCCATGAATCTAAGTTTCGATATTCATTGCCATGTTTTACATATGCGCCGTACGGACCAATCGTTGCTATCACAGGTTCGTTATCTTCTGGATGTAAGCCGAGTTGGCGTGGAAGCCGGAGAATGTTTTGAATTTGCTCTTCGGTTAAATCATCTGCATGAATGCCTTTCGGTAGTGAAAACCGTTTCGGTTTTTGCCCCGATGATCTTTCTTCATCTGTTTGAGAGATTTCTAAATAATCTCCGTACCTTCCGTGGCGACGTACGACTCGGCGTCCTGTGCCTACTTCTACGGTAATCGTTTCACCCGAACGGGATTTCTTTTCTAACAGTTCGGAAGCCTTTTCGGGAGTGAGTTCGTCAGGTGGGGTAGTGGGGGGGATACTCACCATGTCTCTCGATTCGCCGCTCCCACGTTGAAGATAAGGACCGTATTTACCTACCTTCACGATAAGGGGCTCACCGGTTTTCGGGTCATTGCCGATGGTTACGCTCGGATAATAGGGCTCACCATTTTCTATGCGCTTCGCGAGTCCTGGCTGATTTTTTTCGCCATAGTAAAAGGCTCGCAATATGTCCACAGAAGATTGTTCTCCTTCGGCAACTTCATCGAGTGCTTCTTCCATCCGAGCAGTAAAAGCAACGTCTACCAAATCCATAAATTTCTTTTCTAATAAGTCGGTCACGCAAAACGCAGTGAAGGTAGGGACGAGTTCGTTTCCTCGTTTGAAAATGTATCCACGATCTTGAATCGTGCTGACGATCGTCGCATAAGTGCTCGGGCGTCCGATACCTTCTTCTTCGAGTTTTTTGATTAAGCTCGCTTCCGTATATCGCATAGGAGGTTTCGTCTTATGGGATTCTGCGACAACTTGTATGGGAAGCAGAGTTTGGTCGAGATGCAATTCGGGAAGTAGACTTTCGCTGTCGCTCAATTCCGCTTCTGGTTCATCAGAACCCTCCACATAAGCGCGTAAGAAACCGGGAAATACGATTCTTCGACCCGTTGCGTAAAAGACCAAAGGTTGACCATTGACATTTACTGTAACTTCTACATTCGTGTTCTCGAATTCGGCAGGCACCATTTGGCACGCTATTGTTCGTTTCCAAATGAGTTCGTAAATTTTGAATTGTTCATCGGTGAGATATTTCTTTACGTCCTGCGGAAGCCGGGTTAAATCCGTCGGGCGGATTGCTTCGTGTGCTTCCTGCGCGTGCTTTGCCTTCGTTTGATAGCGAATGGGTGTTTCAGGGCAAAATTCGTTGCCATACATGTTCTTGATCAGATTTCGCGCTTGCTGAATGGCTTTTTCAGAAAGTGTAACGCTGTCCGTTCGCATGTAAGTGATTAAGCCGATTCGTTCTCCGTCCAGGTCTACACCTTCGTATAATTGTTGCGCGATTTGCATCGTTCTTTGCGAAGATAGTTTCAGTTTGCGGTTTGCCTCCTGCTGCAAGGTAGAAGTCGTGAAAGGGGGGGCTGGAGACTTCGATGCAGGTTTCTTTTCGAGAAGTGTAACTTTCCATGGAGATGAATTCAAAGCGGCTTGAGCGAGTTCTTTTGCTTTCTCTTCGAGAAGATGAATTCTGTTCGTATCTTTGAGCGTGCCGGTTTTCGGGTCGAAACTATTTCCGTCCGCTATTCGACGGTCACCCAAACGAATGAGCCTCGCTTTGAAAGTCCCTTTACCGCTGTCGAGTTCCGCGAGCAAATCCCAATAGGTGGCGGAACGAAAAGCCATACGCTCGCGTTCTCTTTCGACGCATAGTCTTACAGCGACACTTTGAACTCTCCCGGCGCTCAAACCCCTCGTTACCGAACGCCATAAGATAGGGGAAATAAGGTAGCCATAAAGCCTATCTAAAATGCGTCTCGCTTCTTGTGCTTTAACCAAGTTTTCATCAATCCCACGCGGATTCGCCATCGCTTCTAAAATTGCATCGCGTGTGATTTCGTGAAAAACGATTCGTTTTACCGTTACATCTTTCGGAGGTGAGACCACCTGGAGTATGTGCCAACTGATGCTTTCCCCCTCTCGGTCTTCATCTGTGGCAAGCAGGATAGTGTTCGCTTCTTGGACAGCCTCTTTTAAGCGCTTGACATACTTTTGCTTGTCAGGCGGGATGATATAAAGAGGTGCGAAATCGTGTTCGATGTCCACCCCGAGGGTCGCCCATGGGATCTTTTTGTAACGGGAAGGAACTTGTTTGGCATTTTCGGGCAAATCGCGAACATGACCATAACTTGCCTCCACTCGATAGTCGTTGTCGAGCAAATGGCTGATGGTCTTCGCCTTGGCTGGTGATTCAACGATCACCAGTTGCTTTCCCGATTTTTTTTCGCGTTCTTTCATACTTTTCTTGGTCGTCGAGGGCATTTTTCCTGATTCGTCATACGTAATCTGTATAAATTGGCTGTGCTTCCCATATAAAATAAAAACATATGACCCTAAAAAACTCCTTCTTCCGATTTTTGGCGGCTCTTCTCCTTGCTCATCTGCCGATGCTCGCTTTGTCGGATACGGAGTATATCGGCGTTTTTCTGCAAGACCAAAGAATTGGAGCCATTATAGCCACCACGAGACCGACCTCTGACGGACGCTATTCCGTTGTGACGACAAAATTCGGAGCTAGGTTACTCGGTCAGGAGGCTATTTTAGAAGTCGTCTCCGAATCTTGGTCCGATTCGACTGGTCGGTTAACGAAGCAAAACGTACGAATGGAGAGCGCGGGAAGGAAGTCTCAGATCAAAGCGCTCTACGGGAAAGACAAGATAACGGTGACGAGAGAGTCCGAGGGGGAGAGGTTCACGAAGACCATCGAAGTTCCCCAGGATGGCTCTTTGGTGGATGACCCGGTGGTGACCCTCTTACAGAAGGGGAAACCGGAAGCGAGGACAAAGGCTGTCATTTACGTTCTCGACCCCACGATGCTTTCCCTCGTCCGGAACGAAGTGGAGTGGAAAGGGGAAAAAGAAATTACTTTTGGGGGGCAAGAGCGAAAGGCATTGTGGTTGCAAATCAAAGACCCGCGTTTCACGAGCGATATGTTTTTAGATCCTAAAGGTGAATTGATTTATGCCACGAGCGTCTTCGGTATGCAACTGCGTCCTATATCGCGGGAGGAAGCACTCGGAACGAATCAATATATCCCTTCTATTGATTTAGCGACTGCTTCGAGTGTACGCCCGGATAAACCGCTTATCGAGCCCGATAAGATTCTCAAATTGACCCTTCGCCTGGAAGGAGCGGATTTGCCTCTTTTATCGAGTAGTTCCCATCAAACTGTTAAACGCGATAGTAATGGAATTCTATTGACGATTCATCCTTACTATGGCAGTGAAAAATCTGCAGGAACGCTCGCAACCGTTAAAAAAGAGTTTACGGAATATACACGTGCAGAACCACAAATGCCCGTGAACAGCCCGGCAATAAAAAAATTAGCCAAACAAATCATCGGGAAAGAGACGAATGCATTCAAAGCAGCTCTACTCATCAATAAATACGTCCACAAAATCATGAAACCCAACGCGAGCATTGCGGTTATGCGGAATGCGGAAGAAATTCTTAAAACGAAAGAAGGCGTTTGCAGAGATTACGCGGTTCTGGCGGCAACTCTTATGCGTTCCATTGGAATTCCCGCGAGACTCGCGACGGGTTTGGTTTACTGGAACGATGGTTTTTACTATCATATGTGGGTAGAGGCTTACACGGGTACTGGATGGCACGCTTTCGACCCGACTCAAGGAAAAGAGCGAATTTCGGCTACGTATATAAAACTCGCTTCCGGAAACCCTGATAAAGCGATGGAAGTCTATACATTAGACGGGGTGAAAATTACGGTTCTCGAACAAGTTCCTGCACCAAAGGAGGTGAGACGATAACCATCGTAAGACTATTGAAACTTCTTTTCATTTTGCTGTGCATGGCAGTTGCTGGCACACTATCTTTTTTCCAAATTCCAAGAGGTCTAACGAATCTTTATCCAAAGATCGGAATGCTTTTGACGGGAAAACCACCGACTCAGCAAGAAATTCCGAATTTTAATGATCCGTTTGCCGTTGCTGCTGCCGTCGTATTCGGCGTAATCGCATCAGGGCTCTTCGCCGTTTTTTTGATTTCCTATATAGAGAGAGGATTAGCGCGTTGGAAGGAGATGCAAGACGCGGAGCGCATTACTTTTCTTTTTGCGGTATTGGTGGGGGCAGCAATCAGTATCCCGTTTCACATGTTGTTCTTCACATTCGGGAAATGGGCTATCACTCTAAGCATATTTCTTATGCTCGGCCTCATATGGCTGAGTTTTGCTGTTTTGAGAGGAGTTCAAGAAGCGTTTCCTTGGGCGAGAGGCGCTCCTCGACGCAAGAGCAACCTCAAGATATTCGATACGAGCGTCATTATTGACGGAAGGATTTACGAAGTTGCAAAAGCAGGTTTTTTGGAAGGTAAAATTTACGTTCCGGAATTTGTCATCAAAGAATTGCATAATATTGCAGATAGTCATGAGCCGAACCGCCGTCAAAGGGGAAGAAGGGGAATAGATCTTTTGAAGAATCTTCAGGCGGATTTCGAAATCGAAATTGGGACACATGATAAATTGGCGGGCGACCCGAACGACCCTGTAGATACTCGCCTTGTTCGTCTCGCTAAAGCATTAGGTGCTTCGTTGGTAACAAACGATTTCAATTTGAACAAAATCGCGCAAGTTCATGGAGTACCTGTATTGAATGTAAACGATTTAGCATTAGCGATGCGGCCTCACTATTTGCCTGGTGATGTGATTACTGTGCAGCTGGAACGCGAAGGTACACAACCGAATCAAGGTGTCGGATTTATGGACGATGGGACGATGGTCGTTGTAGACGAAGGTTTGTCTTATATCGGGAAAAGAATCCCAGTGAAAATCACGCAAGTACATCAGAGCACAGCAGGGCGCATGATATTCGGTGTGCCTGAAACGGAAGCGATAGAAGAAACGAAAACAAAAAGAGCCCGCGCATGACTTTCGCTCTTTTATTGGCGGCAGGAGCTTCAGAAAGGTTCTTCGCTTCACTGCCAGAGTCTTTGAAGTTTCCCGAGAATTCGAAAAAAATCCCATCGAAACTATTTTGGGAAATCGTTCCAGGTGTTCCTTTGTGGAAAATCTCTTATGAATCTTTGCGAAAACACCCGCTTATCGAAGGTGTTGGGATAGTTTGCAGGCAAGAGGACGAGCATGAATTCGAGAATGTAGGAGCAGCATTCGTAGTTACGGGGGGGGATACGAGGACACGAAGTTGCAAAAAAGGATTGCAGTCTATTCCGCAAGAAGTCGAATGGATTCTCGTTCATGATGCAGCACGACCTTTTGTTTCTTCGGCTTTGATAGAAAGGGTTATTCATGCAGCCGAAAAACATGGGGCGGCTATCCCAGCCATTCCAGTTTGGGATTGTCTAAAGAAAGTCGCAGACACATCGCAAATCATTACAGAGGTACGAGAGACGATTCCGAGAGAGGGAATATATTTAGCGCAAACCCCCCAAGTCGCAAGAAAGGATTGGATGGAATCGGCTTTGAATGTAGAACGAGATTATCCCGACGAAGCGGCAGCACTCGAAGCAGCAGGCTTTCCTATACAAGTGGTGATGGGCGAAAGTACGAATCTAAAAGTAACCACTTATTCGGATTTTCAAGTCATTCAGAAGTTGGCAACGGAGCCGGAGACTTCTGTTGGAATCGGCTATGACGTTCACAGCTTTTCGGATGACCCTTCGAGGGGGCTCGTTCTCGGAGGAGTAGCGTTCCCCGGGCACGCGGGTCTGCGAGGGCATTCCGATGCAGATGTGATTCTCCATGCTTTGACCGATGCTATTCTCGGGGCGTGCGGGCTAGGAGACATCGGTCAACATTTTCCGGATAGCGACCCAAAGTGGAAAGATGCGAAGAGCAGTCTGTTTGTCGAACAGGCAGTAGAATGGGCGAGGAAAGAGGGATGGAGTGTCTCTCACACCGATATCACTCTGCTCGCGGAAGAACCTCGAATTTCCGATAAAAGGGAAACTATTCGAGAAAGGGTAGCGTCTCTTTTACGAATCGAAAAGAATCGGGTAAATATCAAAGCGACTACTAGCGAGGGTATTGGAGCTATAGGACGACGAGAAGGTATCGCCGCTCTTGCCGTCGTAACTTTAAATAGAAAGGATATATCGGTTTAAGAAAATCATATGGAACTCATCATTCGAAGCGCAGAAGGAACCGTCCCAGAAAGAGATAGAGAATATGCATCGAAGCGTCTTTCGAAACTCGAAAGGTTTTTCGAAAAGGCTACTAAAGCGGAGTTGGTGCATCATGAACAAAGGGGTCGTCATCGAGTCGAAGTGACGGTCTATGCAGACGAATTCACCGTGAGGGGGGAAGAGCAAGACGTTTCGCTCAGGGCTTGCATAGATAAAGTGTCCGAAATTTTAGAGGCGCGTCTGCGAAATTTGAAAGAAAGATTAGTGGATGCTCATCGTCGGGGAACGGCGAAAATCCCCCCCGCTCTTATAGAAAGTGGTATCGAAGTATCAGAAGCTGGGAAAGACCAGATTGTAGAAAGAAAAAGATTCGAGCGAAAGCCTATGTCTCCAGAAGAAGCGATTTTGGAGATGGAATTGTTAGGCGATCCTTTCTTTGTATTCGAGAATGTCGAAACCGGCGACATTACCGTCTTGTATAAGCGTAAAGATGGGACGTATGGAATTTTAGAGCCTGAACCATAAAAATGTAAGATTTTTCTGATAAAGTAGCCTTACGGTAATTCTCTTGCGTAGGTGATCCCCCCCACCCAGCGAGCACCCGCTTCTCGCAATGCTTCAGCACATGCTTCGAGAGTTCCCCCACTCGTCACGATGTCATCCACGATAACCACACGCTTTCCTGTACATGGCTTTGCGCGAAAAGAACCACGCAACTTCATCACTCTTTCTTTTCCTTTCATGCGAGCCTGGTGTGGAGTCGGGCGAACACGTTCCAATAAATTCATGTCTACGAGTTCTGAAATCCCTTCGCATAAAAGTTCTGCCTGATTGAATCCTCGCTCTGTTCTACGAGACCAGTGGATGGGAACAGGAACGATAATATCGAATTCAGGGACTTCCAAAGTCAGTGCTCGTATTGTCTCACGAAGGAATGGTGCTAAAGCCATTTGTCTTTCATATTTGAAAATTCGAACTGCAGCGCCTGCCACACCGTCGTAATCGTATGCTGAACGCAAATAGTCGAGTTCTCTCATCCATCGACAAAACTCGCAATTTTCCATTTCTCCGATGCCGCATCTATCGCAAGATCCTTGTGGAAGTTTCTTTTGCGCATTCCAACAATCGTCACAAAATGCTTTTTCGGGAATTTTGCGGCAAATAAGGCAATGCGAAGGAGAAAGGAGTTCCCACGCAAGATTAGAAAAGCGACTCAAAAAGTGCACGGCTTTTTGCATCGAGTTTCTCGAGGTCACGGATTTCGTAGCGCTGTCCATCCATACTGAAAATCTGCCACCGTCTCGGCGCTACCTCATGGATGGAATCTCGAACCCCTCGCAAATAAAACTTTATCCGACCTCTCTGTGTTTCGACATCCCAGATCCACATGGAAGCGTCCGGTACTAAGGAATGGATTTTTTCGATGAGTGGAGTGAAGTATTTTCGGTCTAGCTCGGCTTCCAGCACGGCTCTCGAGGCGACATCCATGCTCGACAAATTTCGCAATATGCCAATTTCTTTATCGGTGTGGTCTCGCAGACTAATAAAATCATCCGGGTGCGTCAAGGGGAAGCAGCGGTATGCTTTTACTTCGAGAAAACACACTTCGTCTTTTATCTCGCATCGAGGGCGAGCGTTTTGAGACGGGTACCAAAGGCGCACACGGCTCGCGTCGAGGTAACGAGTTTCCTCGAGAATTCTGGAAAATGACTCAGTCAACAATCCGGTTTTTACCTTGGATTTATCTATGAAAGAAGGTCGTATAAAAATATTTTGGAAAACATCCCGCTCCCTCGGGTGTGGTAGAAGACCTAAAATCTAAGCAGAGATAAGAAAATGCAGTTCGACTCGAAAATTAATGCCGATAGACCTGTACCGGTTCTTTTAGGAAACGGTCGACTGGCGACAATGGTTGGAAGGACAGGCTTCCATGACGACCCGCGAGAGTGGGAAGAGCATTTGGCTTTTTTACAGGAGTTCGTCGTTGCGGGAAGGCGTTTGAGTGGGGCGCATCATCCGCTCGTTTCTTTCGGGACATTGCGAAGGACGCTTTGGGTAGATGGAGAAGAACCGAGACTTTTAGAGCACGCCCAAACCTTGCACACGGAATATGCAGAGTTGCGAACGAGGCTCATGTACGAAACGCTTTTGGAATCTACGAAGAGTTGTGTGCTCGCTCATCGCAATTGCTTTGTCGCAGAGACCAGGTTAAGCAATCATTCAACGAGAGAAGTTCGCGTATTGATGCTTCTTTCGTACGAGTTCGGAGAAAGAGGATTTCCAGGTGGAATTAAAGTCGAAAGAAATCGTGACTTATCGTTTCCCTATTTCGATTGGGAAACGCATGATAACCTCGGAGTTTTATGGCTTTTATCCAACGAAGACTATTGGGTTTACGATGAAACGAGTGCAACCTTGAATATAGACAAAGTCATCGAGCCTGGGGAAGAAGTCGTTATTCGGTGTGTATTCGGAATCAGCGACCGTTTAGAATATCAAGATTTGTTTTCTTTAGAAAAATACGAGGAGCAAATGAACAAGCACGTGCAAGCATGGAGGCAATTTTGGGCGAAAAGCGAACTTTTTACAGGAGAAGAAAGGGTAGATGCTTTTCGGGAAATTTCTTTATACACGATTGCGAGCCAAGCAACGCCCTGGTCGATTCCTCCTTCACTCACTCATCAGCACTGGGGGGGTGGAGCCTTTCATGACGAGTATTATCCTTTCAACGCTCTTCTTTCGGGGGGGCACGAGGATTTGGCAAAAAGGGTTCCTTATTTTCGGCTTACGACCTTGCCCTCTGCAATACAGCGTGGACGAGGATTAGGCGCTCTCTACCCCTGGAGTTCTACCGAAACAGGAGAGGAAAGAGACCCTCACGGGCATTGGTATAGCGAACGATTCCATTTAGGTCTAATCGCTGCATGTGCTTGGAACTTATGGCTTTATGATAGAAAAATCGAAACTTTAGAAGAGTTTTATCCGGTTCTCAAGCAAATCGCTCGCTATTTCGAGAATGTGATGCTCGAACGAGACGAAAAAGGAGCACTGCAAACGAAAGCATGTACGGATTTCGATGAGTCCGTAGGGCAAGTTTCGAAAGGACCGTTTACGATGGCAGCGGCAACTTTCGTTTTCGATAGAGCATGCGAGGCTGCGAGGAGACTCGGTGTGGATAGAGAAGTACGAATGCGCTGGGATTCTTATGCAAAGCAACTAAGGCAAAACTTTCCTGTCGACCTCTCATCGCGCAGATACGCAATTACCGACGGCAAACCTCTACACTCATCCATCATTGGTTACGTCGTGCCATTTTTCTGCGATGAAGGAAGTGAATTTGCAAAGAATAGCGTGAAAACCGTGCACGAAACCATGAAAGGTGGAAAAGGTTTCCGTCCGGGCTTCAACGAAGTTTATGAAGGCACGAGTTGGATTTGGACGGCTGGGCATTTGGGAATGTGTCATGGCGTTTTAGGAAATACCGAGGAGTTATGGGAATGTTTGAAATTAGCGCCCGAGTCTGCCGGACAATTTTTATCTCCTAATGAACATCTCGATCGCGAGGGACAGCCGGTAGTCCCTTGGTTCACCACAGGCTGTGGGGCTTGGCTTACTGCGCTTCATTGGATGTTTGCACGCGTAGACGACAACGGAGAGCATCTCCTTCCTGCCGTACCGCAAAGTCTACAGACATTTCATTTTAGAGGACTGAGACTTAGTCGCGGTGTCTCTGCTGCAATTCGTTTCGAAGAGGGGCGGCTGGTTTATCTATCGCTGACCTGTTCAGAACCTCTCACATTTACTTTCGACATACCTGAGCGTTTCGTAGCCGACGTTCTGTCGAAGGAGATGGTGAAAATTGTTGACCTGGGGGGTGTATGGAAAATCCAAGTAGATTTGCTCCCCGGAGAAAATACACTCGTGGAAGAAAGCCCGAAATCTACACCTAAAATCGTCGGATAGTCTAAAGGCGGGATTCAATCTGTGTAAGATAAATTTATGGATGTCATTGCTGTCATTCCCGCTCGAATGGGTAGCACGAGGTTTCCAGGAAAGCCATTGGTTTTATTGGCAGGGAAGCCTATGGTGCGGTGGGTTTACGAAGCTGCAAGAAAAGCAAAATTTCCCAAAGCGGTGTTTATTGCCACACCCGATGAAGAAATTCTGCAAGCGGCTAAAAAATTCGGGGCTGAGTGCATTCGAACGCGCTCTGACCATGAAACGGGAACGGACAGGATAGCCGAGGTGGCGAAATTGTTAGGCAAGGCTGCGTATGTCAATGTGCAAGGGGATGAACCACTAATCGCTTCGGAAACTATTGACGCATGTGCAGAGCCCCTTTTTCATGAGTCGAGAGAAATGAGCAGCGTTTACGATTGGCTCACTCGAGAGGAAGAAAACGATTCCTCCGTCGTCAAAGTCGTAACAGACCTCGAGGATTGCGCGTTGTATTTTTCTCGCTCGCTCATTCCATTTCGCAGAGCAGAAAACAATTTTCCGATGAAAAAGCACATCGGTGTGTATGCTTATACATCCGATATATTGGAGAAGTTTTCTCGATGGGAGCCCACACCATTGGAGCGCGCTGAAAAACTCGAGCAATTGCGCTTTTTAGAACATGGCGTAAAGATACAAATGTCCTATGCACGAGGAACGCGCGTTAGCGTGGATACCCCCGAACAAGCAAAGATTGCAGAAAATTTTTTACGAGAGGTGGTTTCTTGATTTTAACTTTGTCCTTTTTCGCTTTTATTCAGATGAGCGCAGTCGAAGCGCAATTCGAACTTCCTGACGACCCCCTTCGTGGCTTGGCTTTGGAAAGAAATGGCGATGTTTTATTCGGAACATTCGATGACCGCACGAAGACGAGTAGGGTAGGTGTTTATAAGATTCAGCAAGGAAAACTCGTCTTGAAATCGTATTATCCCCCCCAGTTTAAAGGAGACCTGGACATTATTCCTACGAAGAATGGAATGTTCGTTCTGGACTATGATGGGGAGAGTCTTTATTCGTTGCGAAAGAATGGAAGCATAGAATGGAAAACGAATGTAAAAATGCCGCATGGAATGCGAATAGATTCGCAAGGAAATTTATGGTTCTTTTTCCCGTCCGGGATGGTCTTTAGAAAAACTAACGACAGTTCTGAAGTCGAACCCCTCTTGCTCCCGAATGGTAAAGAATTTTCTCACTATACGATGTTGGATATTGCGCCACTTCCGAAAGGGGATTTTTATTTATTAGATGAACAAGGCAAACTATATTATGTGGGCTTAGATAAGAAAAAAACGTTTGTCCGAAATCTTTCTTCGAGTCGCATACTGGTGACGCCGCAGGGAGATTTGATTACGTTCGTGAACGGGGCTGTGTGTAGACTAAATCGGGCAGGGGATTTGCGAGTCCTTTGGTCTCCCCCGAGGCAGGTAGGCGCTCAGGTTTGCTTCATGGATTGGACTTTCGACGGCAGGCTGTTGGTTGCCGCCAAGGTGGGAGAACGACGCGGGATTGCGTGGTTAATTAAAAAGGAGGCATTGAAATAGCACTGACTGCCGAAAAACTCGTAATTCCTGCGGATTGGGAAGAGCCTGAGCATCTGACAGAACTTCTTTCCATGATTCGAGAGCAGCATCCCAAAGCGGATGTGCAAAGGATTCGTCGCGCGTATTACCTTGCTGAAATCGGGCATCGTGGCCAAACGCGTAAAACCGGCGAGCCTTATGTGATGCATCCATTAGCAGTCGCGAAGATCCTTGCCGAGCTGCACATGGATACGGATACCATAGCCGCAGGCCTCTTGCATGATTTGATAGAAGATACACCGATAACCCGTGAGCAAATCCGTGAAAACTTCGGAGAAAGCGTACTTTCTTTAGTCGAAGGGGTAACGAAGTTAGAGTTTCCTCCGCTTCCGAAATTGAGCGAACAACGCATGGCAGCGGAAAAACGCGAGCGCTTCGCTGAGACTCTGAAAAAAATGCTCATCGCTATGGCGACGGATATCCGCGTTATGGTGATTAAACTCGCTGACCGTTTGCATAACCTTCAAACTCTGCAAGTGTTAGACGAGGAAGCACAAAAAAGAATTGCGCAAGAGACTTTAGAAATTTACGCACCACTGGCGGCGAGACTCGGGATATGGCAAATCAAATGGCAGTTAGAAGATTTGGCATTTAAATTTCTTTATCCTGAAGAATTCGAACGAATTTCGGAATTAGTCGCTAAAACGCGCACGAGCCGAGAGCAAGAAGTTCATGAAGCCATAGTGATGATCAAAGAAAGGCTCGAACAAGCAGGCTATCATCATTTCGAAGTTACAGGAAGGCCGAAGCATCTATACAGCATCTATCAGAAAATGGCGATTCAAGGCTTCGAATTCGAAGAAATTTACGATTTGCTCGGAATAAGGATTATCGTGGATACGGAGGCGGATTGTTATAAAGTTTTAGGCATCGTTCACGAGTTATGGATGCCCATCCCCGGTTTATTCTTCGATTACATCGCTAAAGCGAAACCTAACGGCTACCAGTCTCTACACACGAAAGTCGTAGGACCGAGAGGTGAACCATTAGAAGTGCAGATTCGCACTTTCGACATGCATCGGACTGCGGAATATGGCGTCGCTTCTCACTGGCAGTATAAGCCGGGTGACAAAGGGAAACTCTCTGCTACCGACCAAGCAAAAATCAATATGCTTCGTCAACAGATTTTCGAATGGTCTAATGAAACTTCACGAGGAACCGACTTCCTTACGCTCGTTAGCAATGACCTATTCGGTGAACAAGTTTTCACTTTCACCCCGAAAGGGGACGTCATTGATTTGCCGAGGGGCGCGACTCCGATTGACTTCGCATTTCGCGTTCACACGAACGTCGGTTTACACACAGCAGGTGCTCGTGTAAACGGACGAATCGTTCGTTTGGACTACGAACTCGATAACGGAGATATCGTCGAAGTGATTACCCGAGCCAATGCTTCACCTAGTGTGGATTGGCTGCGATTCGTAAAAACCGCAAGTGCGCGGGCAAAGATTCGTGGTTACTTGAGGCAAGCGAATAAAGAGGTGAACGCTCAGCGCGGCAAGGAAGCACTCGAACGCGAACTCAAATCTATGGGTCTTGACCATAGAGCAATTCTCACAGAAACCAAGCTCGAAGAAACCGCTCGCACTTTGCATAAAAACGACGCGAAGACTCTTTTGGCTTTAGTAGGGGAAGGGCTCGTTCCTGTTCAACGAGTTATAGCCAAACTTACCGCAGAAGCAAGAAAACGAGAGGGAAAAGCAGGATTAGCCATCCGTCCGGGGGGAATTACTCAAGAAGTACTGCTTGCTCCTGGGGATGTGGATAACGTGGCTTTTCGACGTTCGAGATGCTGCTTGCCTGTTCCTGGCGATGAAACTGTCGGATTTATTTCGAAAGGTCGAGGAATTATTCTTCACCGGAAACTGTGTCCGAATTTCCAAAAAACCGCAGAGTCGGAGCCTAAACGTGTGGTCAACGTGAATTGGCCTCGAGATGGAAAAAACCTTTACCCTGTGAACCTACGAGTGCAAACGGTAAACCGTCAAGGCTTGCTTGCGGAAATAAGCAGTGTCCTCAGCGAGACGAAAATTAACGTTAGCGCAGCTACTATTCGCACCTTACCTAACCAGACTGCGTTGCTTGACCTAACTGTAGATGTGCACGACCTCCACCATCTCCAAAGCATGATAAACAAACTAAGCGTTATGCAGGATGTGATTAGCATCCAGAGGACATTCGGAGGAAAGGCGACTAAGTGAAGGCAGTCGTGCAACGAGTGCGTTCTGCCTCGGTTAATGTGGATGGGCGTATAGTTGCAGAAATTGGAAAAGGTCTTTTAGCCCTCATCGCTGTACTTAAAGATGACACGGAAAAAGACGCAGTCTGGATGGCTACGAAGCTCGCAGGGTTGAGGGTTTTCGATGACGAAGCCGGAAATATCAACCTCTCTTTGACCGACGTCGGAGGTTCGCTACTTCTCGTGAGCAACTTCACTATTGCAGGGGATTTGAGTCGTGGTCTCCGACCGAGTTTTATCGAAGCCGCCTCCTTCGAAGAGGGGAAGCGCCTCTTCGAAAGATGCGAACAGGAACTTCGGAAGTATGGAATCCCCGTCGAGGTAGGGATTTATGGGGCGGATATGCTCATTGCTCTCGAGAACGAGGGTCCCGTAACCTTGATCTTGGATTCCAAAGTTCGAAGATGCTCACAAGCATAGTAAGAGGCACTTGACTTATCACGAGAATTCGGCTATAATAGTCTTCAACAATTTAAGCAATCCTGCTTAATATCAAGCGCATAGGAGGACCCGCAAAGCCAGGGAACTTCAAAAGAAGAATTCATTGACAAGATATCGAATGTGGAGACCCCTGTGTCGCTGAGTAAGACCCAGGGGTTTCAAAACGTTAAGCAGTGATTTTGGAATAGAAAATGCCGACAGTAAATCAGTTGATTCGTTATGGTCGAAGTCAGGTGAAAAGAAAGTCGAAGTCACCTGCACTACGAAGAAACCCGCAAAAACGGGGGGTATGCATTTACGTGCGTACCATGAAGCCGAAGAAGCCGAACTCGGCTCTTCGAAAGGTCGCGCGCGTGCGTTTGACGAATGGCATAGAAGTTACGGCATACATTCCCGGAATCGGGCATAACCTTCAGGAGCATAGCGTAGTGCTCGTTCGGGGGGGGCGTGTGAAGGACTTGCCTGGCGTCCGATATCACATCATTCGTGGCGCTGAACAAGCTGCGGGCACGAGCGACAGGATGCAAGGAAGAAGTAAATACGGAACGAAAAAACCGAAAACGAGCGGAAAATAAAAGAGAAAACTCACCATGTCGAGAAAAGGGAAAATTGAAAAGCTTGAAGTGTTGCCTGACCCGATATACGGGTCGGAGCTGGTTCAGCGTTTCATCAATCGGCTCATGGTGGATGGGAAGAAAAGCAAAGCGGAAAAGATTTTTTACACAGCATTAGACGTGTGTGCGGAAAAGGCGAATAAGCCTCCTCTGGAAGTTTTTGAAAAAGCCTTGCAAAACGTCATGCCCGTTATGGAAGTGCGTCCTCGACGTGTAGGAGGGCAAACCTATCAAGTCCCCATGGAAGTTACACCTGCACGTAGAAGGACATTGGCAATACGATGGCTCGTAACGTTGGCGCGAAAACGGCAAGGCAAATCTATGGTCGAAAAACTTAGTGCAGAGTTATTGGATGCCTACAACAACACGGGTTCTGCGGTGAAGAAGAAAGAGGACACTCACCGCATGGCAGAGGCGAACAAAGCCTTCGCGCACTTTAGGTTTTAAGGACGATTCTTCTATGCCACGCACAGTACCTATCGAATTCACGCGTAACATCGGCATCGCAGCACATATAGATGCCGGCAAGACGACCACGACTGAACGCATCCTCTATTACACGGGGAAAATCCATCGGATGGGAGAAGTCCACGAAGGAACTGCAACGATGGACTGGATGGTTCAGGAGCAGGAAAGAGGCATTACCATTACCAGCGCGGCGACTTCTTGCTATTGGCGCAATCACAGAATCAACATTATCGATACACCGGGTCACGTAGACTTCACGGTCGAAGTCGAACGCTCGCTCCGTGTTTTGGATGGCGTCGTAGCGGTATTTTGCGCAGTGGGGGGGGTGCAACCGCAATCGGAAACGGTTTGGCGGCAAGCGAATAAATACGGAGTTCCTCGAATCGTCTACATCAATAAAATGGACCGGCTGGGTGCAGACTTTTTCGGAGTGACAGAAAAAATCAAACAACGCCTCGGCTGCAAGGGAGTACCTATTCAAATTCCTATTGGCCAAGAGAACGAGTTTGCAGGCGTAATTGATTTAGTTACGATGCGGGCGAAATATTATCCAGAAGAAAAAAAAGGAGACGAAATCGAAGGAGAAATTCCTAAAGAACTTGCAACGCAAGCAGCGCACTATCGAGAAAAACTCATTGAGGCTTGTGCAGATGTTGACGAAACCATCATGGAGCGTTTTCTCGAAGGGCATGAAATCACCACAGACGAAATCTTGAAAGCCTTGAGAAAAGGAACCCTAACCAACCAACTCGTTCCCATTTTATGCGGAAGTTCCTTCAAAAACAAAGGCGTTCATCAACTCTTGGATGCGATTGTCAATTTCCTTCCGAGTCCATTGGATATCGGCCCTGTAAAAGGAGTGAATCCCAATACGGAAAAAATTGAAGAGAGGTATCCTGACGATTCACAACCTTTATGCGCGCTCGCTTTCAAAATCATGAGTGACCCATACGTCGGTCGTCTAACTTATTTACGGATTTACAGCGGTACCCTCAAAAAAGGCAAACAGTGTTTGATTTGCTATCGCGATTCTCAGACAAACCAGTTTCGTGTTCGAAAAGAAAGAGTCAGTCGAATTCTGCAAATGCATGCAAATAGCAGGGAGGACCTCGAGGAAAGTTATGCAGGAGATATTGTCGGGGTAATCGGTCTCAATGATGTCATCACTGGCCAAACGGTATGCGATGTCGATGCTCCGCTTGTGCTCGAAGCGATCAAATTCCCCGAACCCGTTATCTCCATTGCGATCGAGCCGCGTTCGAAAGCAGACCAAGAAAAATTGAGCAAAAGTCTACAGCGCTTAGCGCAAGAAGACCCGACATTTCGTGTTACAACGGACCCAGAAACCGGTCAAACCATCATCAGCGGGATGGGAGAACTTCATCTCGAAATCATTGTTGACCGTTTGAACCGCGAATTCGGAGTGCATGCAAAGCAAGGAAAACCGATGGTTGCATATCGTGAAACGATTCGCACTCGCGCAAAAGCAGAAGGAAAATACATAAGGCAGACCGGTGGTTCGGGACAATATGGGCATGTATGGCTAGAAATCGAGCCTCTGCCACCCGGCAGTGGATTTGTTTTCGAAAATAAAATCGTCGGTGGAGCGATACCGAAGGAATTCATTCCCGCTATCGAAAAAGGAGTGCGCGAAGCGATGGAGAGCGGGGTTTTGGCAGGCTACCCAGTGGTAGACGTGAAGGTTAGCCTGATAGATGGAAGTTATCACGAAGTGGATTCCAGCGAAATCGCATTTAAACTTGCTGCGATAAATGCATTCCGTGAAGCTATGCGAAAAGCGAATCCTGTTCTCAAAGAACCCGTTATGGAAGTCGAAATTACGACACCGGAACAATATTTGGGGGACGTTATAGGGGATATCCAAGCAAGAAGAGGCACTATCGAAAGCACAGAGCCAGCGCCGGGTGGCCTTCACGTAGTAAAATCACAAATCCCGCTCGCAGAGATGTTCGGGTACGTAACTGCTTTACGGTCGTTGACTCAAGGGCGGGCAACACCGCATATCACTCCGTCGCATTACGAGGACGTTCCTCAAAGTGTGGCGGAAGAAATCATCGCAAAGACTCATGGTACGAAAAAATAAGGAGGTAATAATCGGATGGCAAGACCAAAATTCGAAAGAACGAAGCCTCACGTAAACGTGGGGACAATTGGCCACGTCGACCACGGGAAGACGACGCTTACTGCCGCGATCACTGCAGTTCTCGAAGCAAAAGGATTGGCAGAACGCAAAAAATACGAAGAAATAGACGCCGCTCCCGAAGAAAAGGCTCGTGGCATCACCATCAATATTTATCACGCGGAATACGAAACTGACAAGCGTCACTATGCGCACGTAGACTGCCCAGGACATGCTGACTATATCAAAAACATGATTACAGGGGCAGCACAAATGGACGGTGCGATTTTAGTCGTCAGTGCAACGGATGGTCCCATGCCGCAAACGAGAGAACACATCCTGCTTGCTCGTCAAGTAGGTGTCCCGCGCATCGTCGTATTTATCAATAAATGCGATGCTGTCGAAGAAGAAGAACTGATAGATATCGTGGAAATGGAAGTTCGTGAACTTTTAAACAAATACGGCTTCGATGGCGACAACACTCCAGTAATTCGTGGTTCAGCACTAAAAGTGATGGAGCAAAACCCCATCAATTTGGATGACCCATGGACGAAGAAAATTTTAGAACTCATGGACGCAGTTGATAATTGGATTCCCGAACCTGTTCGGGAAATCGACAAACCCTTCCTAATGGCTGTCGAAGACGTGTTCACGATTACCGGTCGAGGCACCGTTGCGACGGGTCGTGTCGAAAGAGGACAACTCAGACCGATGGAGGAAGTCGAAATCGTAGGACTTCGTCCTGAACCCATAAAAACAGTGGTAACTGGAATCGAAATGTTCAGAAAGACCCTCGATTATTGTCAGGCAGGCGACAATGTAGGTCTGCTTTTACGAGGCGTCGAAAGAACGGACATCGAGCGCGGAATGGTCATCGCAAAGCCGGGTTCGATTAAGCCACACACCAAGTTCGAAGCGGAAGTTTATGTATTAGGAAAAGAAGAAGGTGGACGACACACTCCTTTCGTATCGGGATATCGTCCTCAGTTTTATTTCCGAACGACGGACGTCACTGGCGAAATCACCCTTCCACCCGGCGTGGAAATGGTTATGCCCGGAGATAACGTGACTATGACCGTGGAACTCATTGCGCCTATCGCGATGGAACAAGGTTCGAAGTTCGCCATTCGAGAAGGCGGCAGAACCGTAGGCGCAGGGACGATCACCAAAGTCTTTGATTAACTTCTTGGGGGGCAGTCTGAAAAGGCTGCCCCAAAATTTTGTATGAAGGAACACTAAGGAAAAAATAAAAGAATGCGAGGCGAAAGAGTAAGAATCAAACTGCAAGCGTACGACCATCGTGCTTTGGATCAATCCGCGCAAAAAATCGCGGAAACAGTGAGAAGAACAGGCGCGCGACTGAGCGGACCTGTTCCGCTACCGACTCGCATTCGCCGTTTTTGTGTCATCCGAGGTCCACATATTGACAAAGAATCTATGGAGCATTTCGAAATTCGTCTCCATAAGCGACTAATCGATATTTTGGATCCTACGAGCAAAACCATCGATGCGTTGATGCGATTAGATTTACCCAGCGGTGTAGATATCGAGGTGAAGCAGGCATAGTTTGTTTTAGAGAAGAAAAGATGTTATCGGGAATTGTAGGAAGAAAAATAGGAATGACCCACCTCTTCGATGAAGAGGGCAGAATGGTGCCGGTTTCGGTAATCCAAGCCGGACCTGTTTACGTAACTCAAATCAAAACTAAAGAAAAAGACGGATACGACGCGATTCAAGTCGGTTTTCAAGAAACGAAATCGAAGAAATTGAAATTTCCGGAAATCGGACATTTGAAGAAAGCCGGAGTAGGACCATTAAAGGTGCTTCGGGAATTTCGTGGCAATTCTTCGCAAGTGCAACTCGGGCAAAAAATTACAGTCGAAATTTTCCAACCGGGAGAAAAAGTCAAAGTAGTGGGAAGAAGCAAAGGTAGAGGGTTTGCAGGAGCAGTTAAGCGTTATGGTTTTTCCGGTCAATTTATGACGCACGGTTCGATGACTCACCGACGTCCGCTTTCTTCCGGCGCAACTGGTCCACAAAGAGTTTTCAAAGGGATGCGAAGACCTGGACATATGGGAGATGTTCGCGTTACGCAAATCGGGCTTAAAGTCGTGAAAGTTGACCCGGATAAAAACTTGCTTCTCGTGAGTGGTAGCGTACCCGGCGCGAATGGAAGCATCGTAGAAATTCATAAAGTCGAGGGAAAAGTTTAAAGCGATGAAGTTGAAAGTTTTAGATTCGAAGGGAAAGGAAAAGGGAGAAATAACCCTCGGCGAAGCCTTTGCGAAATCCACTCCAAATAAGTGGCTTTTGCATCGTGTGGTTGTCGCTGAAGAGGCGAATCAACGACAAGGCACACATAAAGTCCTTACACGTGCAGAAGTAAGGGGGGGTGGAAGAAAGCCCTGGCGGCAGAAAAAAACAGGTCGTGCGAGACAAGGCTCGATTCGAGCGCCGCATTGGCGTCATGGCGGCGTAGTACACGGACCCGTTGTTCGAAGTTACGCACAAAAAATAAACAAAAAAGAAAAACGGTTAGCGCTGCAGGAAGCATTCGTCGCAAAGGTCAATTCGAACGATGTGGTCGTAGTGGATGAGATTCGATTCGAAGAACCGAAAACGAAAAAAGCTGTGGAACTTCTCAATAATGTAGGCGTGAATGGAGCGAGAACGTTGGTGATTTTGCCGGAATACGATGAAATGGCTTTGTTGAGTTTCAGAAATCTTCCGAATGTCGAAGTGCGAACCGCCCCAGCGCGTCCTGATGAAAAGGGGAACGCACCACGCACGCAAGCATTTAGTACACGTGATTTATTAGTTGCACGAAAAATCGTAGTCGCGAAAGAAGCGCTTTCGCGAATTCAGGAGGCATGGAGTGAATAAAACTCCTGATAACATCATTATCAAACCTGTGTTGACAGAAAAAAGCGTCCGTCTCGGAGCGGAAGGAAAGTATTTCTTTTACGTGCATCCTGATGCGAATAAAGTTGAAATCGCCAGGGCTATCGAAGAAATCTACAACGCAGGAAAGAAAAAGAAAGACCGCATAAAAGTGAGCAAAGTGAATGTCATCAACGTCCATGGCAAATCGGTTAGAAGGCACACCTTGCGTAAAGCAGGGAGGCGCGCAAATCGGAAAAAAGCGATAATCACCTTAATGCCAGGCCAGCGTTTAGAGGGCTTCGAGGTGTAATTTATGGCAACACGACGATATAAACCGACTTCCCCTGGAACGAGATTCCGAATCATTTCGGATTATTCGGAGATAACACGACGCGAGCCTGAAAAAAGTTTGACAGTCGGCATTCCGAAATCCGGTGGGAGAAATCATACGGGCAGAATAACGGCGTTTCATCGCGGTGGGGGAAGCAAAAGACTTTATCGAATCATAGATTTCGCTCGGAATAAGGACGGAGTTCGCGCGAAGGTCGCATCTATCGAATACGACCCCAACCGTAGCGCTCGCATCGCTCTTTTGCATTATGAAGACGGTGAAAAAAGATACATTTTAGCGCCGAATGATTTGAACGTAGGAGACATCGTGGAAAGCGGAGAAGGCGTAGATATACGCCCGGGAAACTCCCTTCCTTTAGCGAACATTCCTTTGGGAACGATGGTTCATAACATCGAACTGCAAGCAGGAAGGGGGGGGCAGGTCGCACGAGCGGCTGGTACGTCAGCACAGGTAATTGCGAAAGAAGGAGCATTCGTTACTCTCCGAATGCCGAGTGGAGAAATGCGTATGTTTCACGGAACATGCCGCGCAACTGTGGGAGAAGTGGGAAACGCACAACACGAAACAGAATCTTACGGGAAAGCGGGCGTGAAAAGAGGAAAGGGACGGCGTCCCCATGTACGTGGCGTGGCAATGACACCTCGCGACCATCCGCATGGTGGGGGAGAAGGAAAATCTCCAGTGGGTCAACGCAAAGGTCCTCGAGATAGATGGGGACATAAGGCTTTGGGAGTGAAAACGCGGAAGAACAAGAAAACGGAACGATTTATCGTGAGGCACAGGAGTAAATAAGTTATGCCGAGAAGTTTGAAGAAAGGACCGTTCGTAGACGAGCACCTTTTGAAAAAGGTGCAAAAACTCAACGAAACGGGTCAAAAGGCTTTGATAAAAACCTGGTCTCGTCGCAGTACGATCACTCCCGATTTTATCGGTCATACCATCGCAGTGCACGACGGGAGGAAACACATCCCTGTTTACATTACGGAAAATATGGTGGGGCATAAACTCGGTGAATTCGCTCCTACTCGCACTTTCCGTGGTCACGGTGGAGAAGAACGAGCGGCGAAGGTGAAAGAATGAACAAACTAATTTTTGTATCGATTTTGTTATCTATTGCGTTTGCAGCGCTCTCGCTTACACGTATTCAAGAAGCACCGAAAAGCGTTAAATTAGAGCGCACTTACAAAGACGGAGAAAGTCAGGACTACACATTTAGTGTCACCTCGAAGCCCCCCGTTGCAGGTGGGCAAGAGATGAAAATCAGCGGTGAAGCGACGGTTCGCGTCGTGAAACTTTTGAGCGATGGGAAAGCAGAACTCGAATCGAAAGTTACCAAACTAACTCTCAACTTTATGGGACAAGACACCCCGGCTCCGGAATTGCCTGACCCAGAAACCGATGTTTACGGCAAAAACGGAGTACCTGTAAAAGTCGAATTTACGGAAGATGACGACCCGTTTTTTGCGATTCCTTTTATTCTGGTTGATTATGTGCCTGCCTCGGAAGTAGGAATAGGTGCAACTTTTCCTTTGAAATATCAGCCCGAAGGAAACCAATTGAAAATAGAAGGCGAAGGGAAACTCGTTGCAACTGGTCGCTTATACGAAGAACGCGTAGCGAAATTGGAAATCAAAGCCAAAGGAACGACGAAGGACGGCATCGAAGCCGATGTGGAGTACACGAGTTATATGCGTCTGGATAACGGTCGTTTGGTGAAAGCAGAAGGTACGAGCAAAGCAAAAACACCGGATGGTGAAGAAATAGAAATAGAATTCGTAATCGCGAAGGTGAGAACGAAATGAAAAGGATAATAAAAATGAAAAAAATGATTGTATTTCTTGCAATATGCGCCTCTTTGACAGCGAATGCTACTCAAGACACTGTAAAAACCGCCCAAGACACTATAAAAATAGAATATCAATGGAAAGAGGGTGATTCGGATACCTATCAATACAAGATGTCCGCTGTCACCGCAATGGGTGATTTCGTGATGGGAATGAAGGTGGCGCAGAAAGTCACCAAAGTATATGAAAATGGAGACGCGGATGTCCTGTTCTCATCTTCGGAAACGAAGATAACCGTCAACGGACAAGAAATGCCAGGAGGACCGCAAGGAGCCCGTTCCTATACGATTCGGTTCAACAAGCAGGGAGTTCCGGTCGGTGAAACGCAGCAAGGCGGCAACTTCGCAGGGATGTTTCGTTACATTCGAATTTTAAGCGATAAGCCGCTCAAAGTCGGCGAGAGCATCAATGTCGATTATACGAATCCGCAAAACACAAAAAACACAGTAAAAGGAACGATTACATTGGAGAGCATCGAAAAAGGTATGGGGAAATTCATTTCGAAATTCGATATCACTACTCCACAAACGGAAAAACCCCTCAAACTCGTTATGACTTCTTGGATCGATGTTGCAACGAGCAAATTGGAAAAGGCAGAAGGAACGATAAGCAACCTGCCGTCATCCAGTGCGGGGCAAGTAGATGCAATCCAGTTCGTTGTTGAAAGAATAAAGACATAAGCATGGAAGTAACTGCAGTAGGAAGACGTTTTCGAGTACAGCCGAGAAAAGTTCGGCTGCTCATCGAGCACATTAAAGGAAAGCACGCTCTTTGGGCATTGTCCCTTCTTCGCTATCATCCCAGCAAAGGTGCGAAGATGCTCCGAAAAGTTATCCAAAGTGCAGTGGCGAATGCCGTTGAAAACGCAGGACTTGACCCTGAGTCTTTAGTGATTTCGAGGATTCAGGTAGACGATGGACCACGATTGAAACGCTATGAACCAAAGGCGATGGGTCGAGCAGGTGTGATTCTTAAAAGGACGAGCCATATTTCTGTTGTCCTCGAAGACAAAGAACCTTTCCAAGTGAAACGCTCGAATGCAAAACCAAAACCTCGCCCTAAACTCGAGTGGGAAAAACCTAAAAAGGAACTAGCGAAAAAGGTCAAAGACGAAGAAACCGTAGAGGAAACTGCAGAAGGTATGGAAGCAGCCGCAACAACAGAATCAGAACAAGAGCCCGAAACCGTTCAAACAAGCGAAGAAGCGAGCGAAGAAACGAAAGAGACAACGAGCGAAGAAACGAAGGAGGAATCATAACTTGGGACAGAAAACACATCCGATAGGATTCCGTATAGGTGTTATTCGCGAACCCGATAGCCGATGGTATGCGAATAAAAAACAATATCCTACTTTTTTGAAATGCGATTGGGAAATTCGCAAATATATTAAAGACCGACTTGGAAAAGGAACCGTCAGCAGAGTAGATATCGAACGCTCTGCGAATAAAGTTCGCGTAACGTTATTCACTGCAAGGCCTGGTGCGGTAATCGGTAGGGGGGGGAAAGGTATCGACGAGATGACGAGAGATTTGGACAAAATCGTCGCACAGTACGAGAAGAATGCTCGAGTGCATGTCAACGTGACCGAGGTAAGACAACCGGAATTAGACGCCCAATTGGTGGCAGATAATATTGCATTGCAAATCGAAAGAAGAATTGCTCCTCGACGAGCGATGCGCCAGGCGATAACACGCGCCTTGAAAATGAATTGTAGAGGGATGAAGATTATCGTAAGTGGCAGATTGGGCGGAGCAGAGATTGCACGCAGCGAGCAGGAAAAATTCGGAAAAATTCCGTTGCACACGCTTCGAGCAGACATTGATTATGCAATGTCTGAAGCACAAACGACTTACGGTGTAATCGGTGTCAAAGTTTGGATTTATAAAGGCGAAGTGTTGCCCGAAAAAGGCCTACTGGTAGAAAAACCCGAGAAACCCGAACGAAAGATTACAGAACCGGTACCTCAAGAGGCTTTGCCTGTGGAAATCCCCGAAGTTCCTCCTATTGCTGAAGAAATAGAGGAAGTATTAGAAAAAGAAATAGAAGAAGAATTAGAAGAAGAACACGAGAAGGGGGTAGTGCATTAATGTTGATGCCTAAACGCGTCAAGCATCGAAAAGTCGCTCGAGGACGAATGAAAGGGAAATCCAAAGGAGCTACAAAACTCGATTTCGGCGACTATGGTTTGCAAGCGCTCGAGCCGGGTTGGATTTCCAATCGTCAAATAGAGGCGGCGCGAGTCGCGTTAGCACGCGCGGTAAGGCGTGGAGGAAAAGTTTGGATTCGCATATTTCCCGATAAACCTTTTACCAAAAAACCCGCAGAAACCAGGATGGGCTCCGGGAAAGGAAATGTGGAGGGTTGGGTGGCTGTGGTGAAACCCGGGCGTGTGCTTTTCGAAATGGGGGGGCTTCCCAAAGAAGCAGCCCAGGAAGCTATGCGGCTTGCAGGCCATAAATTACCTATAAAAACGAAATTTATAACAAGACAGGATATGCCCGACCACGCTGAAGTCTCCCCAGCAGAGACAAGTGCTGTCGAACCTAAGCCGCCGAAGTTCGTTTTAGAGCGCCGTAAGGGTACGCAAGCAAAAGAGGAAGAAGCGTAATGAAACCACTGCGGACGAAAGAATTGAGAGAAAAAACTCTCGAAGAGTTGGAAGAGATGCTTCAAAATGAGCGTCTCGCTCTCTTCGAACTCCGTAGAAAGATGGCATTGAGAGATTTAAAAGATGTAAAATCCGTAATGATGCAGCGACACAACATCGCGCGCATCCTTACGGTGATCACCGAAAAACGAAAAGAAGAAATAAAGGCATGACCCAAAACGGAAAAGTGAGAAATCGCAGAAAAACTCGAAGCGGCGTTGTCGTTTCGAACAAAATGCAAAAGACTGTCGTCGTTTCCGTACAACGACGAATTCAACATCCTTTATATCTTAAAACGGTGGTACGCAGTAAAAAATACAAAGCACACGATGAAATCGGTTGCGATATAGGTGACTTAGTAGAAATTATGGAGACGCGCCCGCTGAGCAAAGAAAAGCGTTGGCGCGTAACGAAGATACTGAAGAAAGTGCAATAAGAATTTCTCTAAAACAAAGGCAATGATACAACAATATTCGAGACTAAAAGTTGCAGATAACTCGGGAGCACGCGAGGTGATGTGTATTCGTGTGCTTAAGGGTTCGCAACCGCGTTATGGAACGGTTGGCGACGTTATTGTTGCCTCCGTGAAAGCCGCCGCGCCGAACATGCCCGTCAAAAAAGGCGAAGTCGTAAGAGCGGTGATCGTGAGAACGAAAAAACCGGTTCGCAGACCCGATGGAAGTACTTTACGTTTCGACGATAACGCCTGCGTTCTGATTACGACTACTGGTGAACCGAGAGGGACGCGAATTTTCGGGCCAGTAGCACGCGAACTTCGAGATAAAGAATTTATGAAGATCGTGTCTCTCGCGCCGGAGGTTATCTGATGGGAAAAGTCAAATTGAAAATCAAAACGGGAGATACAGTAGAAGTGATTTCCGGAAAAGATAAAGGACAGCGCGGACGAGTGATACGCGTCATTCCAGAACGTATGATGATTGTCGTCGAAGGCCTTTCGAAAGATAAAGAAGGTAAACCCGTTCCTCTCAATGCCGTGACGAAACATCGAAAACCGCGTAATCCTCAGCAACAAGGTGAAAGAATCCGCGTTCCCGCTCCACTTCATATCAGTAAGGTGAAACTGGTAGATCCGCATTCCGGAAAACCGACCCGCGTAGGGAGGAGAATGGAAGATGGCAGGTGGGTGCGTTTTGCAAAGGTAACCAACGAAACCATCGACATTAAATAAATTGACATTAAATAAATGACTGCGAATAAGAAATGGCAAAGAAAGAACAAGCGATAAAAGAAAAAAAAGAAGGAAAACAAGCAGGTGGTACGGCTGTTATCGAAAAGCCACCGCGCAGCCGCTTGCGTGATTTGTGGCAGGAACGTATCGTCCCCGAAATGATGAAGGAATTCGGTTACACGACGCCGATGCAAGTTCCGCGCATCGAAAAAATCGTAGTGAATATGGGGGTAGGCGAAGCAACGAAGGACAGCAAGGCTCTGGATAATTCCATTCGTGACTTGACTCTCATCACCGGTCAGAAACCCGTTGTCACTTTGGCGAAAAAATCTATTTCGAACTTCCGTATTCGGAAAGGGATGAAAATCGGATGCAAAGTTACTCTACGAGGCGACAGGATGTTCCATTTCTTGGACAAACTGATAACGGTCGTTTTGCCACGTTTGCGAGACTTCCAAGGCTTGAATCCACGTTCCTTCGATGGGCACGGGAATTATGCAATCGGATTGAAAGAACAACTCGTCTTTCCTGAAATTGACTACGAAACGTTCGATAAAATACGCGGGATGGATATCGTGATATGCACTACCGCACGAACAGACGAAGAAGCACGAGCTTTACTGAAAAAAATGGGATTGCCTTTTAGGGAACGCAGTTAAGATATGGAATACAAAACGGAAAATATTCGCAATGTAGCCATAGTAGGACACGGTGGGGCTGGAAAGACAACGCTCGTAGAACAAATGCTTTGGGCTGCAGGTGCTATAGACCGTTTGGGAAGCGTTGACCAAGGAACTTCTCATTCCGATTTCGAAGCGTTAGAAATAAAACGCAAAATCAGTTTGAGCGCATCGATTCTTTCGCTCGAATGGAAAGGAACGAAAATCAACATTATTGACGTCCCGGGCTTTCCCGATTTCATCGGCGATTTATATGGGGTGGCAAGAGTCGTAGAAGCGATGATTATCGTAACACCTGCGCAAACCGTACTCGATGTGGGTTTCGATAATGCTTGGGAGCTTGCAGAGGAACAGGGAATTGCACGCTTAATTTTCGTCAATAAAATGGAACGAGAGAATGCAGATTATCCAGGGCTTATGAAGACTTTGGAAAATCGCTTCGGGAAACGCGTCGTTCCGCTTCAAGTCCCTGTAGGTTCACAGTTGAATTTCAAAGGCGTGTATGACTTGATTGACAACCGCGTTCATCTCGGTGATGTAAAAAACGAAAAGAAAGAAGAACCTACAGCGGATATCAAGTTGGAAGCACAGAAAGTAATGGAATGGATGATGGATTCCGCTGCTGAAGGTGATGACTCTCTCATGGAGAAATATCTCGAAGGACAGTCTTTGTCCGAAGAAGAAATTACAAAAGGTTTGGAAGCAGGGGTGAGTTGCGGCAAAATATTTCCAGTTCTTTTGGGGAGTGCTTCTATGGGGATCGGTGTAATTCCGTTACTCGACCATATCGTAGGTCTTGTACCGAATCCCACAGAGAAACCAAAGAAATCGAATGAAGAAGCAATAATTCCTGACACGACAGCGCCTTTATGTTGTTTCGTATTCAAAACGACAGCAGACCCGTTCGTCGGACGAATCAACTACCTTAGAGTAATGCAGGGAACATTAAAGCCGGATAGTCAAATCAAAAACGCAACTACCGAAGAAGCAGAGCGAATAGGAACACTATTTTTCCCGCGAGGAAAAGAACAATTACCCGCATCTGCCGTTATCGCAGGGGATATTGCCGGAATTACAAAACTCCAAAAAACGAAAACCGGAGATAGCCTGTGCGACCCGAAGAACCTCAAAGCACTTAAATCTATTGAATTTCCGGAACCAATTTATCGTTTAGCAATTGTTCCCAAAACGAAAGCCGATGAGGATAAGTTAGGAAATGCAATTCAACGACTCGCTGATGAAGACCCGACTTTTCGTCATCATCGAGACCCGGAAAGCGGACAGTATTTAATAGAGGGGATGGGAGATATCCACCTCGATGTCATTATCGAAAAACTCCGAGAAAAATTCGGAGTAAACGTAACTACCGAAGAGGCGAAAATTCCTTATCGTGAAACGATAAAAGTCCCCGCAAAAGCGCAAGGAAAGTATAAAAAGCAGTCAGGCGGGAGAGGACAGTATGGAGACTGCTGGGTCGAGCTCACACCTTTGCCTCGCGGTTCGGGTTTCGAATTTACGGACTCCATCGTCGGCGGGGTCATTCCGAAGAACTATCTTCCGGCAATCGAAAAAGGTGTCGTCGAGGCAAAACAGAAGGGTGTCATCGCTGGTTTTCCTGTAGTAGATTTCAGGTGCAACGTCTATCACGGGAGTTATCACGAGGTGGATTCGAGCGAGCAGGCGTTCAAAATGGCTGGTGCTATGGCTTTTCGGGCGGCAGCCCAGCAGGCTCAGCCCACGATTTTGGAACCGATATTGTCCGTCGAGATAGACGTCCCGGAGGAATTTACAGGAGACGTCATCAGCGACCTGAACACCCGCCGAGGAAGACCGATGGGTATGGAGCTTATTGCTCCTGGAAAACAGAGGATTTACGCTGAAGTACCTATGGCGACGATGACCAAATATGCCCTCGACCTTCGCTCCATAACGAAAGGAAGGGGGCGCTTTAGGACCAAGTTCGCGAGGTATGAAGAAGTCCCTGCGAACGAGCAACAAACCTTGATTGCCGAGTATCAGAAACGCAAGGCTCAGGAGCAAGAGGATTAAATTCGGGTATGATATCTGCCCCTTTCTCGAAAATGGGTCTTGCCAGCGTGTGTAATGAACTAACGATGGTGCCGAAATAACGATTGATTTGAAATAATAATGTGTGATTCGATATGCCAAAAAAGTGTCTAATCGTAAAGCAAAAGCGAAAGCCGAAATTTAAGGTGCGCGCATACAACCGCTGCAGTATTTGCGGACGGGCGCGTGGTTATTTTCGTTATTTCGGAGTTTGCAGAATTTGTTTGAGAGAGTTGGCGTTGAAAGGGATGTTGCCGGGAGTGCGGAAGTCGAGTTGGTAATTATGCATTCGGATCCTATTGCTGACTTCTTGACGCGTATTCGGAACGGCTATCGCGCTAAAAAAGAATATATAGATGCACCACATAGCAAAATGAACGAAGCAATCGCGGCGATTCTAAAACAAGAAGGATTTGTAGGAGGATTCGAAATCATGAAGGATTCCTCCTTTCCAACGCTGCGTGTTCATTTGCGCTACGACCAACAGAAAAAGCCTCTTATGAGGCATATACGCAGAATTAGTAAACCGGGATTGCGCATTTATAAAGGTTACGACGAATTGCAGCCTGTGGCAAGCGGAATGGGTACACGCATTCTGTCTACGAATAAAGGACTCATGACGGATAGAGAGGCGAGAAAACGAAAAGTCGGTGGGGAAGTTATTTGCGAGGTTTGGTAAATCTTATGTCGAGGATAGGCCTAAAAAAAATCACGATTCCTGAGGGCGTGACTGTCGAAGTTGCAGGAAACGAAGTCATCGTCAAAGGTCCTAAGGGAGAATTAAGAGAACGAATTCATCCGGATTTAGTCGTGGAGAAAAGCGATGGAATCTTATCCGTCAAGCGTCCCTCGGATTCTCGTTTGCACAGAAGCCAACATGGCTTAGCAAGGAGTCTCATCAACAACATGGTCGTCGGTGTGAGTCAAGGTTACGAAAAAGTTTTAGAAATTCACGGAGTGGGATACCGTGCGTCTTTGGAAGGGAAAGATTTGGTTTTGAATATCGGCTATTCGCATCCTGTTCGTGTCGAGGCTCCTCCTGGAATCGAATTTCAGGTTGGTACGGATGAAAGAACGCGTGTTCCGATTATTCGAGTTCGTGGGATAGATAAACAATTAGTCGGCAGAGTGGCAGCCGACATTCGCAGAGTTCGCCCCCCCGATCCCTATAAGGGAAAAGGTATCCGCTATAAAGGTGAATTTATAAAACTGAAACAAGGCAAGAGGGCAACAGCGTAATATGCGAGATATGCGCGATATTCGACACAAGCGGATTCGCAAACGCGTGAAAGGAAACGCGGAGCGTCCGCGGCTTGCCGTGTTTCGCAGCCTGAAACACATTTATGCACAAATAATAGACGATGAAAAAGGAGCGACGATCGCATCAGCGAGTTCTTTGGAAAGAAAACTCGATAACGGTGGAAATATCGAAGGTGCGAAAATCGTCGGTAAACTTATCGCAGAAAGAGCGAAAGAGAAAGGAATTCGAGCCGTTGTTTTCGATAGAGGAGGGTTTCGTTACGGTGGAAGAGTACGTGCCCTTGCCGATGCTGCCCGAGAAGCGGGTTTGGAGTTTTAATTTATGCCGAAAGTATCTATCGCAGGAAAAAGAGAAGACGTAGAAGGCTTAGACGTTCGCGTCGTACAAACGAACCGCGTATCGAAAACCCATAGGGGGGGGAAAACCGCTTCGTGGAGTGTTTTGGTCGTAGTCGGTGACGGAAAAGGTCATGTAGGAGCAGGATTAGGCAAGGCTTTAGGTATTCCCGATGCTATTCGTAAAGGCGAAGAAGCCGCAAAAAAAGCGATGATCGAAGTCCCTATGGTCGAAAATACTATTCCTCACGCGGTCATAGGAGAATTGGGTGCGACGAAAGTGCTCCTTCGCCCAGCGACACCGGGAACTGGCGTAGTTGCAGGTGGAGTCGTACGCGCGATTCTGGAATGCGCAGGAGTTCGTGACGTTTTAGCAAAAACTTTAGGAAGCAGAAATGCAGTGAACAGCGCTTGGGCAACGATGAAAGCGCTTTCTTCGCTTGTTTCTCCGAAAGAACAAGCCGCAAAAAGAGGATTCAAATTAAAACAAATTGCTCCGTGGTTCGTGAAGGATGAGGAAGAAGAGAAAGAGCAAACAGTCGAAGTTCAGCCTCCATCGGCTGAAGTTCGTGAGGAAGTATCTGCAGAGACGGAAAGTGAAACTCCGATTCGAGAAGAATCGTTAGAAACCGAAAAAATGTCAGAAATGCCAGAAACCATTAAAGAAACAGAGGCTATGCCCGAGACCACTGAAGAAAGTCCTGTTGTAGCAACGACGCTCGAAGAAGGAGAGGATGAATCATGAAAATCCGAGTTAAGTTAGTCCGCTCCCCAATTGGCGAGAAAGAAACACACAGAAAAACGATTCGTGCTCTTGGTCTTAGAAGGCTCAATCAAGTGGTTATCCACGAGGATAGTCCATCGCTTCGTGGAATGCTCTACAAAGTGCGTCATATGCTCGAGGTAATGCCAGTCGAAGAGGAAACCCATGCATCTCGGTGATTTGAAACCTGCTCCAGGAAGCAAACGCGAACGAGTTCGCGTCGGTCGTGGAATCGGCAGCGGGCTAGGGAAGACCTGCGGTCGAGGAACTAAAGGGCAAAAAGCGCGGAGAAATATTCACCCGGCTTACGAGGGGGGGCAAACTCCGATTCATCGAAGATTGCCCGTTCGCAAAGGTTTTCGCAATCCGAATTCCAAAGAATACGCCGTTGTCAATCTCAACAAGATAGAGAAGTCGTTCGAAAGTGGTGCGGAAGTAACTCCTGATATTGTCATTGACAAGGGTCTCGTGGGTGATTTGAAAGACGGTTTGAAAATTTTAGGTTTTGGAGAGTTAACGAAAAAGTTGCGCGTAAGTGCCCACGCGTTCAGTAAATCTGCGGAGGAAAAAATCAAAGCAGCAGGCGGAGAAGTCGTGCGGCTATGAATTTCGTAGACGTATTTCGTGCGGCATGGAACGAACCTGATCTAAGACAGCGAATCCTTTTCATTTTTCTCATCTTCGGGATTTACGCAATTGGCATCCATATCCAAGTGCCTATCGGAAATATAGACCCGAATCTCATCACGCAAAAACTTCAGCAAAGCGGCGTATTGGAAATGATTAATATGTTCACAGGGGGAGCGTTGAGAAGATTGAGCATATTTGCGCTCGGGTTGAACCCATACATCACTGCTTCCATTATCATGCAGTTGGTCACCGTTGCGATTCCTTCTTTGAAAAAGGAAATGATGGAAGGTGGCCAATACGAAAGAATGCGAAGAGCGCAACGCACGAGAGCATTAACTCTCGTTCTGTGCGCTTTTCAAGGATGGGGCTTCCTCACGCTTTTGACACAAGGAATTCCTCTTTCTGCATGGGAAAAAGTTCAAATCGTAGTTCTCTGGACTGCCGGTGCGATGTTCGTTTTATGGCTGGGTGAGCAAATTCAAGAAAAAGGAATTGGCCAAGGCGTGAGTTTGATGATTTTCGCAGGCATCGTCGTCTCCTTCCCCATTCAAACCGCAGCAGTTATTCAGCAGGTACGAGAAGGCACGATGGCGATTTGGCGGGTAGTGGCATTGTTCGGAATTTTCGTCTTGCTCACAGGGCTCATCGTTTTCTTCACCCAAGCGCAGCGCAGAATCATGATTCAGCACATGCGTCGTACTGCAGGGGCAAAAATGCTCGTGGGTGGAAGTTCCTATCTCCCTATCCCGGTGAATGCAGCGGGAGTTATCCCGATAATCTTTGCCGTAACGCTCCTTTACCTTCCGGCACAAATTGCACAATGGTTTCCACCCGGTTCATGGATGGGCGAACTCTTTAGTAATATCGCCATCTATTTCAACCCGCGGCCAGGTGCTTTCTGGTACCAATGGTTAACAGGCACTATCATTTATGCGCTCCTTATCTTCTTCTTCACGTATTTTTATACTGCGGTGCAATACAATGTAGAAGAAATTGCAGGGCATCTGAAACGCAGCGGCGCATATATTCCCGGAGTTCGTCAAGGAAAACAGACCGAACAGTTTTTGGACCAAGTCATTTCACGAATCACAGCGGTGGGGGCATTCTTTTTGGCATTCGTTTCTCTCGTTCCTTATTGGATTCCGCAAATTACCGGCGTTGCACAGTTTAGTTTTTTGGGAAGCACATCGTTATTGATTATCGTAAGCGTAGTGTTGGATTTGATGCGACAAATCGAAGCGAATCTCATCATGAAAGGTTATTCCCGTGCCTAAACGCATTGTCGTATTGGGACCACCAGGGGTAGGAAAAGGGACACAAGCAAAACTTCTTTCTGAACGAAAACGAATTCCCACGATTTCAACTGGGGACCTTCTTCGTAAATCTATAGCAGAAGGCACTCCTTTGGGAAAAATCGTGAAGGAATACGTGGAATCAGGAAAACTCGTTCCTGACGAGATCATTACCGAGGTCGTCAAGGAGTGGCTCGATTCCCAGGAAGCGAAAGATGGTTTCTTGTTGGACGGTTTCCCACGCACCATCGCACAAGCAGAATCGCTGGAGCAAATCCTGAATAGTCAATCGCAAAAGCTGGATTGCGTGCTGTACTTCGTCGCGCCATTAGACGTCGTGAAGGAACGCTTATTCAATAGAGCGAAAATCGAAGGCAGGTCGGATGATACACCCGAATTAATCGAGAAAAGGTTCTCCGTTTATCGCCAGCAAACAGAACCCCTTGTCGAGTTTTATCGTTCGCGTGGTCTCCTTCGTGAGGTAGATTGCACAGGCAGTATCGAAGAGGTATACGCAAAGGTCAAATCCGCTATTTGTTCATGATCGTGCTCAAAGCCCCCCCTGAAATTGAAATTATGCGCCGATGCGCTAAAGCGGTTGCAATCGCTTTACGGGAAATGTCTAAAGCCATCGCGCCGGGAATAACGACGGCGGAGTTGGACAAAATCGGCGAAAAAACCCTTCTCGAGTTAGGCGCGCGTCCGTGTTTCAAAGGTTATAGAAATTTTCCAGCCGCAGTTTGCATATCCGTGAACGAGGAAGTAGTCCACGGCATTCCAGGTCCACGAATCCTAAAAGAAGGAGACATCGTGAGTTTGGATGTCGGTGCGGAGATCGAAGGATATCATGGGGATGCCGCTTGGACTTACCCGGTCGGGAAAATTAGCCCCGAAGCGACTCGTTTGCTCAACGTCGCTCGAGAATCTCTCATGCAAGGAATATCTCAAGCCAGAGAGGGAAAGCGAGTGGGGGATATCAGCCACGCGATTCAATCTTATGTAGAAAGCCATGGATACAGTGTCGTCCGAGACCTCGTCGGGCATGGAATAGGCAAGAAACTTCACGAAGAGCCGAGTATCCCTAACTTTGGAAAACCCGGCACAGGACCCAAACTAAAAGCAGGAATGGTTTTATGTATCGAGCCGATGATTAACGCAGGTAAGTATCAGGTGCGTACCCAGCCCGATAAATGGACAGTCGTGACAAAGGACGGCTCTCTGTCTGCCCATTTCGAGCATATGGTACTTGTAACCAAAAGCGCCCCAGAAATACTCACAAAATTATAGGTGGACTCCTAAAACATATGCCAGAACAAAAAAGAAAAATCAAAACCAGTGAAAAAGAACGAGCCCTCGAAGTCGAAGGCACGGTCATAGAGCGCTTGCCCGGGGAAAATTTTCGGGTCAAACTCGATACCGGGCAAGAAGTACTGGCGCATATCAGCGGGAAAATGCGCATGCACTACATCAAAATCCTCCCCGGTGACCGTGTGAAGGTGGAACTCAGCCCTTACGACCTGACTCGAGGCCGTGTGGTTTATCGATATAAATAGTCATTTGACGCATAAAAATGTGGGCTTTTGGGGTATACTTCACCTCTCTCTGGGTTCTAAGGACCTCCCAGGCTATTCGTTTCCAAAGATCAATTCCCGATGAAAGTACGACCGAGTGTAAAGAAAATGTGCGTAAAGTGCAAGATCATACGGCGCAAAGGCGTCGTACGCGTCCTTTGTACGAACCCCAAGCACAAGCAGAGACAGGGGTAACAACGGAGTTTTATGGCGAGAATAGCAGGAGTTGACCTACCGAGCAATAAGAAAGTCGCCTTTGCCCTTCCCTATATTTACGGCATCGGACGCACCTCTGCCTTGAAAATTTGCCAAAGCACTGGGATAGATCCGGATCGTAAGGTCCGAGAATTGAGCGATGCGGAGATCGCGAAAATCCGTGAAGAGATAGACCGAAACTATCAAGTCGAAGGGGACTTGCGAAAAGAGGTTCAGCAAAACATTCGGCGTCTAATCGAAATCGGATGCTATCGCGGGTTACGTCATAGAAAAGGTTTGCCCGTACGCGGTCAGAGGACGCGACATAATGCACGAACTCGTAAAGGACCTAAGAAGACTGTAGCCGGAAAGAAGAGAGCACCATCACCGAAGTAATTTCAAAAATCATATGGCACGTAAATCCACACAAAAACCGAAAGCAAAGACAGCAAAAAGTTGCGTTCACGGAATCGCACATATCTTGTCTACTTTCAATAACACAATCGTAACGATAACGGATAAAGAAGGCAACGTCCTCTGCTGGTCGAGTGCAGGACGTGCCGGCTTCAAAGGAAGCCGCAAAGGCACTCCCTTCGCAGCGCAAGTCGCAGCGGAAAACGCAGCACGACAAGCGCAGGAATTCGGAATGAAACGTGTGAATGTTTACGTGCAAGGACCGGGGAGTGGCAGGGAGACTGCGATTCGAGCCATTCATGCAACAGGAATCGACGTGGTTTCCATTCGAGATGTGACCCCCCTACCTCACAATGGATGCAGACCACCGAAGAAGAGGAGAGTATAGAGAGATATGTCAGTTGTTTGGGAAACAAAGTGTCGTTATTGCAGGAGTGCGGGCACGAAACTTTATTTAAAGGGCGACCGTTGCTACACTCGTAAATGCCCTATCGAAAAAGAAGCCAGAAGAAAACCACCTGGTCAGCATGGAGGAACCGCTGTTCGTCGTAAGATGACGGAATTCGGCGAGCAGTTAATGGAAAAGCAAAAACTGAAAAGAATGTATCAACTCAGAGAAAGACAGTTTGCTCGCTATATGGATGAAGCCTTCCGCAGACGAGGTGTAACCGGCGAAAGTTTGCTACAACTTTTAGAAACGCGGCTGGATAACGTCGTCTATCGTTTAGGATGGGCTTCATCGCGCGGACAGGCGCGTGAATTGGTATCGCATCGGTTTTTCACCGTGAACGACCGAATTGTCAATATTCCGAGTTTCCAGGTGCATCCAGGAGATGTTGTCGCTTTGCATGAAAGCAAACGCGATTCTAAATTCATCCAGGACGAAGCGATTAAGAGGGTTGCAACGACCTCTCCCCCACCTTGGCTCTCTTTGAACCCCGAAACTTTCGAAGCGAAAGTACTTCATCTCCCGTCGCGACAAGAAATCGATACCCTGATTAACGAACAATTGATTGTAGAATTCTACACGAGATAACTATGACACCGACATCTTTAACAACACTTCAAACACAACTGCAAACTTTGGAACTTACCGAAACCTACGGAAAGTTCGTCTTATCACCCCTCGAAAGAGGATATGGACAAACGATAGGAAATTCTTTGCGCAGGCTGCTGCTCGCCGGTGTGCCAGGGGCAGCCGTTACAGCGGTTCGCGTGGAAGGAGTTTTGCATGAATTCGCTCCTATTCCAGGGGTGAAGGAGGATATGAACGAACTCCTTCTCAATATCCGCGATCTCGCCATTCGAGTGAACCGTGATCGCCCCCCCGAAGAAGACTTCGAACTTTTGGTAGACGTCAAAAAGAAAGGTCGAGTTACAGGAGCAGACGTTCAATGCCCCTCGGATGTAGAAATCGTGAATCCGGAATGTTATCTCTGCACGATTAGCGAATCGAATAGGAGTTTGTACATCGAAATGTATGTCTCATGGGGAACAGGATACGTTCTACCGGAAAGGCACGAAAAATATAAGGGAAAAATCGGAATCATTCCGGTAGGCTCGAACTTTACGCCAGTCAAAAAGGCGAATTACACGGTGGAAGCCACGCGTGTGGGGCAAAGAACCGATTTCGAACGTCTGACGTTGGAAGTGTGGACGAATGGCGCAGTTCAGCCCAATGTCGCGCTTTGCCAGGCTTCGGAAATTCTGAGCAAGTATCTGCGAATGTTTTCCGATATCGCCCCAGGAAGCATGAAGCTCGGCTTGCTCGATGAAGGGGAAGCAACGCCTGAACTAGCAGGAGTTCCTGATGTTCGTATTGAGGAATTGGATTTCACTCAACGAACGTACAACTGCTTGAGAAAAGCGCATATAGAAACACTCAAAGATATCATGCAATACACGGAAAGCGAATTATTAGCTATTCGTGGTTTCGGCAAAAAAGCGCTCGATGAAGTTCGCGAAAAATTAGCCGCAAGAGGAATCAAACTTCGCCCTGGAAAAGCGCATCTCGAAGCCTTAGCAGAAGAGGAAGACGAAGACTACGAGGAATAAGCGCTATGTATCACAAAATAGATAGAAGAAAATTAGGGCTTCCGAGTGACCAACGGAAGCATTTATTGACCAACCTCGTTCGGCAACTAATAAGGCATGGTTATGTTCACACGACCGTAACACGAGCAAAAGAATTAAGACGAATCGTAGAACCATTAATTCGGCTCGCGCAAGAAGATTCTCTTTCTGCACGTCGCCAAGCGAGAAAAATATTGGTGGGGCACAGTCGGAGCATTCCTTCTTCGGACCCACGTCGTATCGGAACGTCTTTGGAGGAACAAGCAGCGCGCTCGCTGATCAACGGCGAGGATTTGGTGCATTACCTTTTCACACGTGTCGCTCCGAGATTCTCGAATCGCAACGGAGGATACACACGCATAACACGAACGGGTAGAAGAAGAGGGGATGCGGCACCGACTGCGGTGATCGAATTGGTTGATTGAACGAAAAGTAAAACGAATCAAACTTGTCGTTCAATACGACGGAACGGATTTTTGTGGATGGGCTGAGCAATCTCAGGTTCGCACAGTCCAAGGAACCTTGAAAGAATCTATTCGACGAGCAATCGGCGAAGAAGTGGAATTGCGAGGTGCGAGTCGCACCGATTCGGGAGTACATGCTACCGGTCAAGTGTGCGATTTCGCAACGCATGTGCCTATTCCATCTGAAAAATGGCCGAGAATCTTGAATCGGCTACTTCCGATGGATATGCGAGTCTATCGCGCTTCTTTCGTTCCATTGCGGTTTCATTCGCGTTTTTTCGCTCGTTCGAGAGTGTATGAATATCGCATGGTAGAAGATGAGCACCCGAATCCGATGATAAGTCGCTACGTTTTCAATGCAGGATATTCGTTGGATGTCGAGGCGATGAACTCTTGCGCACAATTGCTTTTAGGAACCCATGACTTTTCGGGGTTTGCGATTGGGGTGCAGGAAATCGAAAACCCTGTTCGTACAATGTTGGTTGCAAATGTAAACAGAGTGAGAGACGAAGTGCGAATCCGATTGGAAGCGACAGCGTTTTTGCGAGGAATGGTGCGCAAAATAGCAGGTGCGCTTTGGGAAATCGGACGAGGAAAACGCTCCGTCGAAGAATTCGAAGCGCTTTTACAAAAGGAAGTCTGGATGAAGAGTAAGCCGCCACGAGTCTTACCTCCAAAAGGGCTAACCCTCGTAAAAGTAAAATATGGAAGACGACTTCGAGATATTCGAGAAGAATATGGCACAATGGATGAGGACGAATAGACGACGATGCTGAATAAAGTTATGAAAACAACAATAGTAAAACCGAGTGAAATGCAAAGAAAATGGTACGTAGTGGATGCTACGAACCAACCTATCGGCCGTCTGGCAGCGGTCGTCGCCCGAATTTTAACGGGAAAACATAAACCGACGTTTTCGTATAATGTAGACGTCGGTGACCATGTTATTGTCATTAATGCATCGAAAGCGATTCTAACAGGAAAGAAAAAAGAGGAGAAGATTTATTGGCATACCATGCACCCTCAAGGGTTGCGCAGTGCAACACGCGGAAATTTATTGACGACTAAACCAGAAAAACTTATCCACCGTGCAATTTGGGGAATGATGCCTAAGCACAGATTAGGTAGACAAATGATTAAGAAACTTCGAATTTATCCAGGCGCTGAACATCCGCATAGTGCGCAAAATCCAGAAATTCTGTCGTTAGGAGAATCGAAATGACCGACAACCAATATTACGCCACAGGAAGACGAAAGAACGCGATCGCCCGAGTGTGGTTAAAACCAGGCTCTGGGAAAATTGTCGTTAACGGCAAACCTGTGAGCGAATACTTCGGAAGGAAAGTTTTAGAAATGGTCGTTTTGAGTCCATTGCGCGCAGTAGATATGGCGGATAAGGTGGATGTAATAGCGGATTCAGAAGGAGGTGGCTTAGCAGGACAAGCAGGAGCAGTCAAATTAGGAATCTCTCGGGCTCTTGTAGAGATGGAAAATGAATTAAAGCCAATAATGCGTCAAGGCGGATTTCTCACTCGTGATCCCAGAGTGAAGGAACGTAAGAAATACGGCCGTAAACGAGCAAGACGCGGATTCCAATACGTAAAAAGATAAATCAACACGAAAAATCACAATCATTCGAAATGCATGGACGCGAAGAAATAATGCTTCGCGTCTTTATTTTTGTGTAGTGAACGTTACGAACCAACAAAAAATAAAAGCGATATGGCTGCGACCTCAAGTCGCACCGTTGCTAGCGCTTGCTTTGCTTTGTGAGTTAGGTGTAGCTATCTTGAATGTCGCAGTAATGCCCGTTTACCTGCGGGATTTGAGAGGATTTTCAGAAGGTGTCGTCGGTCTCGTCGTTATGTCATTTCTTCTCAGCGAAGCCTTTTTCAAATCCTTTATGGGTCATTACACAGACAAATACGGAAAGAAATTCTTTTTGATTTCTGCACCGATGATATGGTCTATAACTCCGATACTTACTTTATTGATTCCCATGGGATACGGAGTGACCGAAACCTTGGCGATTGCAGGATTGAGAGTTCTCGATGGTTTGTCTGCGGCGATGCTCTGGCCTGCTGCTTATGCATCTGTTGCGGAAGCAGTCGGACCACGAGAACGAGCGCATGCGCTTTCACTCCTTAATGTTTGTTTTATGATTGGTCTTGCGCTCGGTCTTCCTATTGCGGGGGGGCTGAACGGACTCTTCGATAATCCAGGCGCTGGGTTGTTCGCCGCATCGTTTTTGTTTGTTCTTGCAGCCCTTATCGCTGTTTTCTTCCACCCTAAATCATCGCGGTCTCACGTAGACGTTGCTGAGGAATATCGGATCAAAGACATTTGGTTATGTTGTAAAAAGATCCCACTTCTTTTAATTACTGCTTTCGTTACTTTTTTGGGAGTAGGGTTTCCTATGGTTCCTTTGCAGTGGTTCGCGAAAGATGAATTGAATCTTACTCAGGCGGAGTTCGGTGGGTTGGCTCTACCCGCCGGGATTCTTATGGCACTTGCGAGCGTGCCTCTGGGTTCTTGGGGGGAGCGTATAGGGAAAGAAAAAGCCGTTCAATTAGGACTCGGAATGTGCTCGATCGGTATCTGGCTAGTTGCGTTAGGTGCATGGATTCCATTTCTGCAAACTCAAATCGTATTATCCTTAGGCGCAGTTTTGGTAGGGCTCGGTTTTTTACTCGCAATTCCGAGTTGGTATGCGACGGTAAGTCATATACATCCCAAGAGGTCTGCCTCCTATTTGGGGGCAGTGATGACGGCGCAGGGATTAGGGGCGATTATCGGACTGGTCATCGGATCGAAAATGTATGAATTCAATCACTACGCGCCTTTTGTCGCATGCGGAAATGCTGTTACACTCGGTTTCTTTTTGTCGTTTTTTGCACTCGATAGATTAGAAAAGCGCACCTAATAGGCTTTTCCGAAAACTACTCTGCGTTCGCTCGGTTTACCTGTAACGATGCATCTGCCTGGGGTTTCGTCGGAAGGATCGAGTGGTTCTAATGGGATGCATCGTATCGTCGCTTTCGTTTCTTCGGTGATTCGTTTTTCGGTTTCTTCCGTGCCATCCCAATGCGCAAGCACGAATCCAGGACCGCCTTCCTCATCGAATACTTTTTTGAATTCTTCATAGGAATCGAGTCTGTGTGTGTTTTCGTCACGGAATTTTCGAGCCTTTACGAGAAGGTCGTTTTGCATGTCATCGAGGAGTTGCTGAACGCTCGTAACGAGTCTTTCGAATGGCACATTTATTTTCGTGCCCGTGTCTCTTCTTGCAATCACACATTGCTCGGATTGCAAATCTCGAGGTCCTAATTCGACGCGCAAGCATGCTCCACGCATTTCCCAATCGTTAAATTTGAATCCTGGCGTTTCTTTTTCGCGTTTGTCTACTTTGCATCGAATCGGAGAACCGTCCCAACCTGCTTTTCGAAGGATTTCGGAATAACCGTCGCAAGCTTGGAAAACTTTTTCGCGTACTTTTTCGTTTCCCCCCCAAATTGGGACGAAGACGACCTGTAATGGAGCGAGGCGCGGTGGACAAATCAAACCTTTGTCGTCCGAATGTACCATCACGAGCGTTCCGATCAACCGAGTCGAAACTCCCCAACTCGTCGCATAGACATATTCGAGGTTTCCTTCTCGCGTTGCGAATTGTACATCGAATGCCTTTGCGAAGTTTTGTCCCAAATGATGCGAAGTTCCCGCTTGCAAACAGCGTAAATCTTGTGTCAATGCTTCGATAGTATAAGTATGGTCTGCCCCTGCGAATTTTTCGCTCTCTGTTTTTCTTCCGGCGATCACCGGGACTGCCATCCATTCTTCTGCAAATTTTCGATAGATACCCAAAATCAAAAGCGCTTCTCGTTCTGCTTCTTCGTAGGTTTCATGCGCTGTATGCCCCTCTTGCCATAAAAATTCAGCAGTTCTCAAGAAGAGTCTTGTCCGCATTTCCCATCGCACGACGTTCGCCCATTGATTGATTAATATCGGTAAGTCGCGATAACTTTGTATCCATTTGCTATACATATTCCAAATCACGGTCTCGCTCGTTGGCCGAATGATCAATTCTTCTTCGAGTTTCGCTTCTGGGTCTACAATGAGTTCTTTCGTTTCTGGGTCCTCTTTCAAACGATAATGAGTTACGACCGCGCATTCCTTCGCAAATCCCGATACGTGTTCAGCCTCTTTAGCGAAAAAAGATTTCGGAACGAAAAGAGGGAAGTATGCATTTTCATGTCCGGACTCTTTGAACATTGCATCCAATGCGCGCTGCATGAGTTCCCATATCGCATAGCCATGCGGTTTGATGACCATGCATCCTTTCACGCCTGAATAATCCGCCAACCCCGCTTTGATAACGACGTCTTGATACCAGTCGCTGAAACTCAAATTCCGTGGAGTGATATGAAATTCCTTATTCATGAACTAAAAAGTTTGGCATTAACAATGAGGGATGGTGAGTCTCTAAAGAGGCGTTCGTTGCAGAATGATAGGGGCAAGGCTCAAAACCATCCTTGCCCCTAATGCACCAAAGAAGGCTCTAGATTATTTGCGCTTTCTTGCAATCAATGCCGCAAGCCCTAAACCAAGTACAGCCAACGTGGCTGGCTCAGGAACGGGGTCGTACTCCATATCATCGTGCATGATATGTCCTGCGCCCCAGTTCGAGAAGATCTCGACGGCTTTAATGGGAACGCTGGATTGCCAGCCGTCCCATGCCCAGGCCGAGTTTCCTGCTATGGCTTGGATTGGCATTACACCTATCAACCCACCAGCGGCATCATAGAAGTACGCTGTAGCCCCGGAGTCTTTATAGTTCGTGGTGAAATATCCTCCGAAACGCATCGCTGGTACATCGAATTCCCAACGGACTCCGACTCCATAAGTGGGGCCCATGAAATACTGCCCACCATGAGGATACGTGACGTAGTAATAACTCCAACCAGTCGTGATGTGCAAGCCTTGGCCAGAACCGACTTGATAGATATCTCCAGCGCCTCCGAACACATCATAGTGTGGAAGGAACTGGAATTTGGGCAAGTCTGCTCCTTCGAAGCCTTCTTTATATAGCCCTGAGAATGGGCCTATCGCGGTGAGCTGTGCGAAGACACAACTCGCGAGAAAGGAAGCGCTTAGAAACGTTGCTAAGCGAAGAAGTTTCATTCTTCTCACCTCTCTTTTCCAACGAAACTTGGCAAAAGACATATCTTTTGCCTCGAATTCATATTTTACATCCTTTTGTTGAGGATATTCGTTCTTTCGGAATTATTTTTTTAATTCCCAGCAACTTTTACAGTAATTTTTGTTTATATCGATTCGCACTCCTCCACGCAAATAGAAATACCGTGGAGAAGTTAAACACTACCTCAAAAAAGTAGTGCTGTAGATAGCCGCTATTGAAACTCTTTTACGGGATCCCTGGGAGCTTACCAGCCCTTGCAGACTTAAGCGCTTTGAAGGAATTCACCCGACCCCAGCCATAAGTACTATCGTTGCCTTTTGCTCCTAAATCATCGCAAGAGCGTTCAACGATCAATTCGACTTGTTGCGAAGTCAATTTGGGGTTGAAAGACCAAACGATTGCAAAGACACCGTTTGCAATGGGAGTTGCCATGCTCGTTCCACTTAAAGCCGCATACCCACCACCTATATACGTACTCCATATATCCGTTCCAGGTGCGAAAACGTCTACTGCCTTGCCGTAAGAAGAAAACCAAGCGCGGTTGTCATTGGGGTCTGTAGCACCAACTACCACGACGTCAGGATAGTCAAACCAGGAAAGATTCGTGGACGAATTTCCTGCCGCATAGAGATAAAGTCCGCCCTTAGAGCGAATATATGCACCAGTGGTCTGGATGGTAGAATACTCGACCCCTGAATAACTCGCACTGATAACCTTAGCACCGTGATCTACTGCCCAACGTGCCCCTTCTAAGAGGTCATCCAAGGAAGCGCTTCCACCGGGTGAATTCGTTACCCTAATCGGCATGATTTTGAAATTCCAACCTACACCGACGACACCGATGAGGTTATTCCCGATTGCCGCTGCGCATCCGGCTACATGGGTGCCATGGCCATTGATATCGCTCGTATCGCCGCCATCACTTTCGGCTTGTCCACTCGCGGAGTTGTAACCGGGCACGAGTGAAGTCAGAAGGTCCGGATGCAAATGGTCTACACCAGTATCGGTGAATGCACAAATAATGTTCGAAGTGCCGGTATAGATGTCCCATGCTTTTGCTGAGGCAATATTCACGTGTTGCCATTGCTGTGGATAAAGCGGGTCATTCGGATCAGTTACTGGATACACAATCCAATTCGGAATCACGTATTCGTAATACCCAGTGCCCATTAAACGCTCGGAATATGTGTTTTCATCGAATCCTTTCGGGACAGCGACAATGTATTCGTCCACTTCGTCGTGGTATTCCAAAGTGTTCGAAAGAATACGCATGCGCGAAGCGATTTGCGACATCAAAGCAAATGCTGAATTTCCTGTCTTTTGAACAAGAGTCGAAAACGAATGGGGTTTAACTATCATCATTCCGGAGAATTCGAGCACTCCGGGTTTTTCGATGAAACGGCTGGGTTGGGCTTGAGGACTTGCCGTACACCAGAATAATGTTAGAACCGAGCAAGAAAGCCCTAAAGATATTCTCATGGTAACAGCACCTCCAATAAAAGCCAAAAGTAATTATAAGACGAGATTAGAACCTAATATTTCTCGATGATTTAGCCTATACTCAGAGCAACTTCTCTAAAGTAGAAAAATCGAGCCTCGGGTTTTGGGGCTTCTCTAAAACAAAGAAGACGAGTTTGAGGAAGGTGTGACTTAACCTTTGATTATCTTCCTCTGCCACGACCACGACCGCCGAAGTTTCCTTTCGAGCGATATCGGTCATTGTCTCGACGCTCTTCGCGCGGTTTGGCTTCGCTTACTCTAATAGTACGTCCGCCGAGGTCGCTTTGGTCGAGAGCCGCGATGGCTGCATCGGCTTGCTCCTCGTCAACGTCTACGAAACCGAATCCCCGACCTTCGATGATGCGGGCGGAGCGAGCTCCGTAAGGGGCGAAAAGGTCCACTAAATGAACCTCAGTGGTGGAATAAGGAAGATTTCCGACATATAACGATTTTGTTGCCATTCTGACCTCCTTTTAGGTGTCTGGTCCAGGCTCGGGTTCGCTCTCGGTCAACAGTCTGCTTAGAGGTTCAGAATGCCAACTTGCGGGTTCGGAGCCTAAGATACGTTTATTATATAACAATAATCCTCGAATCGTATGTCAAGACGGAAAAAAATACGAGGTTTTCGACTAAGTGCCTCAGATGTGGGATAATTAGAGTGTAGATGAATATCTCGAGCGTCATCGTGGTGTTTGTCGTTATAGTAACTATGTGCGCATTGAATTTTTCGAAGCCAGAAGAGGCATTGCAAAGGGTCGGTACGCGCCCGGGGGATATCGGCAAGGCGCAAAACCCCGACGAGGTAGCGGCAGCGCGGCGTCATGAGTTGGCATCGCTCGCCGCTGGTTGATTCTGGGGAATCGAGGCGGAGTTCCGCCGAACCTCAGGAGTCATTGCTACAGCCGTAGGATATACGGGAGGGAACAGGGAAAATCCGACGTATCAACAAGTGTGTTCGGGTGACACGGGACATGCCGAGGCTGTGCTCATTGAATTCGACCCGAATAAAGTTTCCTTCGAAAAACTTTTGGAAATCTTCTTCCGAATTCACGATCCCTCACGTCCTTGCGGATCGGGTTATCAATATCGGAGCGCTATTTTTTATCGCAATGAAAAACAGAAACGAATAGCAGAAGAACTCATCGAAAAGATGCGCAAAGAAGGTAAGAAAATTTCCACGGAAATAGCACCCGCAAATGTGTTTTGGCTTGCAGAAGAATATCATCAACAATATTACGAAAAGAACGGAATAAGGTTATAAGCATTTAGTACGGGAGTGCTATAGTGAAAGAGCCTCAACTGCAGAGCAGTTGAGGCATCAAACCGTAGAAAAGCCTTAACTACAGAGCAGTTGAGGCATTAAAGGCATCTATCCTCTAACATTTATTGCTTCTTCGATAATCGTAATGCACGTTTCATTAAGTTGATTTGACCCAAATGATAGGAAGTGTGAATTACGAGTTCGAAAAGCACCTTTGCAGCCATTTCATCGGACTGCATCTTAGGATTCGGAGGTTTCATAGTCGCTAACATTAATGCTTCCTCCAATCCTGAAAGAAATTCAGCGCGAAGATTATCCCACTCTTCTTTCGACGGCACCCTCCAATCTTCTGTGAAAGGTCGTGAACGAATTCCCTTCAAACGGTTCAGCCAATTGTTTTGCCAAAAGACAGCGTGTGCAAGGTTGGTTATAATCGAATAAGGAAAATAAGGAAGACGAATAGCAGCTTTATCGGCAGTGATATTTCGGAGAAGCGAACTCGGGGATGGAATATCTTTCCCATCTATGATTTGCCGAAGAGCCTCTGCGGCTGAATCCAGATTAGGTTTCGAATCCTCTGTGCCACGAATTTTCATGTACATTTATTATCCCTCAAAGCGTACAATTTTTTTTGCATTGACTAATTGGTGTGAAAAGCTAACTGAATTTCTATTCTTTTTTAATTGCTTGAAATCAGTTTCCGTTTCGAGAGAGACCATACGTTAAAAAAGCGTTCCCAACCAGAAGTCGGGAACGAGATATTTCGATAGAGCCTTAGGGTCAAAAAACAGCGTTCCCAATCAGAGGTCGGGAACGAAAAAAGAAATTAGAAACGAAAAAATTTCTATCCCGTTTATTTCGGCTGCGAAGTGATTCTCAGATATGGTTTCAGCGCCTTCCAACCCGACGGGAAGAGATTTTTCGCTTCGTCGTCGCTTACCGAAGGAAGAATAATCACATCGTCGCCATCTCTCCAATTCACAGGAGTTGCGACTTTGTGATATTCCGTCAGTTGAATAGAGTCGATGACGCGAAGTATCTCCTCGAAGTTGCGACCGGTGCTGGCGGGATAGGTGATAGTGAGCCGTAGTTTCTTGTTCGGGTCAATCACGAAGACCGTTCGCACAGTGAACACGTTATCCTCGTTCGGATGAATCATCCCGTAGAGGTTCGACACTTTACGGTCCGCGTCGGCGAGGATCGGGAAGTTGATTTTCGTGTTCTGGGTTTCTTCGATGTCCTGAATCCATCCGAGATGGCTTTCCACAGGGTCTACGCTCAATCCGAGGATTTTCACGTTGCGCTTCTCGAACTCGGACTTCAGTTTTGCGACGACCCCGAGTTCGGTAGTGCATACCGGGGTGAAGTCCTTCGGATGAGAGAAAAGGACTGCCCAACTGTCGCCGATATATTCATAGAAGTCAATGGGACCCTCGGTCGAGTTCTGGGTGAAGTTCGGTACGATATCTCCAAGTTGCAGAGCCATTTTTTTGCCTCCTTTTTGATTTTTTGATGACTCCTGAAATTTCGAGACACTAAATATACATTACCACGAAAAAAAGCGTTTCCTAAGCTTGGTTGGAAACGAAGAGCCAATTTATTTTTTGTTTGCAGTTGCAGTTTTCAAAAAGCAGTTCCCCCTGCAAAGCAGGGGGAACCTTTAAGGAGGGGTTTTCTCAAAATATGTAACATTCCCTTTGTTTAGAAAGGTTAAAAAGGCGTTCCTAACCAGAGGTTGTGAACGAGGAGTCTTAGACAAGGAATAAATTGATTATGAAAAAACTTTATGGCGCGATGTCCCAAACTGCCTTATCCACTCTTACAGTCCAAGGTAATCCAACCGATGAGCGTTCGGCTTTCCAAGATAAACGTATGCGAACGGATTTGTCAGCAGGATTGACATAATTCTGCAAGTTGCCCGTTGCCGATACTTTCACCTCTGTATCGGATAAAGAAGTGTTTCGAGAATCCAGCAGTTGCCATTTATTCGTTTCGTAATTTAGGATTTCTATCGTTTGTATGATTCCTGAAATGTCCGTGGCAGACTCGATATCGAAATCGAGCAAGGATGGGGTCGTCGAGGGAGAAGTACCGGAGATTTCGATTTGGACTTGCGGCTGAGAGGGCGGGGTCAACGCAAACGGACGCAAGCGCAGAAATGCATCATCGCTGAACGCTAATTCAGATAGCCCCCCCGAAAGAATCGAACCCTTGAGCAACTTCAAATCGTAAGGAACGACGATACGAGTGAGAGCCTCGGTCGGGTCGAGGATGAACAACCCGCGGTTGATATCGCTGACAATTACGGTATTGCTGTTGAAAAACGCAAAACAATTCCACGCCCCTTCGAAGGCGACGGGGTCTCCGAGAGGATACGTATCGAACCATCCGACTTGCGGTGGGGATGTCGGATTATCGTTCGCATCGAAGATTCGCAACCCAGACGTGTAGTTTGCTTGGAAAATAAATCCGTCACGATAATATTGGTTGTGGTCTATCGCTGGCGAGCCTGAGGTGAACGTCGTTACGTAATGCGCATTTTCCAAACTGCTTACATCCAGCACAATCGTTCGCGTAGTGTAACCCCAAATCCATTCGTCGAATTCGTCATCCACATAAAGATATTTTTCGTCTTCGCTCATCCAAGCTTGATGGCAGTAACCGATATTAGGGTACGTGACGGTCTTTACTAAAAAGGGATTGTTTTTATCCGTAACGTCGTAAATTTCGACTCCTCTATCTTCGCTCGAACAAAAAAGAATTTGGCGTCCCGCATAGGGACCGGCAGTATACGTGTACGGCATGATGTCGTGTTCATAATTCTCTGTCATAGAATCCTTACCGACTTTTACAGGATTCGCTGGGTCTGCTAAGGAAAAGCATACGGTCGTTCCTGGTCCTTCATGCGAACCGGCTGTGTAGAGAAATCCGCTTTTCGTATCCACTGCAACGTTGTGGCTGCGTCCTGGAAAGGGAACTACGTTCACGAGAGTGACGGTGTGATTGTCTATGAGAGATAAATCTATAACTTGAATTCCCGAACCGCTCGCCTCTGTCACCACATAGCAGTAGTTTTTGTAAACTTTGATATCAGCCCAAGTGCTGCTGGTGTGTGGAATGAATGCAAAGTAAATCGGATTGTCAGGGTCGGTGATTTCTACGAATGCGACCTTGTTGTCGCACCCCATCAAGGCATATTCCCTCCCCGATTCCGAAATGTATCCCCAGCATCCATTTCCAGAGGAAGCGCCTAAATCGCTGAGAGTGAGTTGTGCATTGAGTTTTACATGGAAAGAATCATAGGCAGAAGAAAAAGTGCTGAGGGATATGAGACCTGAAAGAAATACCGTGTTGAAAAATAATCTACCAAGTTTCATAGTTCATTCCTTTATAGACGGAATCTCGTGCTTAATCCGTTCGCAAGAAGCATTTAAGCACTTTCTTGCGCTAACCACGCATCATTTTCAAATCGCAGAGAATTAGAGAATCTCTGCATAAAAGCCCCAAAGATGACTTTCCGTTGCGCGAACGCTTACGATTTCGCCTGCTTCGATTTTATTTTCACCGAGAAAATGCACGGTTTTGTTGTGCCTTGTCAGGCCTTTCATCCATTTCGAGTCTCCGTTCGTGGAAATCATCTTATCGGGCTCTTTTTCCGAAAAGCCTTCGACCATAACTTCGAAAACTTTACCGACCTCCGTCGCGTTCACTTCGCAGGTGATTCGGTTTTGCAACGCAATCAACTCTTGCAGTCTCTTTTTTTTCACGTTATGAGGAATTTGATCGGTGCGTTGCGCGGCAGGAGTGCCTGGGCGCGGCGAATAGGCGAACATGAATGCAGAGTCGAAACGCAGTTCTTCGACGACTCTAAGCGTATTCTCGAATTGCGTTTCTGTTTCGCCCGGAAATCCGACGATGATATCCGTTGTAATCGCTATGCCGGGAATTTCGCGCAATTTCCAGTAAATTTCTTTGAACTGTTCGACTGTGTAAACACGCCGCATTTCTTTCAGTACATCGTTATCACCGGATTGAAGCGGAAGATGCACGTGTTCCATGACTTTATCGCAGTCTCGAATCGTGTTGATAAGGTCATCGCGAAAATCCCGCGGATAAGGAGACGTAAAGCGAATTCGTTCAACGCCTTCTATTTCTGCAATTTTCCAAAGCAAGCGGGAGAAGGGAACCCTTCCTTCCAGAAGGTTTTTGCCATACGAATTTACGGTTTGCCCTAAAAGCGTAAATTCTTTGACACCTTTTTCAGCAAGTATGCGGATTTCGTTTAAAATGTCATCCGTAGGTCGGCTTCTCTCTCTTCCTCGCGTTATCGGTACGATGCAAAAGGTGCAGAATTTATCGCAGCCGTATTGGATAGGAACGAAGGCTTTGATTTTTGTGGCTTTCTTCTCTGGCTGTGCGCGTGAGGGAAGATGAGTAACAATCGCACCTTTTCGGGGGGGGAGATCCAAACGCATCTCGAAGCGTCTGGCTTGTTTCGCTTCGGTTATCAAGCCGGGAATTTGCGCGATTTGAGCAGTGCCCACGATAAAATCCACATGAGGACATCGCTTGCGAATTTCTTCTGCACGAAGTTGCGCCATGCACCCACAAACCCCGATGATCATTTCCTCTTTTTGCGCTTTGAGTTTTTTCAGTTCTCCCAAAAATGAGAATGCCTTTTCTTCGGGTTTTCGTCGCACAGAACAAGTATTGAGAAGTACTACATCTGCCTCTTCGAGGGAAGACGCTTCGGACAGCCCCATTCGTTGGAGGAAGAGTTCCATTTGCTCGCTGTCCTCCACGTTCATTTGACAGCCCCATGTTATGATTTTGTAGGTGGAAGCTGTCTTTCGAGGTTGGGCTACTTCGAGGGTTTGCACGAAGATATAAATTTTACCGCGTCTAAAGTCACCTTAATACCGAGGGTTTCCGAATTCATCGAAAGGATTTAACGTCGGACCCTGAAGATATTGATCCGGGATAATTCCCGACACTGTTTCCCTCGATTTGGAAAGTTGCCTCTTTCTCCACTCCGCGAAAAGTTTTCCCCACACAACGAGTGCAATGGCAGAGCCAGCGAAACCTCCGAAAACCATCGTAAGAACTTGAAAGAGGTCGAAATCTCGTTCTATTCCTGGTTGGAAGAACTCTATAATGGCACTTGCCGAAAAGGCGAAAACCGCGAAACCGAGGAAGGCGAAGAAAATAGCACCTATTTCCTGCCATGTAACCGGAGCGAGTTCGAGGTTTTCCCATGCAGTGGGGGGCGGGGTTTTTAAAATGGGTGCAGGCTTTCCGAATTCTCCTTGCAAGAATTTTCTCTTTCCTTCTTCGGTAGCTGAGATTCTCACGAGCGTTCCGAACGGGAGTTGTCGTGGTTTCCAATTTCTCTCATCGGAAAATGCCTTTTCGATTTCCGGTTCGTCGAGCAGAGTACGTCTCCCCCAAAGAAACGGGCTGCGGAAAAATTGGATATATCCTTCTCGGTAGAGCGAACGCAAAGTTTCGAGTACCGCGTTGCGAATCTCGGGTTCTTCTTCCTCTACTCGCGGCTTGACGGCAAAAAGTATCGCCCATAACCCATATCGCTGGTCTACGGCAGCACGCATAGCCTCGTATCGGGCGATTTCTTCGAGCATCACTATGTATTGTTACGCATTTTTTGATGCTACGAGGATTCCAATCTATTTTAGTCTGGAAATAGGGTTTGTTCCATGTATCAAAAAATCAAGCCTTAGCCTCTTTTACTTCAGCGCAAAGCAGGTGTAGTGATTTCTTCACTGCTTTGATACCGATAGGAGGTTATCAATGAACGGAAAAATGTTAGGAACTTTATGGATTGTCATGTTGCTTTTTATTACTGCTTTCGCAGAATCTTCGAGTTCACGCAATAGAGATGCTGCGGATACTATGTTTCTAAATGATGAACCCGGAAATTGGTTTCGCAGTGAAAATACGGGGACTCCGGTTTCCATCATCAATGTAGGTGAGCGCGTAGATTTCAAGATTGATGGTTGTTGTACCAACACGAGACATACAGTTACTTTAGCGATCAAGCCTTCGGGTTCTACACTCGAATTCGACCAAGACCAATCTCAAAACGGAACATTGTCTGCAGAATTCGATGTGCCCGGTGTGTATCTTTTCGTTTGCAAAATACACCCCTACATGACTGGGGTCGTTGCAGTGAAAGACGCAAGCGGCAATATCCCCGATGTAACGAAAGAAATGTTGCCGTTTATCGGTCATTTGGGTCTCGATTCCTTACCCGCGAGCACCGTGTTATCCGTACTTGCTACAGTTGCCCCCACCGATGAAGAAAAATCTTCAAAATGGAGAATCTTCACTGCGGCAGACGAAATAAAACCTTCGATACCGGGCGTCGGTGAAGTGTGGGTAAATACGCAATTCGAGCGTGTTCCCAATCAACGCGACGCTCAAGGCGCTCTCAAACCTGGAACGATTACAGTCGTAGATGCTGCGACATTCAGTGTCGAGCGTGAAATAAACGGCTTGGCAACAGAAGGACTTTGGAATAACCCGCACAACATGTGGGCGAATTTTGCATTAGACACCATTTACAACAGCAACTGGTTCGGAAAGTGGATCAACAAAATAGACCGCGCTTCGGGAAAAATCCTTGACAGCATCACCGTTGGCGAGGCTCCGACGCACATCATTACGATTCCCACGCCAGGTTCTCAGCAAATGGGCATCCTCACGATCCCCTTGAGTGCGGAGAACAATATGGTGAAAGTCGAAGATAGCGCAAATGGATTGAACATCATTGATTCCGTTCCGACCGGAGAAGGACGCAATCATCCGCATGCGCATTGGCTTACTTGCGGCTCTGGTGACCGCGTAGTAGTTCCTAATGTGTTTAAAGGACTCGGTCTTGGCGGCTCGATAAGCATATTAGATACGGAAACGGGAAACGTGTTAGCAGAGTTTGTTCATGACCCGAATGATTCTCTTCGCTCTGCGCTTCTGATGCCAATCGCTGCGGGGGAATGTCATGTGAAAGGCGTGCATAAAGCCTATGTCGCGAATCTTGCATCCGGAACTGTGAGCGTGGTCAATGTAGATACGATGCAACTCGTGAAAACGATTTCGGTTACATTGACTCCCGATGGAAAATCCGGATTCGGACTATTGGATACTCTGCAAGTTCCGATCCAAACACCTGTGAGCCCGGATGAAAAGTTCGCAGCCACTGCAGTGTTATCTTTGACTACAATCCCTCGCGCAAACACGGGTTCTGCAGACCATGTTGCAATTATCGACACTTCCAAAGATGAAATTGTCGCCTACGTTCCTGTTCCTGCTGGCGCGCATGGTGTTAATTGGGGAGCGAAACTCGGTGGCGGTTACTATGCTTATGTTACGTGTCAACATTCGAATGTGTTAATCGTTATCGACCCGGACCCGAATGGAGATGGCGATGGCTCCGATGCGAAAGTCGTAGGAAGAATTCTTCTTGCGAATGGTAGCACTGGTGCAGGCGTTACCGATGGTACAGGCGGTCAGGGAGTAAAGCCACTTCCGATGACTCACGACGGATGGATTCAACCAACGGTGTCTTTAGTAGGAACCGGCAAACTCTCCGCAGAAGTCGAAGGGTGGATAAATCTACTGACGGATGAGCAGAAAAATCCTGTCGGTCATCAAGAGCATGATGTTTCCGTATCGAACTTCAATGTTACGATTGGAAAAGTTCATGCTGGTGGATTAAACGACCTATTGGCGAGTGATGATAATCGTTTACGCATTCGCCCCACCTTTTTGGGCAATGCAGATACTCACGTGCAAATAGTTCTCGAAGGTAAGTCTCCCATATCCACTGCCATCGCTCTCACTTTTACATTGGAGTCGAAAGTCGGTAGGACAGACATCGAGCAGAAAATCGAGTTGTTCGATTTCGTCTCTGGGAAATGGGTATTGAAAGACGTTCGAACTGGAACGACTTCGGATTCCACGACTACCGTGCTCGTAGATGCGAACGCCTCGAATTTTATCGAAGCAGGAACGAAACGTGTTCTCGCTCGAGTAGGATGGCGTTTGACCGATAGAAATGTCGGACAAGGTTGGACAGTGGAAATAGACCATGCCTTTTGGAAAGTGAGTCTATAAAAAACATTCGAGGCATCCAGTCTGTTTTTAAGATTGGATGCCTCGTTGTTTTACTCGTTGTCTTAATTGATCCTATTCAGGTTTTGGAAGAAGTGGTTCTGCTTGGAAAAGGTTAATCCCGCTTCGCACTAAATCCACCAGTTGTGTCATCAAGTCTTCTTCTTCGACTTGCTCTTCGATAAACCACTGTAAGAATTGAAATGTGGTGTAATCTTTTTCTTTCAAAGCGACATCCGCCATCGCATAAAATTGTTTCGTTACTTCCTTTTCCCATCTCAGACAGCGTTCCACTGCATCCAGCACAGATTTAAAATTAGGTTTGGCTTCAGCGAGAGCAGGGAACCGTGGTTCTACGCTGCATCTCAAAAGGAAGTTTATAATTTTCATAGCGTGTTCTTTTTCTTCATCCGACTGACGGAAAAAGAATTCAGCCCATCCATTCAGACTTTGCATTCCGAAATAGGAAGCAACGGCAAGGTACTGATGACTGGCGGTAAGTTCGCTTCCGATTTGCTTTCTCAAGGCTTCAACGAGTTTAGGACTCAGCATGGATTACCTCCTTCCATTATCGTAATGACAATGTATACCCTATCGGCAAAAAGGTTTCTTATTCTACGCTTCCTTTTCTCCTCTTTCTTTCGAGATTTGCTTGAAAGAAGAGGCAATTTTCCGGGCTATCTCGATTGCCTGCTCATCGTTTTCGTATTTCGTGCGTGGCCAGAAGAAGCCGCGCAATCCATCCTTATGCCTGCGTGGAACTACATGGACATGGATGTGTGGAACGCTTTGGCTTATTTTGTTATTTAGCGCAATAAATGTTCCTTCCGCTCCTAATGCATTTTCGATAGCCTCCGAAAGCAGCCTCGCATTCCAAAAAAGGAGTCCAAGCAAAGATTTCGGTACTTCTTCTAATGTCGCTATGTGTTGTTTGGGAATAATTAAACAATGACCATGGAATATCGGCTTTTTGTCTAAAAAACATAATGTATGATTGTCATCGAAGACGATTGAGGTTTTGATTTTTCCGATGACGATATCACAAAAAGTACATTTTTCCATCGTTGTGAACTCTCATACCCACCCATGCGGTGTTATAATTATTATCATTGTCCTCTCCATGCCAAAAGATTTTAGCCGATTTAGAAATAAGATCTGTTGTAAAAAACATTTTATTTTTTCGAACGACGTTCCATTTCTGCAACGCAAGTAGCAATCGTGATGTCACCAGTGACATTCAAAACGGTACGGCTCATGTCTAAGATTCTGTCAATCCCTAAAACCAACCCGATGCCCGCAGTCGGTATCTTGTAACTGTTCAATATCACCGCAATCATAGGCCATGCGCCACCAGGAACTCCAGCAGTACCTACTCCTGCGAGGATTGCAAGACCCATCACGCCGATTTGTTCTGCAAGAGAAAGTTCTATTCCGAAAAACTGTGCGAGGAAAAGCACCGTGATACCTTCGAAAAGCGCAGTTCCGTTTTGATTTCCTGTCGCTCCGAGGGTAAGTACGAACTGATTGATCTCCCGAGGGACTTTTACGTTTTCTTCCGCAACACGCAAAGCCGTAGGCAACGTTGCATTACTCGAACTCGTGGCAAAGGCTGTCATGAGAACTTCGCTGATTTGAGAAAAGAAATTTACGGGATTACGTCGTGCGATTGTCCATAAGACAAAACTATAAACAAAAAATTGATGAATTGCCAAAGCGCCTAAAACGGTCAACATATATTTCCCGAGGGCGAGCATTGCATCGAATCCGAGTATTGCAGTCGTTTTGAAAATCAAGCAAGCAACACCTAATGGCGCTAAGAGCATCGCAAAGTCTATTACTTTCAAACTTACTGCGAAAAGCGACCTAAAGAAATTTTTTAAAGGTTCTCCTGTATCTGGAGATACAGAACCTAACGCTATCCCAAAAACCAATGCAAAAAACATTAAAGACAGCAGACCGCCACTCAATGCACCAGTTACAGAAATAAAAGGATTATCAGGAATGATTTCTACGATGGTCTGCGCGAAAGGCTTCGTTTCCTTCGCGCGTTCCACGCTTTTTGCCGCTTCCTGTTGAGCGGATTGCGTCGTATAAGTCGAAATAAGACTTTCGCGCTTCGTTGAATCGATTCCATCTCCGGGACGTACCGTATTCACTGCGAGCAAACCCAAAGTAACGGCTATCGAAGATAACAAAATCGTCATGACTAAAGAACGTAACCCGACACGCCCTATTTTCCCAGCGCTCCCCAAATCAGCGACGCCCATAACAAGAGCAGAGATAAGCAAGGGAACAACGATCATAAAAATCATTCTTAGGAAGATTTGCCCTATAGGGTCTGTAATGTTGGCAACGAACCATCGCACGCGTTCGTCGTCCGAACCCAAAACCCATTGAGAAACCAAGCCGAGGATTGCACCTATGAACAATCCTAAAAATATGCGTTGGTGCAATGGCATTCGCTTATGATTGTTCCTCATCTTGTAATGAAGACGTGCAGAATGGACATCAAGTGTTTCTGCGAAAAGATATTAGCCCTACCTCGGACTAAAAAACCTTTAACTTATCGAGCGCTTATACAGTAACGAGTTGTATCATCCCGAGAGCGATAGCAGATTCTGTTCCCGGTTTATTTGGGATCCATTTCCATGCTTTTGCAGCGGTTTTACTGAGGCGTGGATCGATGACGGCGTATTTGAGTTTCCCCTCGGAAAGACGAATGGTGATTCGACAGCGCGTCCCGGAGCTCCGTAATTTGCCTTAAAAGGCGAGGCGCCAACGAAAATAGTAACGGATGTTTTTGAGATTTTGGAACTTATAATTTCGAAGCGGGTTTATATAATTTGGACTTCCCCTTGACAAGCAAGTTGTTTTGGGGTACCTTATGAGGTTGCTGTTGGGAGAGATTTCTCAGCAGTAAACGTGCTCTTTGAAAAGTTTGTATATTGCGTTGTGGAACCTGCGCATCTAAGAAAAGATTTGCCGTTTGTTAGCTACAAAGGGTGTGCGACGGATGCCTAGGGACTAACAGCCGATGAAGGACGCGTAAGCGGCGAAACGCCCCGGGGAGCTGCACAAAAGCATTGATCCGGGGGTCTCCGAATGGGGAAACCCAACCAGGTAAACCCTGGTTATCTAACGCCCAATCCATAAGCGTTAGAGGGGAACCGGCTGAACTGAAACATCTCAGTAAGCCGAGGAAAAGAAATCGAAGAGATTCCGTAAGTAGTGGCGAGCGAAAGCGGAAGAGCCTAAACCCCGATGCATGCATCGGGGGGTAGTGGGACGATGTTTAGCGACAATAGGTTAGTGGAAGCCTCTGGAACGTGGCGCCATAGAGGGTGACAGCCCCGTACACGAAAACCGACGATAGCGATTCGGATCCCGAGTAGCACGGAACACGAGGAACTCCGTGTGAATCCGCCCGGACCACCGGGTAAGGCTAAATACTGTTAGTCACCGATAGCGAATCCAGTACCGTGAGGGAAAGGTGAAAAGTACCCAGGGCATGGGGGTGAAATAGAACCTGAAATCGCATCACCCACAAGCAGTCAGAGCGCTATGTCTCGAGTAATCGAGAAAAGCGTGATGGCGTGCCTTTTGCAGAATGAGCCTGCGAGTTGTTCGTACCGGCGAGGTTAAATGGTTTAGCCATGAAGCCGGAGGGAAACCGAGTCCGAAGAGGGCGACGAGTCGGTGCGAGCAGACCCGAAACTGCGTGATCTATCCATGGCCAGGTCGAAGTGAAGGTAACACTTCATGGAGGACCGTACCAATGACCGTTGAAAAGGTCCTGGATGAGCTGTGGTTAGTCCGGTGAAATGCCAATCGAACGCAGAGATAGCTGGTTCTCCCCGAAATGCATTTGGGTGCAGCGTTCCGTGTTGTCCTATGCAGGTAAAGCACTGAATGGGCTAGGGGCCCTACAAGGTTACCGAACCCAATCAAACTCTGAATGGCATAGGATTAGCGGAGCAGTGAGACAGCGAGTTCTAAGATCCGTTGTCAAAAGGAAAACAATCCAGACCGACAGCTAAGGGCCCCAAATCACGGCTAAGTGTGAAACGATGTGAGACCGCATAAACAGCCAGGAGGTTGGCTTGGAGGCAGCCATCCTTTAAAAAGTGCGTAACAGCTTACTGGCCGAATGTGGTTTCGCGCGGACAATGTAAGGGGGCTGAAGCCGTGTCCCGAAGCTACGGGTATTCCGATTTTTATCGGAGTGCGGTAGGGGAGCGTCCGCCTTGCAGTGAAGCGTGACCGTAAGGACGCGTGGAGCGAGGTGGAGTGCGAATGCAGGCACGAGTAGCGATAAGTCCGGTGAGAATCCGGACCGCCGAAAACCTAAGGTTTCCTCCGCCATGTTCGTCAGAGGAGGGTTAGGCGAGCCCTAAGGCGAGGCCGGAAGGCGTAGCCGATGGATAGACGGTTGATATTCCGTCCCCGAGCAGAAGTTGCCAAGGAAGACGCCACTAAAAGTTCCATCCCACACCGTTGGTTGTTGTGGGCACGCAATTCGCGTGGCACGGTGAAAACGTGCATCATCGTGAATTGCGTGGGAAGGGATCCCTTCGGGGTGAACGAACTGGGACCGCTAGTGGACGCGAAAATCCCTGACGGCGTTAACTTTTGCTCGCTCGTACCGCAAACCGACACAGGTAGGTGAGTCGAGGAGACTCAGGCGTTCGAGAGAACTCTCGCTAAGGAACTCGGCAAAAGAGCCCCGTAACCTCGGAAGAAGGGGTGCCCCGACAAAGTCGGGGTCGCAGCGAAGCAGCCCAGGCGACTGTTTACCAAAAACACAGGTCTCTGCGAAGGTGAAAACCGATGTATAGGGGCTGACGCCTGCCCAATGCCCGGATGTTAAGGGGATGTGTCATCCTTCGGGAGAAGCACTGAACCGAAGCACGGGTGAATGGCGGCCGTAACTCTAACGGTCCTAAGGTAGCGAAATTCCTTGTCGATTAAATATCGACCCGCATGAAAGGCGTAACGACTTGGGCACTGTCTCAGCGAGAGACTCGGTGAAACTGTACCACCCGCGAAGATGCGGGTTCCGCGCAGTAGGACGGAAAGACCCCGTGGAGCTTTACTACACCTTGTCATTGCGTGTTGGATTGTGGTGTAGAGCGTAGGTGGGAGCTTCGGCGCCAATGGAACACCACCCTCTACAATCTGATGCGCTAATCTGACCCGTAATCCGGGTTGGAGACAGTGATAGGCGGGTAGTTTGACTGGGGCGGTCGCCTCCCAAAAGGTAACGGAGGCGTCCAAAGGTACCCTCAGCCTGGTCGGAAATCAGGCGTTGAGCGTAAGGGTATAGAGGGTGCTTGACTGTGAGATTGACAAATCGAGCAGAGACGAAAGTCGGGCCTAGTGACCCCCTGGTGGTGCGTGGGCACGCCAGGGTTCATCGGATAAAAGCTACCCCGGGGATAACAGGCTGATCCTACCCGAGCGCTCCCAGCGACGGTAGGGTTTGGCACCTCGATGTCGGCTCGTCACATCCTGGGGCTGAATTAGGTCCCAAGGGTTCCGGAGTTCACGGATTAAAGTGGCACGCGAGCTGGGTTCAGAACGGCGTGAGCCAGTTCGGTCCCTATCCACTGCGCGCGCAGGAAATTTGAGAGGAGTCGGCCCTAGTACGAGAGGACCGGGCTGAACTGACCTCTGGTGTACCTGTTGTGCCGCCAGGCGCAGACGCAGGGTAGCCACGTCGGGATCGGATAAGCGCTGAAAGCATCTAAGCGCCAAGCCGACCTCAAGATAAGATTTCCCATTGGGTCAACCAAGTAAGACCCCCGGAAGACTACCGGGTTGATAGGCCGCAGTTGTAAGCGCAGCAATGCGTTGAGATGAGCGGTACTAATAGGTCGAGGGCTATAAAACGGCGTAATTCTCAGTTCCCGCTTTCTGCAATCGGGAACTGGGAATTGCACGGTGCGCAGGTTCCAGAGCGCAATATCAATTTGGAACGTAGTATATAATCTTCCCAGAGGAGGATCCTATTGAACCATCTGGTAAAGACAGCAGTCCGAATCATGCTAGAGAGGTTATGCCTTCCTTGTAGGTCCACCATAGCGCGATAAAGCCCGGAAATAAAGGAGAGTAAGATGATCGTTACGTGCATATTTTCAGTGATTCTGTTTTTGGTCGGTTGCATTGACGGGCACGCTACCATGGAGTCTTCAAGGAAAGCACCCAATGTGCGTCAAGAACTCATGGTCCCCGAGCAAGGAACTATTCAAAAGGACGCCTTTTTTACGGACATAAAGTCTGGCGTTAGAAAAGACTACAAGGTGCCTTCTTGGGCTGTACCCGAGAGCGGCACATTCGAACGTAAAGGTTCGACCAATAGGGTGCAGCTCATCTTCAAGGAGAAACTTCCGACAGCATCTGAGGATCGCTTTTGCGTTGAAGTATTTTTTTCGACGAAGCACGTGTTGCTTGCGCCTGTGTTTGGTTTGGTCTACAAGACTCATCCGACACTATCAGCGCCTGGAGCGGCAATCTTCGACCATTCGCCTAACCTTCGTTTCATAACTCCGGTGAGAATGAAGTTATCAGGGAACACGCTAATTTTGGAATGGGATCGCACAGGAGTTGGATATGAGGAAGAGCCGGTTACTTTAGTGAACGTTTATTACCTCCCTAAGTGGGTGGACTTTCATCGTGCACGCGGAATCATGTTTAGGAGATTCTTGGAGCCTAAAGATGATATTCCTGCGAAAGCGTTAGAACCAGTTCGGTACATTGAGCCCGAGCCTCTAACCCGAGCGTCTAAATAGAAGCTCTGGGTGCGCGACACTGCTGGGTACCAAGGGGAATAAGGGTACAACAACTCCCTGATGTCCATAGAAGGAAAGTTGCCTTGTGAGGTAGAATAAAATAGAATTTCCGGGTGGCCATAGCGAAGGGGAAACACCCGTTCCCATCCCGAACACGGTAGTTAAGCCCTTCTGCGGCGAAAGTAGTAGACTGGAAACGGTCTGCAAGGTTAGCACGCTGCCCGGATTTATTTTTTGTGGTTTCGGCGTACAGCCGAATATTTATTGAGGAAACGCCGTGCCCATCCCGAGTTGTTTGTTTGTAAATGCAGCTAAGCCCCTCAGCGACAAAAAAGTAGTAGACCCGCAACGGTCTGCAAGGTTAGCACGCCGCGGGATTTTGTACTTTTACCGCACTGCTTGTCCGGGGACCCGCGAAGAAAATAGCTTCAATGCAGTGCGGCACACGCAAATCTTCTGCTGCGTAAATTTGGATCTTATTTAAACCTAAGCAGAATACAAGTGTTCTTATTAAGATCAAGGATAAGTGCGTTCTTGCGGGAAGCGCTGTAGCCCAACAGCCGATAACCATTAAATACCTTTGTCCTTCCATGGACAACGAATGCTATAGAAAAATTGGCCGGATTCCACCAGTATGTGTTAGGGTATTCCCTTGATTGCTCCCTTATTTCCCAAACTGGAGAGCCGTTGATGAGCGCTATATGCGCCACGAAGCCTGGCGGCGAATCGTAGATTGCAATAGTTCTGCCGACGCAATCGAGTACGTGCGTTTTCCCGCCGGGGTCGGGCAAGTCGTAGACTACTTGAGCGTTCGCCGCATCAACGTTATACGACCTCCAATCCCACGTGAAGTCCCGGGGCAGAGGAATGCTATAAACCAGCTTTAGTTTTCCTGATTTCCACAGTTCGTATATTTCGAAGGATACGCAAATCTTTCTGGGTCTCGTCTTGCGGACCCGCAGGAATGCTCCTCGAAGACTGCCGTCACTCAAGAACGCTGCTGATGCCGGCTGCAGCTCATAAGCATCGCCATCGTATCTTATGAGCCCTTTCACATTTGGATCGCGGCCCCTTTCTTCAAAGTCTACGATCGCTATCACCGCGAACCCCAAAGTCTTGAATGGCCGGACGGTAACACCGTCTTTACCAACTTTGCCCTTCCATATTTCGGTTGCGCCGAGCGCGCCGGCGAACCGCTCGTCGCGCATTGCAAATAGTCCGGCAAGATAATGCACGAGGAAAGGACTATCTTCTGGAACTACTGGACTCTCGTTCCATATTGCATGGTAATCTCGCGGCCAATGCGCAACCTGGCTCCAGTCTGCGACTAACACTCGATCCGGATCGCTTTTCAAGATATACCATTGGAATAAATTGTGCCCAATGCTTTTTCCATCCGGCAAAGTGAATCTGCGAAAATGACCATCTCTTTGTACGCAAAAGGAGCCATCGTCGGCTAATATTGCAGGAAAGGAGAAGTAATAACTATTTTCCACAAGTTCGCTGCCTGATCGGATCGGTATCTGTTCAGCTGACTGCATGACTGAAAGATCATGGTCATCCTGTCCTGCACTCAGTAAAGAAATAGACAATAGGTAAGCTGGCAACATTTAGAATTAACCTCCTGGAGGAATAGTGTACTCGTACGCTCAAAGAGACCCAGGGTCCTTCAGCGCTTTTGCTTTTCTTCTACGCTGAGATTTCACCCATCACTTACACTTTTATTCCCCGGCATAAGGAGGAGCACGTAAATGCCTGGCAATATTACTTGCTTTGGAACATCTCAAGATTCTTTGAGGACGTTGAGCGGAACTTGCGTTATACTTTTGCTTATCTCAGTAGCAAAACACGGTACTGGACAAAGAGAGAACCAAAAAGAAACAAAAGGAGAAGAACAAATGAAATTACTATTTGCTTTTATAGGCGCGGTTATCGCGTCGGTTGTAATCGTGCCTGTTGTAATAAATTGGTTAGTCTTGCCAAGAGAAGCTTCTGCGCAAGAGAGAACGTTGACGTTGTCCGGCACTGTGAAGGGGGAGTCTGTCCCCGACGGCTATGCCGAGTTGGCGTTCAATTTCTATGACAAAGATACAGAGGTTCTTGCATACCGGACTGTTTCGACTGCGGCTATACAAGACGGAAGTTACACCGCGTCTTTGCCAGCGGATGGACTCACAGAAGGCAAGGAATACTACGTTTTGGTGACGTTGCCGAACAGAGTTCCTGCAAGTCTCCAACAGGAGAATCGTGATGCAATAGGCGTTGTTTTGCTTCAGTCGGAGACTCCTGGGATTCAGCAGACGGGTCACGTGAACATATCGGGGACACTGATTGCGGGTGCAATCAAGACGAATGCATTTCAGATGCCCACGGGAGCGTCTGCGGGACGTGTTCTCACTTCGGATGGTTCTGGGAACGGGACGTGGCAAGCGCTTCCTCCACCTTCAGGGACTGCTGGAGGCGATTTGTTAGGGACGTATCCTAACCCGTTGGTGGATGGTTTGCAGGGTAAAGCAGTTGCGAGCACTGCACCATCTGCAGGCCAAGTGTTGAAATGGACCGGCAGCGCGTGGTCTCCCGATGCCGACCTTCGCGATGCTTTCTGGCAGGCTACGGGGAACCACATCTTTTACAACGCTGGGAATGTTGGGATAGGCACGAGTAATCCGTTTTATCCGCTGCATGTGCATAGCGCCACAAGTTCCATTGCAATTTACGTACTTCAAAGTGCCAACAGCGGCGACACCTACGGCGTGGTTGGGCAAAGTTACAGCACCTCAGGTAGAGGCGTCGTTGGCTCTGCAACTGCCGGTAGCGGCACCACCTACGGGGTGTATGGGCTAAACAGCAGCACTTCGGGCTATGGCGTCTATGGCTTGGCAACGGCTACTAGCGGCTCCAACACCGGTGTGTATGGGTGGAGCCAGAGCACCAATGGTACGGGAGTCTATGGCAGGGCATCTGCCAACAACGGCTCTACCCAAGGCGTGTTTGGGATAAGTGCTAGTACCAATGGTAAAGGAGTCTATGGCTGGGCAACTGCCACCAGCGGCACTGCGTATGGAGTGCATGGACGAAGCGACAGCACTACCGGAATAGGAGTCATCGGCTGGGCAAGCGCCACAGGTGGCAACGACTACAAGATCGGCGTCTATGGGCTAGCCGACGACTACTGGGGCATAGGTGTCTATGGGCTGGCAAATTCCTTAGTCGGCACTGAAGCTACCGGGGTGTTTGGGCGAAGTAATGCTAGCTTCGGCATAGGCGTCGAAGGACGTGTGCCGGACACCGGAAATGTCAATGTTGGTGTAATGGGGGTCAACGAGGGCGAGGCTGGTTTCGGCCTCTATTCCCTTGGGCGGTTTGGTGCAAGCGGAACTAAATCGTTCCAGATCGACCACCCGCTCAGCCCCGATACCCACTACTTGAACCACTTCTGCACCGAAGGTCCTGAACCATATAATGCATACAGCGGAAATGTGGTTACAGACGCGCGTGGATATGCAACCGTGCAACTCCCCGACTACTTTGAGTCCATCAACCGCGACTTCCGCTATCAACTCACCGTTTTGGATGACGGCGAGCGGGAAGACTTCGTCCTGGTGAAGGTCGTTCGGAAGATTCGCAACAATCAGTTTACGATTCGGTCGAGCGCACCGAACACGGAGGTCTCTTGGCGCGTGGAAGCCATTCGCAACGATCTGTGGGTTCAGAAGCATGGGTTCAAGACGAAGCAGGAAAAACCCGAGGAGCACAAGGGCAAGTATTTGCATCCCGAACTGTACGGCATGCCTAAAGAGTACGAGATTCACTACGATCATAGAATGGAACAGAACGGACGGGAGTTGGAAGCGAGTAGAGTTTCTGAGTCCCTCCGTGCTTCCGCTTTAAATCTCCGACGCGTGTCTTCCCAAAAGAAGCGGTAAGAAGAAATCGCATGGCTCGGCTCTCCTGACTTCAGCGGAGGGCCTGTGTATGCTCAATGTCAGTTGAAATGGAAATTTCCTGTGCATGTACCGAGGAGACAGACACAAAAGACGTAGGAAGCAAGAACTGAGACATTGGAATCACGAATAGAGGCTCGAGGGAAGTACTTACAAGTCTGTTCTAGTTTGTGAAGTGCATCATTAGATTTTTTTGAAAACAGATATAAATAATTTCCTGAAAAAGTATATATTTGGGAACTGTCCATTTGTGGGGATACTCTCGTATGTAACTTTTTATCATCTCCGAAATTGTCTCATCGCATGCGCGGATGGAATTTTCGCTTCCGCAATTCGTTACTGCTAAAAACGCTGCGTTCTTTCGAGGTGCTATCCATATTACAGCGAACCACAAGGTGTTACTTCCTGCGTGAGCAAGTGTCTTGCCTCCTGCCCAATCTCGGTCGCCGACAATCCATCCCATAGCCTCGCCGTTATCAAATCCATGGAGTATTCGGAATGTTTCAGGTTTCAAAAGCAATCCTTTCTCACCACGTGCACCACGCAAGTGAAGAATCGCATATTTCGCCCAATCAGAAATAGAACAATGAACCGTGCCCGCTGGTCCGATGACGGGGGGGTTATCTGCCAGGGGTGATGGTTTTATGGGCTCGCAATTTTCTCCGAGATGACCCCATGCCACATTTTCAGGCGAAGAAAGTCCGGGTGGACCGAAGCCGGCGGTTTTCATTCCGAGAGGTTCGAAAAGAAGTTTTTTCATAAGCTCTTCCCATGATTTTCCTGTTACTTTTTCTGCCATAGCGCCGGCTATCACGTAACCATAATTCGAATACTCCATTTTCGTGCCTGGTTCGTATGCAGGCTCTCGGTTTAAAAGCAATTCTAATAGTTTCTTTCGTTGTTTCGGCAAAGGTTCTTTCCATGTGCGGAGTTGAGGAAAGATGACCGAGTCCGGTCTTCTATCGTCTGGAAGACCCGAGCGATGGGTAAGCAATTGTCGAAGAGTTACATTTTTGAATTTGTTATGTATTTTCGCTTTCGCTTCAGGAAAAACGTCGCTTATTTTCGATTCCCAAGATAGTTTGCCTTGTTCGACGAGCCGCGCAATCATCGTTGCTGTCATGGATTTCGTGCATGAGCCGATTTGAAAACAATCGTCAATTTGAATAGGCTCTTTCGATTCCGATTTACGCACTCCGACCGCTCCGATACTCACGACATCGTTTCCACGAACAAAAGCCGCAGCAAGTGCTGGGATATTGTATTTATTACGAATCGGTTTCAAAAGTTCGCTCATGTTATCGTTTTGGATAGTTAGACCAAATGGTAATGTAAAAGCGAGTATGGAAAGAAAATTCATAACTCTTTATTATAACGCATAGTTATCAAGAAAAATGCTTTTTTCAAAAGAGTTCGGGGAAGGAAAAGGTAGATACCAAGAGGTTACTTAATGCTTGAAATGTAGGCTTTATGATATAGATACCAGAACGCGTGTAGTTCGCGCAATTTATGCTGCCGGAGGGATCATAATCTCGTTGGTAATCGAGTGTGATTGGTTCATCATTTCGAGAAAGGCTGAAACGATATTCGGGTCGAAATGAGAACCGGCATTTTGGATAATATATTTCAATGCTTCTTCTTTAGGTAGAGCCTTACGATAAGGTCTATCGGAAGTCAAGGCATCAAAAACGTCTACGACAGCGAAGATCCTTGCTGCGAGTGGAATGGATTCCCCTTTCAGCCCGCGCGGGTAACCCGTGCCGTCCCATTTTTCGTGATGGCAATACGGAATATCGAGTGCAGGAACGAGATATCGAATCGGTGACAACCACTGAAATGCATAAGAGGGATGCTTTTTCATAATTTCCATTTCTTCATCTGTCAACTTGTCCGGCTTGAGGAGGATGTAATCCGGTATTCCAATTTTGCCGATGTCGTGAAGAAGAGCACCCCTTCGAATGTGTATAAGTTGTTCTTTTGAAACTCCTATTCTATCTGCAAGACGCAAAGTCATCTCGGTAACCCTCTCTGTGTGTCCTTGTGTTTCGTTATCTCGCAAATCCAATGCGGCAGCCCAACCCTCTAAGGTTGCTTCGTAAGCGATTAGAAGTTCTGTATTTTGGCGTTCGAGTTGCTCGATCATCGTCGCGTTCTCAATAGCGATTGTCGCTTGATTGGCGAGCGTTTGTAGAAATTCAATCCATTCGTTATCTATTGTTAATGGCTCTCGGTGAAAGATTTCCAAAACTCCTTTTACTTTCGCCTTTGCCAATAATGGGGCGCAAACGTAACTAACGAAACCTTCTTCCTCTACGAGTTTTTTTCGCATGAAATTCGTATCGAGAGGTAATTGGTTTACACGAACTAAGACTCTTTCCAGTGCTGCTTTTCCTGCATAGCTCTCACCTATGCGAATGGTGGAGTTTCGAATCGCACTTCCTCGGAATCCTCTTCCTGCTGCGAATTGCAAGGATGTATTGCTTGCGTTGAGAAGCATAACGTCAGCAGCGTCTACACATAATTGGCTCGTTACTTGGTCGAGAATGACATCTAATATAACTCTTAAATCTACGCTTCCTGTTATCGCTAAATCGATTTTTCTTAGAGCGTTTACGCGTTCGAGTTGCAACGTCGTGTTTTTTTCGGCTTTTTTGCGATGTTCGATTTCCATTCTAAGTTTCTCGATACTTTCTTCCAATTCTTTCGTTCGTTCAGCAACACAGCGTTCGAGTTCTTGTTTTTGGTTTTGAATTATTTGATCTGCTTCTTTTTGTGCGGTTATTTCTCGGGCAACGGCATAAATTAGTCCTTCGCTTTTTTTCGGTATCGCCCTCCAAGAAAGCCATTTGTAAGTTCCATCCTTGCAGCGATAGCGATTTTCGAAACTTTCCGTGACAATTCCATCAGAGAGATTCGATAATTCGCGCAAGGTTGCTTCTTTATCTTCAGGATGTACGAAATCAAGGAAAGGTTTTGAGAGAAGTTCCTGTTCCGTGTAACCGAGGGTTTTTTCGAAGGCAGGGTTGATTCTTTTGAAATGCCCTTCGAAATTTGCGATGCATAACATGTCGAGAGCGAGAGTAAAAAAGCGATCTCGCTCTTCGCTTGCTATTTTTTGCTCTAAGTTTTTCGCCCGATTGCTCATAAGATTTCGCCTTATTTAGGGAAATTATCGGCAGAGTTGGCATATCTTATGGGGTAGAAATGGGCAATGCCACTTTTAACACCGTTAGAATTGGACTTGGCGCTTAGAGACCTTCCTGGATGGGAGGTCGAAGGTGGACAGTTGAGGAAGATTTTCGAATTCGACACCTATACGAAAGGGCTGTTGTTCGTCGTCGTTCTCGGGTTTTTTGCAGATAAGAAAGACCATCATCCGGATATCCTCGTAACCTGGCGGAAGGTGATGGTTTCGTTTACGACCCATAGCGAAGGCGGCATTACGGAGAGAGACGTCGCGATGGCAAAGATTTGCGAGGAGCTCTATAAGGTTCCATAAACGCACGGACTTCTTGGAAAACATAAGAGGTCACTTGGTGTGATATACTTTCCTTTCCGCCCGGAAGCGTGTTACCGGACGGTTTTTTGCAAGTTTTGGAAATAAAATGATAGATATTCTTCGAATTTTAGCAACTGACTGCGGTTCGACAACGACTAAAGCAATTCTCATCGAACGAAACGAAAAAGGGGAATATCGTTTGGTTGCTCGAGGGGAAGCGCCGACGACCGTCGAAAAACCGTTCGAAGATGTTACCGTCGGTGTTTTGAACTCCGTACGCGAACTCGAAGAGATTACGGAAGCGAAGTTGGGACTCAAGCGCATTCTCATCAAAGAGAATAAGGTTTGGCGACTCCTGAAGAACGGGAAACTGGTGGATACGAGAAACTCTCCCGAAGAAGCGGCTGAGCTCTATGTGAGCACGAGTTCGGCAGGGGGGGGATTGCAAATGATGGTCGTAGGTGTCGTGAAGGCGATGAGTGCCGAAAGTGCAGAGCGAGCGGCGTTAGGCGCTGGTGCGATTTTGATGGACACGTTAGCAATAGACGATGGAAGAAAAGAGTATCAAAGGGTAGAGCGTTTGCGACAATTGCGGCCGGATATCATTTTGATGTCGGGGGGGACTGACGGCGGTACGGTAGACCATTTAGTGAATATGGCTGAGGTCATTCGTCGCGCAGACCCGAAGCCGCGTTTCGGAGATATGAAACTTCCGGTTCTCTTTGCAGGAAATCGGGATGCGCGTGAAGCGGTGCGTAAAGAAATCGGTCCGAACATCGATTTGCGAATCGTAGAGAACATAAGGCCCACACTCGACAGGGAGAACCTCGCTCCTGCGAGGGAAGCGATTCACGAACTCTTTTTAGAGCACGTAATGCAGCAGGCTCCTGGCTACAGCAAACTTTTGGAATGGACGAGCGAAGAGATCATGGCAACCCCCAATGCTGTGGGAAAACTCATGGAGGAGTATGCGAAAAGCAGAAACATCAACCTTTTAGGCGTAGATATCGGGGGGGCTACGACGGATACGTTTTCCGTATTCGGAGGGATTTACAATAGAACGGTATCGGCGAATTTAGGTTTGAGTTATTCGATTTGCAACGTTTTGAAAGAAGCAGGGACCGAGAACATCAAGCGATGGCTACCGTTCGAAATAGAAAATTTCGATTTACGCAGTCGTTTGAGGAACAAGATGATTCGTCCGACGACGATTCCCCAAACTTACGAGGACCTCCTTATCGAGCATGCAGTTGCAAGGGAGGCGTTGCGGTTAGCTCTGGAGCATCATAAAACCTTGGCGCGCGGGTTGGTGGGTATACAGACGCAACGGACCATAGGCGAGGCGTTGACTCAAGAGGCTACGGGACAGACATTAATCAATATGATGACATTGGGTATGATTATCGGTTCGGGGGGGGTTTTGAGCCACGCGCCGAGAAGAGAGCAGAGCGCTTTGGTGATGATCGATGCGTATCAGCCGGAAGGGGTAACGATTCTTACTGTGGATTCGATTTTCATGATGCCGCATTTAGGCGTTTTATCGGTGCATCATCCCGATGCAGCGTATCAAGTATTCGAAAGGGATTGCTTGATTCGGATAGGAACTTGTATTGCACCGGTGGGGACAGGGAAAATCGGCGAACCTTGCGTTACGGTGTCGGGGAATGGTTTTCGAGAGTTCGTTCCTTTCGGAGAAATGAAAGTGATTCCCATTAAAGATGAATCGTTGCAGGAGATCATCATCGAACCAGCGCGAGGATTCGATGTCGGCGAGGGAAAGGGAAGGAGAGTGGTGGCTCGGAGGTTCGGAGCGAAGGGAAGAGAGGGTTCGGACGAACCTTTATTCGAAACGGGATTGGTTGGTTTCATCGTAGATTGCAGGGGAAGGCCTCTCGTTTTGCCGACGGAACAAAAAGAGAGGATGGAGTTCTTGGTGAAATCGCTCGAGGCATTACGGCTTCCCGTTCCGGGAAAGCAAATGGTCGGTGTCTGAATTTATATATAATGCCCCCCCGTTGGAGACCGAGATGTCTCTTGAGAGCCGAAGGAAAGCAAACGCATCAAGAACATCTTTACAAAAGTTTTTTTGAGGATTATGAAATTTAATTGCTCTCTTTTTTCAGAGTGCACCTTCAATCTCGATATAATCTCTTTTTGTAAATGGCAGAGATAGGAACGTATCGCCCGAGAACGGAAGTTCAGTATCTGAAAGGTGTGGGACCGAAAGTGGCGCAGTTGCTCGCCAAAGTCGGAATCAAAACACTCGAAGACCTCCTGTATTACGTCCCCAGGCGTTACGAAGATAGAACGAAATTCGCATCGATACGGGAGGTGAAACCAGGCGACTGGGTTACTCTCAAAGGCAAAATTATTTCATTAGAGACCATCAGCCCTCGAATGGGCACTTTTCGAATCGTCAAGGCTTCGCTATCGGATACTACGGGAACTATCGGGCTTACTTGGTTCAACCAACCATGGATACGTCAGAAATTGCAAAGGCAGGAGGGAGAACTTATCGTATATGGACAAGTGAAGGTGGGGAAATGGGGTTACGAGATTAACAACCCCGAATGGGAATTCGTGCAACCTCATAAAAACGACGACTTCGCAAAAATCACTCCAATTTATCCCTTGACCGAAGGGCTAAACGAGAAACTGCTGAGAAAAGTGATTCGACAGGGATTGAATTATGTAAATGTATTTCCCGATATGATTCCGAAGACACTTCGAGAGCGATGGGATCTCAAACCATTGCATTGGTCATTGAAACAGATTCATTTTCCCGATTCTGAAGAAACACAGCGTGCAGCACGGCGGCGATTGGTGTTCGAGGAATTTTTTTACTTACAAGTCGCACTTGCGTTGAGGCATCAGGAAGTAGGAATCGAAGCGGGAATTTCGTTCGAAACATCTCCGCAAATCGTGAGCGACTTAGAAAAAGCCACGGGATTTCAATTGACCAATGCACAAAAGCGTGTTATCGAAGAAATCTTTGCGGACATGAGGCGCCCGCATCCGATGAATCGCTTGCTGCAGGGAGATGTGGGAAGCGGAAAAACGCTCGTCGCTGCGGCGGCGATGCTCGCCGCTGTGCGCTCGAGTTATCAAGCGGCAATCATGGCGCCGACGGAGATACTGGCGGAACAGCATTACATGAATTTCAAAAGACTGCTTGCGCCTTTGAATGTCGAAATCGTTCTATTTTTGGGAAAACAAAAGCCACGTGAGAGAGAAGAAGCACTGCAAAAGGCACGTGATGGAAAAGGGCAAATTATCGTAGGGACTCACGCGTTGATTAGCGAAGGAGTGGAATTTCAAAAATTGGGTTTCGTGGTTATTGACGAACAGCATCGTTTCGGAGTGATGCAGAGGGCTGCACTGCGTAGAAAAGGATTGGGAAATCCCGATGTTTTGGTAATGACCGCGACTCCTATTCCGAGGAGTTTAACATTGACGATTTACGGTGATTTGGATTTGAGTGTGATTGACGAAATGCCACCGGGAAGACAGCCTGTGAGAACGCATTGGAAACGTCCTGATGAAAGAGAAAAAGTATATGAAGGGGTCAGGAAACTTTTGAATACGGGATTACAAGCCTATATCGTGTGTCCGTTAATTTCGGAAAGCGAGAAAATGCAAGCACAGGCAGCGGAAGAACTTTATCAGAAAATGAAAAACGAGATATTTCCCGAATTTCGCGTGGGGCTGTTGCATGGGCAGTTGAAGTCATCGGAGAAGGATGAAGTGATGGAAGAATTTCGGGCGGGAAAGATACAGGTTTTAGTGAGCACGACAGTGATCGAGGTGGGGGTAGACGTTCCGAATGCCGGAGTGATGGTTATCGAGGATGCGAATCGCTTTGGATTAGCGCAATTGCATCAGTTGCGTGGTCGAGTAGGGAGGGGGGGGAAGCAGAGTTATTGCGTATTGATCGGCTCCGATAACACTCCCGAAGCGGAGGCAAGGCTTAAAATAATGGAAGAGACGACAGATGGGTTTAGAATTGCGGAGGAGGATTTGAAGATACGAGGACCGGGGGAACTTTACGGGACGAAGCAGGCAGGCGCTTTCGAGTTGCGTGTTGCGGATTTACTGCGAGAAGGGAAGTTATTAGAAGAGGCTCGACAGGCTGCTTTTTCGCTTTTGAAGGAAGATCCAGGACTGACCAATCCTGAGTATCGAGAGATAAGGAAGGCAGCTGAGAAGTATAAGAGCAAGATTGTGAAGACGGATGTGAGTTAAGCGAGCGGCAGTTTTATTTTCTCTATATAATATGCCAGGTAATGATATGCTGGTTGGTTATTTTCTCACGTCTACAGGTCCGAAGCGGTGAAGGGGGAGGATGCGGAGCCAGGCTTTGCCTACGATGGCTTTCCTATCTATCAATCCCCAAAATCGTCCGTCATCAGATTGATTTCTGTTATCCCCCATCATCAAAAAATATCCTTCTGGAATTTTTTCGGCGGGGAGTGTCCACACACGGTCTTTATCTTCATCCGGAATACGATATTCGGGAGCGCTTGCTAAGTTCGTGGGCATCCAAGGCGTTCGAACAATCGGAATGAGTTGTCCGTTGTATTTCACGAGTTTGAAATCACCGAAAATTTTATCCTTCAAATAAGGCTCTTCCACCTTTTTGCCATCTCGATAAAGAACGCTGTCACGTATTTCGATGGTTTGCCCCCCCACTCCGATGAGGCGCTTCACGTAATCCGTGTTTTCGTCTTGTCCATGTCGCCGCACAGCGCGTGCGGGGGGTTTGAAGACGACGATGTCTCCGGGTTGCGGTTCATAGATGCGATACGCTAATTTATTTACGATAATGATGTCGTTGATTTTCAGCGTGTCGAGCATGGACGGGGTGGGGATTCTGAAGGTTTGTATGAAATAGGGTCTGACGAGAAGGAAGACGACAATCGTCGCATAAACTACTGCATCGGATAGCCAATCTACGACTTTCCAGAAATAGTTACGCTGATTGGGAGAGACTTTCGAATGATAGAAATAAATGCCGAGACGAACGACCGTGAAGGCTAATCCGACCAGTACAATAGTTTCGATGCTCGACCGCGCGATTCGCTCGAACACCGAAGGTTCGATAGATTCTTGAGCGAGAGGAAGCATTCCTTAACGTGCCTCTTCGATACGCGCAGCCTTGCCGACTTTTTTGCGCAAATAATACAATTTTGCGCGCCTCACCCTTCCACGTCTAAGAACCTCGATTTTCGAAATCATCGGAGAATGAAGAGGAAATGTCCTCTCGACTCCTACATCGTGGCTGATTTTCCGGACGGTAATCGTAGATGCAATCGAGCCGTGCTTCTTGGCTATGACCGTTCCTTCGAAAATCTGCACCCTTTCTTTTCCGGCTTCACGGACACGGACGTGCACACGCACGGTATCTCCCGGCTGGATGTCGGGAAGGTCTTTCTTCAAACTATCTTTTACGACGCTTTCTAAAATGGCTGATTTCGACATGAGATATAAGAAGTTCTATTTTAGCAGTTCTAAATCGTTTTTGGAAAGAGGGGCGCGGGCGAAAAGGTCCGGTCGGTATTTTCGAGTTAAGAGAAGACGCTGGCGTCTGCGCCACCTGGCGATAGCCTGATGGTCTCCGCTCAAAAGTACCTCGGGGACTTTGAGTCCCTCCCATTCTTCCGGGCGCGTGTATTGCGGATAAGTGAGGAGGCCATCGTAAAATGCATCCTCGCAAAGCGATTCCGGGCTACCCAATACCCCTGGAATGAGCCGAGCTATCGCATTCGCCATGAGGGCGGCAGGCAACTCTCCTCCGGTTACGACGAAGTCTCCGATGCTGAAGCGGGCATTTGCGTATTTTTCAACGAACCTTTCATCTATGCCTTCGTAATGCCCGCAGACGAAGATAATGTGCTCCTTGCGACTCAAATCTTCTGCGTGAGAGTGTTGGAAGAGGGTGCCGTTGGGGTCTGTAACGACGACGAAAGAATTTGGTTGCAAAATGGATTTTAGGGCTGACGCTAATACATCGGCTTTGAGTACCATGCCTGGTCCACCGCCATAGGGTTCATCGTCTACGCTCCTATATTTATCCGTCGCGAAGTCACGAGGATTGATTCCTCGGAATTCCACGAGTTTTTCCTTTTCGGCTCTTTCGATTACTCCATGGCGAAGCCCGGCAAGTAAGGAGTCCGGAAAGAGGGAGATGAAATCTATGCGCATGTCGTTAGGAGCGTTCCATCCCAGGAATTAATCGCACAATGATTTTTTTCTCTTTCAGGTCTATTTTCTTGATGAAATTTTTTACTGCGGGAATCATTAGGTCGTCAACGCAAAAAATATCTTGTGCAGGCGCGTGAATAATATTTTTTAATTCACCCAAATACTTTCCCTCTTCGTCGAAGACGGGAAGACCGATTAAGTCTTGAAAGAGATATTCGTTTTCTTCTAACTCGGGTTTATCTTCTGCTAAGGCGAAGATAGTTTTACCAACGAGAGGTTGTGCTTCTTCGACTCGATGGATTCCGTCGAGCCATAGGCGAACCTGCGTGTATTTTTTCTTCGATTCTTTGTTGTGCCACGCGACGCGAACAATTTTATATTCTTTATCTTCGATGAAGATTCGATTTCCGACCTCGAAACGTTCGGGGAAATCGGTCATCGGCGAGACCTTAATTGCTCCTTTTAATCCGAACGTGCCAACGATTTTCCCTATTGCAACGTATTTTTCTTCTTTTTCAGTGGAAATCACGTTACCACTCGAACCAAGGCTTTTTGATGCATTCTTCGGGCTAACGCACTCACGAAGTGCCTCAAGCAATTGATGATGCGACCGTTTTTTCCGATAATTTTTCCGACATCATTCGGCGCAACACGAACATCGATCATGATCACACGTCTTTCTATATTGGTCGTGACTTTCACGGACTCCGGTTCATCAACGAGTCGTTTCACGATATATTCGACAATCGGACGATAATCCATTTGTTCTCCTTGCCTATGCTATTGCGGCTTCTTTTTTGCGCGGCACTTTCGGTTTCTTTCGAGGCTTTTTAGTTTTAGTTGCTTGGAACTCTTGCCATATGCTTTCACGCTCCAAGAGTTTTTGAATCGTTTCGCTCGCCTGTGCTCCCGCGCGAAGCCAATGAATTACACGTTCTTTGTCTACTCGAAATTCGTACGGGTCTTTTAAAGGATTGTATAACCCGATGTGTTCGATTGCTCTACCGTTGCGCTGTTCTGTACTTTTGATGACCACGACACGGTAGTATGGTTTTGCTTTTGCTCCGAATCTCATCAAACGAATACGTACCACTTGTTACTTTTCTCCCAATTTATTTTTCTTGTTATCTTCGTATTTTATGTTTAGCGCGCGTCTCTTGTAGGCGTGTAAAAGTTTTCATTTGTTTGCGCACTTCTTCGAGTTGTTTAATCAAGCGGTTGAGTTCTTGAATCGTACAACCCGAGCCAGAGGCAATTCGACGTTTGCGCGACGCACTAAGTATATCAGGATTTTGCCTTTCGGCGGGGGTCATGCTGAGAATCATAGCCTCGATTCGCTTCAGACCCTTCTCATCCAGGTTATCCATTACCTCGCTCGGCATAGAGGACATGCCGGGTATAAGCTTCATGATGGAGCGAAGAGAGCCCATTTTCCGGATCGTTCTGAACTGAGCGAGTAGGTCCTCGAAATTGAATTTCCCGGTTTTCGTTAGAGTCTGAATCTTCCTTATTTCTTCCCGGTCTACGGCTTCTCGAGCCTTTTCGAGGAGTGTTAGAATGTCGCCTTGCCCTAATATCCTTTGAGCGATCCTTTCGCCAACGAAGGGTTCGAGTGAATCGAGTTGCTCCCCCGTACCTATGAAACGAACGGGTTTGCCTGTGATTGCTTTGATGCTGAGAACAGCTCCTCCTCGTGTGTCGCCATCCAACTTCGTGAAAATTAGCCCGGTCAAGTCGAGACGGTTATTGAATTCCCTAGCAATGTTTACTGCTTCCTGCCCCGTCGTGGAATCTGCAACGAGAAGGATTTCGGAAGGGGAAGTGGCATCCTTTATCGCTTGGAGTTCCTGCATTAGGGGTTCATCTATTTGCAGTCGCCCTGCGGTGTCCATGATTACGACATCGTGGAAGTGGTCTTGAGCATAGGAAAGGGCTCGACGAGCGACTTCTACCGCGTTTCGTGCCTGTAAATCGGCATAAACTGGGATGCCAGCGGACTCTCCTAAGATTTGTAGTTGATGAATTGCGGCGGGACGCTGAAGGTCGCATGCTGCGAGAAGTGGCTTTTTGTCCTTCTTTTTTAGCCAAAGGGCGAGTTTGACTGCCGTCGTGGTTTTTCCTGAGCCTTGCAGACCACATAGCAAGACATTCGTGGGGGGTTTTGAAGACCATTGGAAGCGGACTTCCTCTTCCCCGAGGAGCCGTACGATTTCCTCATAAAGGATTTTGAGGATCGTCTCACTTGCGGTGAAGGTTTTGAGAATTTCTTCCCCGACTGCCTTTTCACGTACCGACGAGATAAGTGAACGTGCGACTTCGAGATTTACATCCGCTTCGAGGAGAGAAATTCGAAGTTCACGAAGGGCATCTTCGACGTCTTGCGCAGAGAGTCGTCCTTTTCGCCCGAGACGAGCGAAAATTTCCGTTATTTTGTGAGTAAGTGTGTCGAACACTGGGGTGAAGTATGTCTATGCCTTGTTTAGAGAATAAGAATCGAAAAAGATTTTACCTCAGTATTTGGAGTTAGTTCTATGTCGATGAGTAATCTGTACCCTTTTGAAATAGCGTTCCTAATCATGAGCTTGTGAAAAATCATTGGAAGATTAGAAGTTGTATTTACAATAGGAAGATGTGGTCGTTCCCAAATAGAAGTTGGGAACGAGAGTAAACGGACTGGAAGTTGGGAACAGAGCACTAATGAACGCAAAAAGTTGCGTTCCCAACGTTTGTCGGGAACACAAAAACTGCTTAATGAATTGTTCTCCTCACTCCTCGATGGAACGAGGAGAACAAGAAGAAATTAGTCTACGAGCAGCAATATCAGAAGACCGATGACGAGAATCGTGAGCAGTTCTCTATCGGAGAGCGAGCTTGCTTTTACAAAAGGAACGTTCACCTTATCAGCAGGTTGTAAGGGCATGTCTTTTGCTTTGCCCTCGAGCACATTGCGCAGATTGACGACGAAAACTTCTTCTTTGCCATCGTCGTTAGTACGTGTGACAGCTACTCGCTCGAGGTCGCAGCGGTCGAGTGGTTTTGCTTGTTGAATGGCTCGAAGCACGGTGAGGTTTTCGGAATAGTTCATTTTTCCTCGCCAAAGCACGCCGCCTTCAATCGAGATATAAGCACTTTCGTCTAATTCGGGGACGATCACGACATCACCCGGTTTTAGTGTTGGCAATGGCGTTGGTTTCGTAAGATCTACGACCTTTATTTCACCATCGCTGGTGTGGATTTCTATTTTTTTCGGGTCTGCGTCGGGTTTAAGACCGCCGGATTTTTGGATGATGTTTCGGAGATTCGTGCTGTTCGAAGTCATATACACACCGGGGTTTTCCACTTCGCCTTGCACGGTAATGATTGGTGGAGGAATTGTTCCGAAGAACAAAAACCCGGACAAGCCAATAGCAATTTTTCGCATATTATTGCCTCCTCTGGTTCGGAGCGAGACGCTCCGTTTTTATTAGGGACGACGCATAGTGTCTAAATGTTGCTCATCGTGAGCGATTTAGCGAGGATAAGGGTTTATCTTAGCGAAAAGAACAAGTGCCCACAAAATGAATTTAGAGCGGAATTTCGGGTGTAATCCGAGAGTAAGCAGACAAGGTATTCCCCATGCTATTAATCGCAAAAGACTTCCCAGACGATTCAAGAGGAAGCATATCGTCGAAGCGAATCTCCCGTAATGAATTCTGAAAAACAGTTCTTTTCCTCTATTGTAGTAACGAACTGCCAACCATCTGCGATGTTCCGAACTTTTGCCGAGGGCATGTTGAAATCTTGCCGCAGGAACGTAATAGATTTCTCCTCCGCTTTTATTTATTCGAAAACAAAGATCGGTATCTTCGCAATAAAGAAAATATCTTTCATCGAAGCGCGGAAAACGGTCGTGGACTCTTCGCAACATCATGCATGCTCCCATTACCTGCGCAACGCGTAGAGGTGGGGGTTGATTTTTATGTCGTTCGAGATATCTTTTCGAAATCCAATAAGGAGAGAACAAAGGAGAGCGGGGGAACAGTTTTTCCAAAAAGAGTTGTTCGCAGAAGACAGCCCAAAGGGTTAGATTATTCGCCGCAGATTCTTGTATCGAGCCGTCAGGATGAAGAAGCATGCCGCCGCATAACGTCGCTTTGGGATTTTCGTATATAAAGTCGGTTAGCACATCTACCGCGTTTTCTTCGGCTCGAATGTCTGCGTTGAGAATTAACGCATATTCACCGCTTGCGATATCCAGACCTTGATTGCATGCTGTGCCATAGCCGAGATTCTCCTCGTTCGTAATCAATGTTACATAGGGATAGTATTCACGCACCATTTCTGCGGTGCCATCGTTCGATGCATTATCCACCACGATGATTTCCTTTCGTTCGGGAAGTGATTCGAGACAGCGTTCTAAGTCTTCACGATTGTTATAAGCGACGATGACAATGGATGTTTTAGGCATTCTTTGGGCACTGTTTCTTTTTATTGTGTTTTTATTTGTTCTTTGACGATGTCAACGAGAGCATCCATAGCCTGAGAAAGTTTTTGCGAGTCTTTCGTGCCGGCTTGAGCGAAAGTCGCATTTCCCCCGCCACCACCTCCGGCTCTCCTTGCGATTTCGCGGAGAAGGAGACCGGCGTGCAAGCCGTTTTTCTGCGCGGAGGAGCCGACCTTACAAAAAAGTGTCACTTTGTCTTCATCGTAAACGCCAACTACCGCTACTCCACGAGGATCGCGTTCGATAAGGCGGTCTGCTGTGAGTTTGCCAGCCTCAGCACCTCCCGTTTTTAGCATGACGTGATATAAATTAACGGGTCCCACAGGGATGCTTTCCGTTTCCGTCGGTGTGGTAGCCGAAGCGATGAGTTGTTCCTTTTCTCTTTGCAGTTGACGAACTTGCGCCTGTAATTTTTCGATCGCTTTCGGCAAATCTTCGGGGGGGGTTTTCAGAAGGGATGCGCTTTTTTCGAGGATTTCCTCCGTTTTCTTCGCCCACTCGTAAGCGCCCAATCCCGTTACGGCTTCGATTCTGCGAATTCCGCTCGCACTGGAACTCTCACTGATAATTTTGAAAAGTCCGATCTCCGCTGTGTTTTCGACATGCGTTCCGCCGCAAAGCTCCAGACTAAAGCCCGGGATTTCTATCATTCGCACCTTGTCCCCATACTTCTCTCCGAAAAGCATCATCGCCCCTCGGCTCTTCGCTTCTTGTAACGAAACATTTTCATGAACTACTACCGGCATCGTTTCCGCAATCTTTTCGTTGACTATTTGTTCGATTCGATCGATTTCCTCGGGTTTTAATGGCGCACTGTGAGTGAAGTCGAATCGAAGCCGATCCGGAGCGACGAGGCTTCCTGATTGTGCGACGTGCGCACCGAGGGTTTTTCGCAGTGCGGCGTGCAAAAGGTGAGTAGCAGTGTGATTTCGCATAATATTTCGTCTGCGTTTTGCATCAACTTTCGCGACGACTTGACGGGACAAAACACTTTTTTTCAGTTTATCCGTGATTTCGTCTTGGCTTCTTCCTCGGAAGTTCGTTTTGTCAGAAAATTCTCCAATATGCCAAATGATGTCGGCTTCTTTTTGCGTGTCGTGCACAATAAATACGAAATCTTCGCATTCTATGGTTCCCGTATCGCCGACTTGCCCCCCCGCTTCTGCATAGAACGGAGTTTCATCGAGCGCAATTCGGAATTTTCCGGTAGTCAGACCGTTTTTGTCGAACTCTGGACTGACTCTCGTAATTGTCGCCTTCGATTCCATTGTAGAATATCCGATAAATCGGGAGAAAGAGGGGGCGTTTTCCGACGAAACGACGAAGGCTTTTTCAGCCTCGAAAACCTTTCCGCTATCGGAAGCAGCGCGAGCGCGTTGCAAAGCTTTTTCCATATACTTCAAAAACTCGTTGTAATTTACGCGAAAGCCATGCTGTTTTGCGAGTTCTTCCGTAAGTTCGTATGGAAAACCATAAGTATCGTAGAGAGTAAAGACGTATTTTCCCGGAAGATTAAAATATGAGGCACGTTTTCGTTTGGGCTGGTACATCTCCTTTTTGAATTGTTCTACGAAATTCCAGAAGCGTCTCAATCCTTGCTCGATGGTGCGGCGGAATTGCGTTTCCTCGGCGTTGAGTACGCTCACTATCGTTTCTTTTCTCTCTATGAGTTCTTTATGAGAATCCCCTAAGGCTTCGATTACGGAAGGGAAGATTTGTGCCAAGAAAGGTTCTTGCATGCCGAGTGTGTGTTGACCTTTGAATACGCATCTGCGAATGATTCTTCGCAAAACGTATCCTCTTCCTGTATTTGTTGGTGTGATCCCATCGGCTACGCAAAACGATGCCGCGCGCAAATGGTCGGCAATAATTCGCACAGCCTTGTCTTTTTCTTCGTTTGTACCGAATGCGTATTTTGCTCGTTCGCAAATCGTTCGTATAATCGGCGCGAATGTGTCGATTTCATAAACACTCTTTTTTGCGCCGAGCACTGCTGCTGTTCGTTCGAGACCCATTCCTGTGTCCACGCCCGGCTTTGGAAGCGGATCCATCCCGAGTTTCCGATACCCTAAGTGTGGTTTTGTGGGATCTTTCAACTCTCCCTTCCATTCGAATTGTAAAAAGACGAGATTCCAAATTTCCACCCAACGTCCTGCCGCTTCGTCAGTTTTAAAGTCTCCTGTGAGTTCGGTTTCAGGAGCGCATCGGTAGAAAATTTCTGTGCAAGGTCCACAAGGCCCAGGTGGGCCAGAGGAAAATGCCCCCGCTGGCCAATAGTTTTTTTCTTCTCCCAAGCGATGAATCTTCTCGGAAGGATCGAAGGATTCTTTTTTCCAGATTTCTTCCCAATATCCGTAGGCTTCGTCGTCTTGTTCGAAAACGGTAACGCAAATACGATTTTTATCGAGATTCAGCCATTTTTCCGATGTCAAGAATTCCCATGCGAATTCGATTGCCTCCTTTTTGAAATAATCGCCGAAAGAAAAGTTGCCGAGCATTTGAAAGAAGGTGAGGTGCCATGGGTCGCCCGTTTCTTCGATGTCGGTCGTTCTCAAGCAGTTTTGGCAAGTAACGAGCCGAGGATGCGGAGGTTCGACGAGACCTCGGAAATAGGGTTTGAATTGCACCATTCCTGCGCCGGTGAAGAGAAGACTTTCATCGAGTTTCCCTGTGACGTCTATAGGGATAAGAGGCGAAGACGGGAATTCTTTGTGTCCTTTCGACACGAAGAATTCGATATATTTTTGTCTTAAGTCTCTTGCGTTCATGCTGTTTAAAAATCCCCTCTGCGGGGCTTCAGAATGCTTTTTGTCTGAATAGTTTACCTAATGGATTTTCGCGAAACGGATGGCTATGCATAAGGCTATCCTTTATGCTTTTGACTTAGTTCGAATTCTTTTGTTTGTAGGCTAATGGACTTTATTCCCCCCCATTTTGCCTTTTTTCGATGTTGACATTCGATGGATTGCGTAGGATAAAAATCTGCGATATTAATACTTTTGAAATTAAGGAAAGTTTTAAGAATCGCACCTTACGGCGCTCCTACAAGGGATAGAGGATGTCAAGCGTTTAGGATTTCGTAACGAGTGTTTCGTCTCTTAGGAACGTATCCGGCGTCTCGGATGAGGCGTTCGTATTCGTCTGCATTCAAGATGAATTTGTTTCCTGCTGCGGAGACGACATTTTCTTCTATCATGATGCTTCCGAAATCGTCTGCGCCGTAACCGAGAGCGAGTTGAGCGATTTTGGGACCTTGTGTGAGAATCGAAACTTGAAGATGGTCGACATTGTCGAGAAATATCCTCGAAATAGCGAGTGTTCGTAGATACTCGTATCCGGATGCTTTACGTTCGATGGGAAGTTGTGTGTCTTCGGGTTGGAAGTTCCAAGTGATAAAGGCGCGGAAGGGTTGACATTCGTCTTGCAAATCTCGGATTCTTTGCAAGTGCTCTACTCGGTCTTCGTAAGTTTCTACATGTCCGAACATCATGGAAGCCGTAGAACGAATGCCGAGTTTTGCGGCAGTTCTCATGCATTCGAGCCATTCCTCTGTGGTGTCTTTATAGGGTGCGATAATTTTTCTCACACGGTCTACTAAAATTTCCCCACCTGCTCCTGGAATGCTGTGTAAACCGGCCTCTTTCAGTCTTAGGAGACATTCTTCCAAGGTCAATTTGCTGATGTGAGCGATATAAATGATTTCGGTGGGGCTCAGCGCATGTAAAATGACTTGGGGATAAGCGTCTTTGATTTTTCGGAAAATCCTTTCATAGTAGTCGATCTTTAATTTAGGATTCAGCCCCCCTTGGAAGAGAATCTCGACCCCGTCTTTTTCTACCGTTTCTCGAACTTTATCCAGAATCTCGTCATCCGTTAGCAGATACCCTTTGGAATCACCCGGGACTCGATAAAACGCGCAAAATTTGCATCGAACCCAACAAACGTTCGTATAGTTGAGGATTCTGCCGATGATGTATGTAACGACATTTCCTGGAACTTTCTGCTGTCTTCGAAGAGTGGCTAATGTCGAAAGGTCGAGGAGATTGTGATGATGGAAAAGAAAAATCGCTTCGTCTTTCGAGATTCTTTCGTTAGCAAGTACTTTCTCCGCAACGGACTCGAAGGAAATGTGTTTTAGTGAATCGGGAAGAGCAGTTACGCTCATACAAAGACTCTACCCGATGAGGCGCATAACAGGCACAGCAAAACCGAGAACTAACCAAAAACCGATGGTGTCTGTAATGGTAGTCAGAAGTGGCATTGCGGCGGTTGCTGGATCTGCTTGAATTCGTTTGAGAAACAGAGGGAGAGTCCCGCCGAGAATTGCTGCTAATAAAGTGTTGAGCGAGATTGCAAATGCCGCCAAGACCCCGAAAGAGAGATTATTTTTCCAAAGCCCCATCACGACACCGGTCATGGTGCCTAAGATAACGCCATTTAAAAACCCGAGGGGAAGTTCTTTGAGGAAGACTTCGAAATATTCTTTAGGCTGAAGGCGTTCTCTTGCAAGTTCGCGGATCGTGACTGCGGTAGATTGGCTACCCGCCCCCCCTCCCAAGTCGGAAGTAATGGGCAGTAGGATTGCAAGCAAAGGCAAATCTCTAAGAGTATGTTCATGCGCGGCTACTACGCTCGCAGGGACGAGATTCAGCAAGACCTTGGCACCTAACCAAAACAACCTGTTGACTACACGCACGAGAAGCGGCATTTCACGCACTTCTTCCCCCCCTAAGATTCCGCTTGCACGCATCATCTCTTCTTCGCCTTCTTTTTGCGCATATTCGAAAGCGTCTTCTTGCAAAACGACTCCGATGAGTTTGTGTTCTTCGTCTACAACGGGAAGTGCGATGTAATGATATTTGTCGAAGGCTTTCACAGCTTCTTCTGCTGGGTCGCTGGCTAAAAGGTAAACGGGTTCTTTCTCCATAATTTTTTCTATTGGCGTGTTACCTTCACAAAGGAGGAGCGAGCGCAAAGTGACGACACCTAAAAACTTGCCCTCCTCATTGACAGCGTAAAGATAACTGGCTGGAAAATCCAAGAAGATATTCGCATTTGCTCGAAGGTAACGTACGGTTTCTGCGGCTGTAAACGTAGAGGGGATTGCGATATATTCTTTTTGCATCAAACCGCCGACAGTGTCTTCGGGATAAACCATCAGTTCGCGCATTTCGGCGGCTTCTTTTTCGCGAAGTTTTTCGAGAATCGCCTCTGCTTTTTCGGGTTTTAGACCTTGGAGAACGTCTACTTCTTCGTCGGTGTACATTTCCCCGAGGATTGCGGCTGCGTCTTCTGGGCTCAACGCTCCTATTGCCGCTTCGCGAACATCGTCGGGGAGTTCTTCTACGATTTCTGCGGCTTTGCTTTTGTCTACCAATAAGAGCGCACTTGCGCGTAATCTGCTCGGGAGTTCCGTTATGAGAAATGCAGCATCGCTCGGATGCGCAGTAGCGAGCATAGCACCCGCATCGTCCAGGCGCCCTTGTTCGAGCAACTCTTCGAGTCGTTTTGCTTTATCAGGGGTCGCTTCTTCGAACATGTGAGGAATGGGTAGATTACCCGTGTATTGATTTTAGATGATGCAAACCTTATTTCGAAAATGGCGTGCGATTTTTGTGGTGTGGCTAAAAGATAGCCTCGCCTATCGCGCAAATATGTTTATTTGGATATTGAGCGATACGATTCCCGTTATCGTTATGCCGCTCGTTTTCATGGCGGCGATGCCTGAAGGGGGAAATATTCGCGGTTTTTCTGCAGGGGGTTTCGTTTTTTACTACTTGACGATGCTGTTGCTCACGAATTTCATCACGAGCCATATGATGTGGGACATGGCGTACGAGATTCGGGAAGGAAAATTCACGGTTTATCTTTTAAGACCGATTAGCCATTTCCAAGCATCATTTTTGCAGAATTTTACGTGGCGGATATTAAGGCTGGTTATGTTCATTCCGCTCGGTGTGGTTTATATATTGCTTTACAGGAATCATCTCCATTCTATGCAGCCGTATTTAGGTTGGGAGGCTTGGGCTGCAATCGTTTTAGGTCATTTCGTGAGTTTTTTGTTTATCTACGCAATGGCGATGATTGCGCTTTTTTTGGAAGAGGTGCATAACATATTCGCATTGTATTACATCCCGATGTTGTTTTTATCCGGGCAGTTGTTTCCCATAGATTTGTTGCCCTCGTGGGCGATTTTGCTTTCGAGGGTCTTTCCTTTTTATTACACGACAGCCCTTCCTACGGAAATCATCGTGGGACGAGTGTCTCCAGAAGTTGCTCATGGGTTGATTGCATTGCAGCTTGCGTGGTGTGTGGGGCTCGCCTTGAGTGCGAGAGTTTTATGGAGGTGGGGACTGAAGCATTACACGGCAGTGGGGATGTGAGGATAGAGCGAATGTTCTATCGAGTTGTGTGTTTCCTCGTGCGTTCCTAAACAGAGTTTAGGGACGAGAGAGAGTTCGAGGTTCTCTTATATTTCGTTATGCGCTCCTAAACGGAGTTTAGGGACGAGAAATATGCGAGACAAAACTCTTGTTCGAGAATAAATCGCTAACTACTTTTTAGTAATACACATACAAGAAGACATTATGGTTACGTCTGCGTTTTTCCAGACTCTATCGAATGCGTTATTGAACATCGAGGCTTCATGTTGTCTGCCGAGATTTTTGAGGGCTTCCGCCATTCCGAACAAAGACCAACCATTGTTAGGATGTCTTCTCAAGTCTTGGCGATAAACTCTCACAGCCTCTTCATACCGATTTGCTTTGAGCAGTACAGCCCCCAAAGTGTGCCGTGTGGGTTGAATCCAACCGGGCGGCTCATCGTAACGCAATGCATCTTCTGCTTTGGTTGCTAAACGAAGTTCTGCTATTGCACGGTTCAAGTCGTTTTCTGCGACTAAAATCTCACCGTTCATCAAGTGATGCGCAACTCTCAGAATGTCGTTCGCTGAGTTGTTGCCGAATATTGCGTCTTTAGGAACGAGCTTCCTCGTCATGTAAAACAACGCTTGTTCACTCCTGGCTTCTTGCGTCATTCCCTTTGCTGCATAGGAAACGCTTCGTGCTGCATGTCTCAGAGTGCGAGAAAGTGGGAACCTTTCTGGCAAATCGGGATACGCCAAAACTTCATCCCACATTCCGAAGCGAACGCGAACTTCGAAAGGCATTGCGAAAAACCCATCTATGAATGGTGCTGCTGCGTTCTGAAAGTCTTCTGGAATTTCGGCAATCATCGTGTCTACTGCATTTATCGCCTTTTCGCTTTGTCCTACCATCATCGCCGCAAAAGCGAGCATATGCTGGTTATGTGCCATGTAGATTCGGTAGATAAACTGATTGGGGCGTTTTTCACGATATGCTTTATCTGCCGCGATTGCCTTTTCATTTGCGATAATTGCTTTCTCCCAGTCTCCTAACAAAACGTCGATGTGAGAGGGCATGTGCACGTTGTGACCCAAACCAGGTTGTAAATCTCGCAAACGGTCAGCCGCTTCTTTCGCATCGCGTGGATTCGGTGACGCTTCGAGAGCGTGAATGTAAAGATGTAATCCCATAGGATTATTCGGGTCGAGTTTTATGACTCGTCCGAGCGTCGAGATGATTTCTTTCGTGCCCGGCTGTGGAGTGCCATTCGGTTTCCATAAATCCCAAGGTCTTAAATCCATCAACGACTCGGCAAACAGCGCACCTACGTCATCGTCGTTCGGAAATCGTTTCCAAACTTTTCGCATCTCGTTCGCGAATGCTTGATTGAGCGGTGTTCTATCGTTCAAAGGTGGATATTTGAAGCGAACGAGAGTTGCACGAATGAGTGCCTGGTCTACAGGTGGGTTGCCATTGATGTATTGGAGTGCTTTTTTCAAGGCTTCGACCGCTTCCTTTTCTTCCTCTGGCATAACCGTCATGTTATTGATGTGAGGTCCGTTCGCCATTGCAAGACCCCACCACGCCATCGCACACTCGGGGTCGTATTTAACGGCGGTTCGAAAAGAGCGTTTCGCCTCTCCGTGATTGAATGCATAGAGGAAATTAAGCCCTTGATTGAAAAACTGTTGTGCTTTTTCCGAGTGCGTAACGACGCTGCGTGTGTAAGAACCGGTTCCCGGAAAGAGGATTTCTTGGTCGTCTGTCTGTGCACCCAAGGCGAGAAGGATTACAAATACGGGATGGAACATAGATTATCCTCCTTTTTATTAGGCTTATTATAACGTGAAAAACCGATTTATTCCGTGAAAAATCGAAAAATTAGCGGAAAAAGGCGAATTCTTCGAGGCGTTTTTTAATCGCTTGCAAGAAACGCCCCGCGAGCATCCCATCGATGATGCGATGGTCGTAAGTGAGCACTAAATACATCATCGGTCGAACCGTTATCATTCCGTCAATGGCGACCGGGGTTTCGTGAATCGCATAGGTTCCGAGAATCCCCCCCTGATACGGCGGAATCATCGGCGTTCCGAAAAGCGCTCCGTAACTACCGGGATTCGTCAAGGAAAACGTTGCTCCTTGCACGTCAGCGAGGGCAAGTTTGTTTTCACGCGCTTTTGCAGAAATTTCTTCGAGGTCTTTCGCTATTTCCACGAGATTCTTTTTATGACAATCTCGAATCACTGGCACAATGAGTCCTTCATCGCCCCCACCGAGTGCGACAGCAACTCCCATATGAACGCTATGATTCATAACGAGTTTTCCTTCGTCGGAATAGTAACTATTCAACATGGGAAATTCCAGGAGAGTTTCCGTTGCCGCTTTGATGAAAAAGGGAGTGTACGTCAATCGAACCCCGTACATTTGTTGAAAGGATTCTTTGTTCGCTTTTCGAAATTCGACTAGTTTGCTCACGTCTACCGAGGTAACGGTAGAAACGGAGGGGATGGTATGCGCCTTCGTCATCGCATCCGCGATTGCTTTTCTCAATCCTATGAGCGTGATGACTTCCTGTTCTACACCCGGTGTGGGTTTAGGTGTGGGTTGGACGGGTTGTGGAACTGTAGGAGCGGCAGGGGGGGGCGCTTCTACGGGCGGCCGCGCTTTTTCACGGGTAGCGATATATTGCTCGAGGTCTTTTCGTGTTACTCGTCCTCCCGAGCCAGTGCCTCGTATCGTAGCTAACTCGGCATCGGAAATTTGATGCTGTTTCGCCATCGCACGAACGACGGGCGAATACCAGCGTTTTCCATCTTCCGATGGAGGGGGGGCTGTCTCTACGGTAACTTTTACTTCCTCTTTAGCGGGAGGAATCTCTATCCTCGCCGCGGGTTTTTCTTCTACATCTGCTTTTGCTGCAGGCTTTTCCTCTGCTACTTTAGTCGGTTGTGCGGTAGTGGGTTGCGGCGTTTCACCTTCGATTTCGCTTGGTTCGCCTATGAGACCGAGTGGTTGAAATACACGTGCGTTCTGTCCCTCGGGTACGAGAATCTTGACGAGAACACCACTTGTAGGGGCTTGAAGTTCCGTGTTCACTTTATCCGTCATGATTTCAACGATAGGTTCGTCTTCCTTGACAGGGTCGCCGATTTTCTTCAACCATCGGCTTACCGTGATTTCGTGAACACTTTCACCCAATTCGGGCATGATGATTTCAGTTGCCATTTATCTTTCGATTCCTTTCGTCGTGAGATGCACTGTTCAGAATTTTGCCACTTTTATGCATGTGTCGTAGATTTTATCTACACTCGGCAGTACGGCAAGTTCTAAGGGCTGAACCCAAGGCACAGGTGTGTCTGCTCGTGTTACTCGAAGCACAGGAGCGTCGAGATATTCGAAAACATGTTCATTGATAATTGCTACGACTTCTGCAGCGAAACCGCATGTTTTCGGTGCTTCGTTGACCACCACTACGCGATTCGTCTTTTTCACGGAATTGAGGATGGTTTCTTTATCCAAAGGAACCAGTGTGCGCAAATCGATGACTTCCGCATTTATGCCTTCACGTTCTTGCAATAGTTCGGCTGCTTGCAAACAAAGATAGAGTGGATTCCCATAAGAAATGAGTGTAAGGTCTGTCCCTTCGCGTCGGATTGCGGCTTTTCCTAAAGGCACTATCCACTCACCGGGGGGGATAGGTTCTTCGATTTCGCGTTTGCGATAAAGTTCTTTTACTTCGTAAAAGATTACGGGATTTGGGTCTCTGAGCGAAGCGCGCAAAAGACCCGCGGCATCCGACGGTGTGCTGGGTATGACGACTTTCAGACCTGGACTATGCGCGAACCAAGCCTCGTTTTGCTGGCTGTGATAGGGACCACCCCCCCCATATCCGCCGCTCGGGCCACGAATTACGATAGGAAGCGGGACTTCTCCGTTCGTGCGATAGCACATCGTTGCGGCATTGTTCACGATTTGGTCGAAACCACAAGAAATGAAATCGATGAACTGCATCTCTGCCATGACGATTCTTCCGGTCATCGCGAGTCCGATTGCCATCCCCACGATAGCGGATTCGCTGATAGGCGTATCCAAAACTCTATCTGGCCCGAATTTATCGCGCATGCCTTCCGTAACTCCGAAAGCCCCCCCTAATATGCCGATGTCCTCTCCGATGCATACCATATCCGGAAAACGTTCCATCTCTTCATGCAAGACGTTTCGAAGAGCGGTAAGATAATTTACTTTTGTAGTTTCTTCTGCCGCAACAACACTCATCGCTACATCATTCCTCAACAAAAACGTGTTTGAACGCTTCTTCGGGTTCGGGAAGAGGAGAAGCTATCGCAAATTCGACTCCTTTGCGAACCGCTTCTACGACTTCGGGGGGGAAATCCTCGTCGGTAACTTGTATCGCGTGCTTTCCTTCTGGTGAGTAACGTTTTGCTTCTTCTTCCGATAGAATGCCGTTTTCGACCAGATACGTTTTGTAAACCGCAATGGGGTCGCGTCGTCTGCCCCTTTCGATTTCTTCTTTGCTTCGATAACGGTCGGCTCTTTGGTCATCGTGGTCACCATGACCGAAAGCACGATACGTTTTGCATTCGATAATCGAAGGTCCTAAGCCTTTTCTCGCTCTTTCCACACACCACATCGTTTTATCGTAAACATCTAAAACGTCTTGCCCATCAGCGACCAATCCGGGAATGTTATAACCTCGCGCGCGGTCAGCGACATCTTCCGTTGGGCACTCCAATTCTACAGGCGTTCCATAAGCCCATTGATTGTTTTCTACCACGACGATAACCGCTAAATCGTGAATTGCCGCGAGGTTCAATCCTTCATGAAAATCTCCTCTCGCTGTAGAGCCTTCGCCGTTGTAAGTCAAAACGACTCCGTCATGATTTCGCAATTTGAAATCATAAGCAACTCCGCAAGCGACTGGAATCGTGCTGGCGAGCATGCTCGTAGAAGGAATGATTCCCAAAGGGACGCTTCCGATGTGCGACCAATTATCCTTAGCGCGCCCCGGAGCAGTAGCTTTTCCCCACACTTGCGCACAAACTTGCGCGATGCTCATTCCTTTGCGTTCAGGATTGTCCCAGCCCGAGCGCATGTCTTTCAAGAAAAATGCAGGCATATCTCTATGCACCGGTGAAATCCAATCATCGGAGCGCAATCCATATAGAGTTCCGACGAGTATCGCTTCTTGATTCTGTGAAGAGTAGAGCGTTCCTCGCAAACGACCTCGACGTTTTTCTTTAATCAACCGCACATCGAAATATCTTGCTAAATAAATTTGCCGGAGGATTTCAAGGTGATCTTCCCGCGTAAGAGAATTGCGTGGAAGAATGGGTTTGGCTTTTCGTTCTTTATCTTCTTCGGTTTTAACTTCTTCCTCGGATGGAATAACCGTAGATTTTTGGTTCAATTCTAACTCCTATGCGGATGAATTAACGGGAGTATACCTTCGTTTCCTGTAAAGAGATTATCGGATGCTTCGTTTGCTCAGAGAGTCCTTTGGCGTACCCAGAGAGGGGCAAAGGTGAGAAGATAGCGCAACCACGTTTTTGCACGGAGAGGATAGAGCCGAAGCGCCTCGAGGTACACCTGTCGCGCTTCACGAGGCTTACCTGTGATGGAATACAAGGTGCCTAAACACGCCGCTGTATGGGCTAGGGCATGACGCATTTCTCGAGGTTGGGAGGATTTGCGCAGCAATTCATCTTTTTTAGAGAGAAGCGCTTCTCGGATGCGGATTTCTTCTTTTCGGGTTGTTTCCTTTTGATAAATCGTATTTTCGCCATGCACCCGATACAGGGTGAGAACTTCGTCTACGAATCCGACTTCACCTTGTTCAGCCAGCCGCAGCCACATATCCCAATCTCCTAAATTTCGGAAACTCTCATCGAAACCACAAACCGTTCGAGCAATTTCCACTCGCAGAAGAACAGAACTCGCAATAACGCAGTTGTTCGTCACTAAGCGAGGAAGAATGTCGCCTGATGGAACGCGAGGAAATTCGAAACCCATAGGACGTCCTGGGATTTCCTTTCCATTTTGGTCTATGAATTTTCCATAGGTATGACAGAAAACATATTCCGGATGAGCATCCATTAAATGAACTTGAAGTTCGAGTTTTTTGGGAAGCCAAACGTCGTCGCTATTTAATATCGCGCAATATTCTCCTTTTGCAAGAGACAAACCTTCGTTGAGAACTTTATACGTACCTCGATTCGTGTCATGAAGAATGAGACGAATCCCATTTTCGTAACCTTTTAGAATTTCGGGAGTGTTGTCTTTGCTCGCATCATCGATTACCAGAATTTCTGTGTCGCTGTAGGTTTGCGTTAGAACCGACTCTATACATTCTTTGATGTATTTTTCGTGATTGTAACTGGGGATGATTACGGATACACGTGGACTGCTCATGGGCTTCGAATCTCGATCTGCCAGTCCACGATGTCCAAAGCAGGGTCTTGCACGTCACCTTCGGGTTCGATATTCAAATCGGAATTGCTGTATATTCTGTCCACCCTCACATCGATCGTGATGTAATCATTTATCGAATTGGGGTCGGTGGAAAGCCCGAATGCATCCCAAAATTTAGGATTCGTATCATCTGCAGCGGGCACTCTGTCCATGGTAAGGATATTGATTTGCAACGCTTTGATTTCATTGGCGTCTTCAGGTGGGGGTCGCAATTGGCTCAAATCAATTTCGAACTCCAAACGATTACTATCAGCATCGGGAATGACGTAACTGACAGGTAGGCCTACCTGTACATAAGTCAATAAGTTTTCATCGGTAAATTTGTAAATGAGATAACCCGGTCCTCCTTGAAATGCGCCATAGGAGACGAAATGTGTGCATTTTCCTGCTACGAAGCCGTTCCCCCAAGGTGGAGCGATTACAGGAATGGGACCACCTTGTGATCCGGTCAAATCATCCCCATCGTTAATCGCAACGATATAAACATAATTCGGGTTTATCGGTGCGCTCATCTCTATAGTGAAATGCAGGCGCTTTGTAAAAAACTCTTGTCCTCCGGTGGGAAATTTCGCACACCCGAAAAGTGAGCCGAAAAGGATAAAAAGAGCGCATAAAAGCCGAGTCATAGGGATCCGGTACGAATTATCCATCTTATATGACGTGAGAATACATGCATTCGGGTATACTTTAGATCAAATTACCGGAAAGAAACGTTAATCCCATATAAGGAGACTTCTCACTCGTGGCTCTTTATCCAAAACGACAACTCCTCGATAAATTCGATAACAAATTCGTGCTCGTCAACCTCGCGGCGAAGCGCGCGACTCAACTTTATAAAGATAAGGCTCCCATTCTGGTCGAAGCCTCCCCTGATGAACACCCGCTCACCATTGCATTGGAAGAAATAGCGACACAGGCTGTCATACCGGTCTTTGCTGAAGAGGCCCCGACTCTTGTAGGGAAGGCAGAAAGGCGAGAAGTGCTCGAATTACCCGGCGCCGACCACATCGATGCTCTTATTTCTGAACTTTTAGGGGAGACCGAAGAGCAATCCGAAGTCGAGATTGAAGCGGAAACTTTTCAAGAACTCTCTCACCCGATGGAAACTCCCGAGTTAGAACTCGAAGCATTGCGGGAAGATAGCGAAAGCGCAAATTTCTCTATTTCCGAATTAGCGCTCGAGGAAGAAGAGATGAAAATGGAAGAGGAGGAGTTTTTAGAGAGCGAAAGCCTGGAAGAGTCTGAAGAATAAAATCCACCTATGCCGGAAAAGGACTATTACGCCCTATTAGGCGTACCTCGAGACGCCTCTCCCGACGAAATCAAGGCTGCTTTTAGAAGACTCGCAAGGAAGTATCACCCGGACGTAAACCGGGATGACCCTAATGCGGAGGAGAAATTCAAGCAGATCGGGGAGGCGTACGCGGTTCTGAGTGACCCGTCGAAACGCACCCAATACGACCGTTACGGGGTCGTTTCAGATGGAATGGCGGGGGGATTCGATTTTACTGGGAGCATCTCCGAGATTTTCGAGATGTTTTTTGGAGCCACTGCAGGAGCACGCAAAGGTACACGCGCGCGGGATGGCAGGGACCTTCAAGTAGACGTTTTAGTTACCCTGAAGGAAGTCGTTACCGGGACTTCTAAAATCCTCGATTTGCAAAGAATGGAAACCTGCACCGAATGTAACGGAACAGGGGCAGCGAAAGGAGCACAACCCATAGCGTGTAGAGATTGCGGCGGTACAGGGGTCGTCATGCACATAACGAACACTTTGATGGGGCAAATTCGCCGAGCAATGACATGTCCGCATTGTTCAGGACAAGGAGAGATAATCGAAGAAAAATGCAAGCGATGCAAAGGGAAAATGTTGGAAAAGCGTCATGCACGTGTCGAGGTGGAAATCCCTCCTGGTGTGGATAACGGGACATTACTGCATCTTCCTTATCAAGGCGACGATGGCTTGTACGGAGGACGTCCAGGCGATTTGTATGTTGCGGTGCGTGTCAAAGACGACCCGAGATTCATTCGTGACGAAAGAGGCTTGCTTACTTATGTCGAGGTTACGTTTCCACAAGCGGCACTGGGAACGACACTGAAAATTGATGGCATAGACGAAGAACTGGAATTGAAAATTCCTCCGGGAACACAGCCTTCACAAGAATTTCGACTTCAAGGAAAAGGATTGCCAAAAATCGGCAGCAAAGAGAGGGGGGACCTTCGCGTTCGAGTTATCGTGAACGTTCCGAAGAAACTTACTGAAGAACAGAAAAGACTATTAGAAGAATTTCAAAAATCGCTCGAAGGTCAAGCTCGAGAAGAATCGAGTAGTTTTTTGCATACGCTCAAAGAGTCTTTTAAAAAACGGGGATAGGCTTGCCGCGTTTTTGGATTTGCGTAAAGGGGGAATTCAAGCGAGTTCCGCAAGAATGGTCGTTGATTCACGAGATTTTTCGTAAATATGGTTGTAATGGCACTTTGGAAGAAGAAAATCCTCCAGCGATGACGGGTTATCTTCTCGAAGAAGAAAATGTGAATGAGAAAATTGCGGATTTAGGCAGAGAATTATTGGACAACGGAGCGAAAGCGGTTCATTTTTCTCGTATCGCCGAAGAGGATTGGGCAGAAGCATGGAAAGAATTTTTCAAGCCACGTGAACTCGGGAAAAAGTTTTTCATAGTGCCGAGTTGGGAAGAGACAATAGAAATTCCCGAAGGGCGCAAGAAAATCGTCCTCGACCCGGGACAAGCATTCGGAACAGGTGAGCACGATACGACACGTTTGTGTTTGGAATTCATGGAAGAGATCGTAAATCCGGGAGATGTCGTTTGCGATATAGGTACGGGCAGTGGAATACTCGCGATCGCGGCATCGTTACTGGGAGCAGGGAAGGTGTATGCAACTGAAAAGGATGGGGTTGCATATCTTGCGGCAAAAGAAAATTTCTTAAGAAATGGAGCTGACGTCGAACTTTTTCAAACAGACAGCATCCCTGATGAAATTCCCACGTGCAATGTGATTGTTTCGAATTTATATTCTGAATTATTGATAAGTTTTGCACCGAAAGTCGCCTCGAAACTCGTCGCGAATGGTTATTGGATAATTTCCGGAGTTATCGCGGATTCGTGGGGAAAGGTCGAGCAGGCGATAACGGCTGAGAACATGCGATTGGTTGACAAAAGAGAACGAGAAGGGTGGATTGCTGCGCTATTTCAAAAATCAAATTGAGATTTTCTTTTCCGCTGTTAGGGCTATTTTATAGTTTGGAACGGGAGAGTTATGCCTCACAGCTCCTGCTATTGAGGCTTTTGATTTTTTGTGCCTTTCGTTCCCCTTGCTTATGCCAGGGGACTAGGATTGCGGTGGAAAAATGCGTTCCCAAACAGAGTTTGGGAACGAGAAAGTGTCGCTATATCCATGCGTTTCCTTGTAGGAGCGCCGTAAGGCGCGATGTATAAGGCGCGATTTCGAATCGAGTGGCGGTAAACTGCGTTCCCAAACAGAGTTTGGAAACGAGAAAAAAAGAGGCTTAGAAACTATTAACCACCGTGCATGGGTTTTGCGCCAGGTGGGGGTCCGTTTTTGTATTTCTCGCTATCTTTTTCGAAGGTGGGTTTACAACTTTCGCAACAGAAATAATAGCGTTTGCCTTCGTAATCCACGTAAGAAGAAGCCGTATAGGTCGAAGCCTTGTCTTTCGTGGCGATGGTTTCTCCTGAAACGGGGCAAATGATGTCCCCATTAGCATTCGTGAAGGCAACGGTTTGCGTTGTAGGTGCGGTCGAACTCGTTTCATCGGTTTTTGGAGCCGTTGTGTCCGTTTTCTCTTCTGTCGTTTGCTCCTGTCCGCCACAACCGAACAGAAACGCAGAATACGCAATGGACAAAGCGACCCCGAAGCCTAAGAACGAACGAAAAGACTTGCTAATCATGGCTTCGAATATACCCCAGACTCTCCGATCTAAAGGTTCTGGCGATTTCCTCGAAGTTCTTCCTGCGGAATATCAACGCTAATCAGTAGAATAAACAGCATGGCTGAAGAAGAAATTGGTATTGGGGTTATAGGTTTCGGTGGGTTTGCGATGTTTGCCGTACAGCAGTTTCTGCAAGTTCCGGGCGTTCGCTTGAAGGGGATGGCAGGCACGCATCGTGAGGCTGCGTATCGCGCCGCGGAGCGTTACGGAGTAACCATAGAAGAAGTCGAGACCATGCTCGCTCGAGAAGATGTGAATTTGGTTTACATCGCAACTCCACCTTTTCTTCATTATCCGCAGGGGATGCAAGCATTGCAGGCTGGCAAACATGTCATCGTCGAAAAACCGATTGCGCTCACCTTAGAGCAGGCGAAAGAAATGGCGTCTTTGGCGAGAGAAAAAAATTTATTGCTCGTAGTCAATCTCATGCAGCGGTATAACCCGCTTTATGACGCTATGAAGCGCCTCATCGAAGAAAAACCTTTGGGAGAACTGCTTCATGCGTATTTCGAAAATTATGCAACGGATGAAGGGTTGCCGCGTGAGCATTGGTTTTGGGATAAGGAGAAAAGCGGCGGGATTTTTATCGAGCATGGAGTGCATTTTTTCGATATGTTCGAAGGTTGGTTAGGTGGGGGGGATATTGTTTGCGCACAAAGTACATTGCGTCCGGGGACGAAAATCGAAGAACAAGTACAGTGTACAGCGCGTTACCGCGACGGAATTACTGTAAATATTTATCACGGATTTCATCAGCCGGAGAGAATGGACAGGCAGGAAATGCGATTCCTTTTCGAGAGGGGAGATGTAACGCTCTTCGAATGGGTGCCGACTCGGTTGCGAATGCATGCAATAGCAGGGGAGAAAGATATGCGGACGGTCTGCGAAATCTTTCCGGGGGGGCGCGTAAACGTCCTGCAGTTGTATCATGGAAAGGACCGCGTTTGCTCCGGAAGGCATAAAGCGATGGACGTGTATCAAAAATTCGAATACTTTTGGGGGGATGAGAATGTGAAAATGACGATTTATGGAGATTTGCTGCGTTCTATGTTACTCGACCAACTTGCATGGTTGGAAGATCGGAGTCATCGGCGAAAGATCACGGAAGAGAACGGAATTCGGTCTTTGGAAATGGCTATAAAGGCAAAAATGCGTTCCCAAACAGAGTTCGGGAATGAGTGAAAACAGTAGGAGCGCCGTAAGGCGCGATTCGAAGTGATATTCATGTCTCAACAGCTCTCGCTGTTGAGGCTTTACGCTTTTTATCTGACTTTTTGAGAGTTTTTGAATGCCTCAACAGCTCATGCTGTTGAGGCTTTAGGCTTTTTATCTGACTTTTAATTTCCTAAAGGAAAGAGTTTTGATGCCTCAACAGCTCCTGCTGTTGAGGCTTTAGGCTTTTTATCTGACTTTTGATTTCCTAAAGGAAAGAGTTTTGATGCCTCAACAGCTCCTGCTGTTGAGGCTTTACGCTTTCTTTATGTCTCTACGGGAAAAAGTCCAAAATCTGCATCCACGCTTCCTTCTTCGTATCTCCTTGCGCTCGAGTACGGATATAAATGTGCTTCAGAAACAAGCCCTCGCCGCACAGGATTCTCATGAATGTAGCGAAGTTTTTGCCAAAAGATTTTTTCCGAGTCGATTGGTACACTTCGAAAACTCCGTTGCCAAAAAAACCGTTGGTTCAATCCACGCTGTGCATTGAAGCGCGAAGTTTCTGTTTCGTCAAGAAGAGGGATAATCTTCTTTGCAGAATACGATTTGAAGCGTTTCATAAATTCAGAAGCATTCAGATTGTTTGGCAATCGCGTTATAAAGTGGATATGTTCTGGCATGATTACGTATGCGAAGAGTGGAGCGTTGTAATGTTGATGGATTTCTGCAATTAGGTCCTGCATTCGAAGTGCTATTCGTACATTTTCGAATAGGGGAACGAAATTGAGTAATGCAGTTGTGAAAAATACCGTTTGTCCAGGTTCGGCTAAGTTTTTATAATGTCTGTATCTTGCCATCGAATATAGTTCTTTGAATATGAAGCAAGCGGTTTTGTAGCCTCAACTGCAGGAGCAGTTGAGGCATGGGATAATGTCTATATCTTGCCATCGAATATAGTTCTTTGAATATGAAGCAAGCGGTTTTATAGCCTCAACTGCAGGAGCAGTTGAGGCATAGGAAAAGTGCGTGTATTTTTTAAAATCACTGCCCCCAGACTTGCCACTGCACGAAGTCGGTGGCGGTCATCCAGTTGGCAGGGACGAAGCCTGTTTTCGTCCACACGATGCGCGCATGCACTTCACCCGTTTGCGGATGAACGAAGCGAGATGGATTCGTGGAAATCGTGACCTGAGCAGTCGAGTCAGTATAGGTAGCGGTTCTCGAATCTACTTCCTCGAAGGTGCCTGTTTGATAGTTTTTGAAGAGAATCTTCTGATTCGCCCCCCCTTCCGAAGAAGCGCTTTCTAGAATAAACATTAATTGCGTAACCGAACTCCCTTCGAAATGGCTCTTCACATCAAGCATGATTTGCACGCCTGTGACACCTTTGCTGCGCGGGCGTTTGATGAACAACTTATTATCGTCGCTTAGGAGTAGGTCATCAAGCCCCCCCTGTACGAGTTCGCCGCGTACGATAAGAAACTCTTCAGGTTCAAGTAAAACCCCGCCGATTGGAGCCTTCGCAATCCAGGCTTCATGGTAACCTGATGGATTCCACCCATGACCTACTACGATTGCGTAGCCCTTATATACGGTAACGTCGGTAGCAAACTCCAATACCCAACCGGGGGGGATGGAAACTCCATTTGCTGTGAGCCAATCCGCAACTTTTTGCATTCCGTGCTGGGAATCCCAGATAAATGCTTCATAGCCATTCGCTGAACTACTATAGCCAACCGCAACAAAACTGTCTCCAGATACACTCAATGCATAACTATAGAAGTCACCACCGAGGAGGTCTCCTAATCCTACCATTCCAGTTGATTCTGTCCAGCGGAAAGCTTCATAGCCATTTGCAGAGGAACCAAAGCCAACTGCAACGGAGCTATCTCCGGATATACCCAACGCAACGCTATTAAAAGAACCACCGGGGAGGTCTCCTAGGCCTACCATTCCGGTTGCTTCAGTCCATCGGAAAGCTTCCGTGCCATTTACTGAACTTCCAGTGCCTACTACAACAGACCCGTCTCCAGACACGCCGTATGCAAGACTATCCAAAGAACCACCGGGGAGGTCTCCTAAGCCTACCATTCCGGTTGCTTCTGTCCACCGGAAAGATTCAAATCCTTTAGATGAAACACTGTAGCCAACTACAGCAGAGCCATCTCCGGATACATCGAATGCCTCGCTAAGAAAATAACCACCCGGGAGGCCTCCCAGGCCAGACATGCCCCCCATCCATGTCCAACGGAAAGCTTCAGATCCATTCGCTGAGCTTCCAGTGCCAACTACAACAGATCCGTCTTCAGATACACTCAGCGCATAACTAGAGAAATCGCCACCAGGTAGGTCTCCTAAGCCTACCATTCCAGTTGATTCTGTCCAGCGGAAAGCTTCCGTGCCATTCGCTGATTTGCCACTGCCGACTACAACAGAGCCGTCTCCGGAAACGCCGAATGCATTGCTATAGAAATCACCTCCAGGAAGGTCCCCGAGACCTTTGAAAAAAGACTGGGCGAAGGAGCAAGCAGGAGTGAACTGTACATAAGCCGCAATTGACCCGAGGGTAATCGCATGAAAAGCACAAATCCTTGAAAATAAACTACTTTTCATTTTATAAATCCTCCTTTTAGCATCCCTTTGTCGCTGTCAGCGAGCCAACTGCAAAGATGAATAGGCAGCGCTTCTGGCAGGAAGATTAAATAGATTGTATAGCGAATTTTGTACAAATCGCCTGAAATGATGAAAAAATATGAAAAATTAACAAGAGTAAAGAAGGAGAGGTTATCGATTACGGCAACATTACACTCGAGCCATCCCCTAAAACTAACTGGAGTGACTTCGGTTTTCCATCCGAACGCGCGACGCGAACCCCCCTACCAATAAGGCAGCCTGCTAAACGGACAGGGATATTCTCGATACAGCACCCCTCCATGACGATGCTGTATTCGATTTCGGAATGAGAAACGCGCGTGTCTTTCGCAATGCTCGTGTAGGGTCCTATGAAAGATTCTTCCAGAACTGCATTTTCGCCGATAATCGCAGGACCGCGAATGGAACTGCGAACGACTTTCGCCCCCCCTTCTACGATGACCGTGCCTTCTAACTTCGAATCTATAATCTCGCCCTCTACCTTTCCTTGCATGGATTCCAAAATTAATCGGTTCGCTTCCAGAATCGCTTCCACTGTCCCCGTGTCTTTCCACCATCCCGTAACGACATGATATCGAACGTCTTTTCCCCAGTCTATGAGCGTTTGTATCGCATCCGTTATTTCGTATTCGCCACGAAAAGATGGTTTCAAAGTGTCTATCGCATCGAATACGCACGGCGTAAAAAGATACACCCCTACGAGAGCGTAATCGGAAGTGGGGTTTTTCGGTTTCTCTTCCAAACGAACGACTTTGCCGTTTTCCAAATACGCAACGCCGAATTCCGAAGGGTTGGGAACGCGCGAAAGAAGTATCGAAGCATCGGCATTGCACGATTCGAACTCGCGCACGAATTCCGAAACGCCACCCTTGATGAGATTGTCCCCTAAATAAACGATGAATTTGTCTCCATCGAGATAGTCTTGCGCTGTCTTTACGGCATGCGCCAATCCCAATGGTGCGTATTGTGGAATGTACGTGAATTTCGCCCCCCAGCGCGAACCGTCGCCGAGCGCTTCTTCGATTTCTGAGGCGGAATCACCGACGATAATGCCAATCTCTTTTATTCCGGCTTCACACAAGGATTCGATACCGAATTCGATGACCGGTTTGTTCGCAATCGGCACTAATTGCTTGGCGATGCTGTGAGTAATCGGGCGGAGGCGCGTACCCTTCCCACCGGCGAGGATAAGCCCTTTCATTTCAATGATTTACCCATTTTGTGAACGTTTTAGAAAGGACGGTAGACTGAAAAGCAAATTTCATGGCAAAGCCGACTATTTTAGCCGTATGCGGGACACGTCCGGATGCAATCAAAATGGCTCCGGTCGTCCTTTCGATGCGGGAATACGACGATTGGAATGTGCGCTTCGTCGCTTCGGGGCAACATCGCGAAATTCTTCGGCAAGCATTGGATTTTTTCGGTTTAGAACCTGATAGAGATTATGCGCTCATGCAGGAGAAGCAGACATTAAATTACATTACCGTCTCTGCATTGAACGCTATGGAAAGCGCGATTTTCGATTATAAACCTGATTTGGTCATCGCGCAGGGAGATACGACAACGACTTTATGCGCTGCAATCCAAGCCTTTTATCACACGATTCCTTTTGCCCACGTAGAGGCAGGACTGCGCACTCCGACGATTCACAGCCCATTTCCAGAAGAATTCAATCGCCGAACGACGTCGCTGATAACGGAGTTACATTTCGCCCCGACTCGAAAAGCGGCAGAGAATCTGCTTCGAGAAGGTGTTCCGGAATCGCGCGTTTTTATTACGGGAAATACTTCTATAGATGCTGTTCTCGCAGTTGCTAACAAATTGACGGAATGGAAGCCTTTCACTGAAGGGAGAATGTTATTGGTAACGACCCATCGCAGAGAGAACTGGGGTGAGCCGCAGAGAAGAATATGCCGTGCGATCGTGGAGGTTTTGAAACGTTTTCAGGACTGCTATGCGGTTGTTCCTATGCACCCGAATCAAACGGTGCGAGAGGTTCTGCGTGAGTGTTTTTCCGATTGCGAACGAGTGTTCCTCATCGAGCCACCGGATTATCCGGGGTTCGTGCAATTAATGAAAAATGCATATTTGATTTTGAGTGATTCGGGGGGGGTGCAAGAAGAAGCGCCTTCCTTGGGAAAGCCGGTTTTGGTTTTGCGAGAGGAGACGGAACGGCCTGAGGGTATCGAAGCGGGAGCGGCGATTTTGGTGGGGACTTCGGAAAAAACTATCCTCGAAGAAGCGTCTCGATTGCTTTCCTCCGGAGAGGATTATCGCAGGATGGCTCAGACGAGAAATCCTTACGGTGACGGTCTTAGCGCAAAACGAATCGTGAACGAAATTCGGCGTTATTTCGGATTATCGTTTACGGAGATCCCCCCCTTCGCGGATGTATTGACTCGGCAAGGGAAGGGAATGAGTGCAGGCTAAAGCCTTCGTATTTGCTGAATGCAAGAATTTTATCGCGCCTTACGGCGCTCCTACAAAATTCAATCATTTTCTCGCTCCCAAACTCTGTTTGGGAACGCTATTTCTTCGAGAACTTACACATTCTCTACTCCCGCAGCGATACTGCGGGTTAGAATTTCTTTCAAGTCGAAAGAGCCGAGCGTAAGGGTTCGCGTCCCCGAACGAAGGTCAACGGATAATTCCACAGGTTCGATTTCGAAAACCAATGTTTGCGGCTTACCTGCGACGCGCAACTTCAGCAAATTCTCTTCATTTTCTGCGAAAAGAATCGAATCCACCGGGATTTGCCAACTTTTGAAACCATAACGGTAACGCAACCTTCCATTGCGCACAGTAATTTTCCCTTTCGATTGGACTTTAAAGCCATCTTCTGTTTCTTCCAAAAGCATCGCTTTGCTCGTCCATCGTAGAGTTTTATCTTTGTCATCCCAGAGAACATCACCATTCCATATTTCTCGTCGAATTGCGTGCTCGAATTCTTCTAAAAAAGCATTTTCTTCGTCTGTAGTGGGCAAATTTCGCGCAATGCGGTGCCAATCTTCCAGCGGAAGTGCTTTATTGATGTGAAAACGCAGTGATGCATCGTTCGTATCTTTGAGACGTAGATAATCCCCATCGAAATCGAATTCCAAACCGCATTCTTTGCAAAGCAATCCTGGCATACCGCTGTTTTTTCCGACCGCAATCCATGGAACTTCTTCCAATGGGATACGTCGCCCCCCGTGTTTTTCGAAAAATTCGTTCGGGTCGTTTTCGACGTTCAACAACGTCAAAGAATCTTCGTCACGATAAAATTCTGCGCCGCAAGTTTTGCATATGCTATTTCCAGCATCCGTCGGTAAACCCAAAGCGACTCGTGCCCATTCTTCAGGAGTCAGCAAACGGTATTTTTCCATTACTCGGTGAACGTCTTCCTTTGCATACACTAAAAGAAGGCGTCCGTCTTCTCGGATATCCCATTGTGAATGACAAGATTCGCATTCTAAGCATCTTTCGGAGCGTCCGCTTATCGAACGCCATTTACTCTCCTCTATCTCCGCACCTTCTTGTATCAGCTCACTGGGCACTAATCCGAACTTTAAAAGTGCAAGATTGTTCTTGCCCCGCCTTTCGAAATGAGCATTACAATTATCGCAGTTCGATCGCTTAGAAATTAAAGAAATTTTTTGCAGGTGACCGAATTTGCAAAGAGGGCAATACGACAGTTGGGGAGCGTTTTTCACCATATGCAGGATGCCGGTTCGGCAAACGGCACAACGAGATGAGTCCAAATCACGGAAAACGATTCTGCCAACGTGGCACACAGGGCATACGTTGGGCTTGATGGGTTTTACTTCTTCTAATTCCCCCCCACAGGAAGGACAACTCTTGAAAGGAATACGCAATTTTTTGAGTTCGACTAACTTCGCATCCATGACATCCACTTCGGAAATGGATACGACTGCGTGCTGCGAGGGGGGCTGTTCTATGCTTTCTGACGGGAAAAGAGGAGAAAGCAATGCGAGAAAATCTTCTGCAGATTGAGGTCTTTTCGAAGCATGCACTTCGAGCGATTTCGTAATTGCTAATTCCAGCGCGTATGGAATTTCTTCTCGCAATGCGCGAGGGGGGGGCAACGGCACTCCGTTGAGACGCTCCAAAGCGGATGCGGGCTTTTTTCCGACCAGCATCTCATAACCCGTAGCGGCGAGTGAATATAAATCGCTAGCAGGTCCTCTTCTGCCGCGTTCTGCGAGTTGTTCTATAGGCGCATAACCGGGTGTAAAAAGTATCGTGTGCTTTACGGTTGCATCGGCATGCCATTCCCTCGCTGCTCCGAAATCAATGAGGGTTACATTATCGTTCGCATCTACGAGAATGTTCGAAGGTTTGATGTCTCGATGCAAGAAACCGGCTGAATGCACATCACGCAAGACTTTTGCTGCGTTTCTTAGAATCGTCGTCACTTGTTGAATCGGAAGAATTCCGTGTTTTCGCAGTACATCCGATAACGGCTCTGCGTTGGGAAGAAATTCCATGACGATGTATGCAGTCCCGTTTCCCTGGAAAGCGTCTTTTATAGCGACAACCCCCGGAATGCGAAGACGGGCCAATAGGCGCGCTTCATCGAGGAATCTTCGAATCATCATAAGAACTTCATCACCATCGTAGGGGAAAGAAAGCGACCCATCTTGGTTTCTCGCGCAGCCCTGAGGTGCTAACTCTTTGACAATCACTTCACTGTGCGTAAGATTATCGAAAGCCTTGTATGTGAAAGAAAAACCTCCTCTGCCCAATAGACCGAGTATTTCGTAACGATTCTTCAATACAGCCGAAGTAGGTAGTTCCGAACTCACGAGAGGTTTCCTGTTACAATATCCTTGTTACAATATCACAGACGAGATTATGGAGAACCTTATTGCAAACGCACGTTTCGAAAAGGGATTGAGAGGATGGGATTCGACACCTGCAGGTGTAACTTTGGTCAACACAGGTAGGAAGCGTTTCGTAATGCTTGCGGGCGAACGTTCGAGCGCGGCAATCTGCAGCGACCCAATCGAGGTAAATCCGGGCGGAACGTATGTCGTAGAAATCGAACGAACAATTCGAGGGGATTGCGACATTTCGATTCTCGGAAGAAATTCGCTGATCAAGCCAGACGAGAATCACGAGGTGGTCGTTAGTGAATCTCCCATACGTTTGCAACTCACCGTGAAGCCAGGTCAGCGCGTGGGAATCGGCTCGGTTTCGCTGCTTCCTGTCGGTCCGAGGGTCAAACTGTTCAACGTGCGTTCCACTTCAGCGTTCATCAAGCCAGGAGAGCCGTTTCTCGTTCTTTGTGAAATCCTAAACAATGGCTCGGAGATTTTGGAAGGTGCTGTGGCAAGGTTTATTTCGGAGCACCACGAACTATCGGAAGATAGTCGAATGGAAATCCTCTTACCGCCTCTAAATGTCGGAGAGAGGGGTGTTTTGCATTGGGCTGTCAACAAGCAAACGCGAGCCTTCGCACCATTCGAAGTCGAGGTAGAGCATCGTGGAGGTGTCACAAGAACAAGAGGGGGAACTCTTCGGCATGTGCCTCATCCGCCAGAGCGCATAACTCCTCAGAGCGTTTCTGGGACGCGCAGGTGGTTTAGCGTATCCACCCGAGGTTTACGAGTTACCGCGCATGAAACGGACTATGCATTCGGTCCTACGCACATAGGCGATGATTCCGGAAGGATCAGTTTCGGCGTGCTTCATCATTTCGGGCAAATTACTTTCGATGACCGTCCTCCAATACCTTTGTGGGCGGAAGTCCGCTCCGTGAATCCGTCGGGAGTAGTTTTGAAGGGGGATTCTTCCGAAGCGAAATGGGAAATCGGGATTCGTCCGGAACATGCATCGAAGGGAGTAGAGTTCGACATTCGGCTAAATGTCCTCAGGCGTCTCTCGAAAGCACGAATCGAATATGGTCCTTTTCAAACCCTGCTTCCGATGCATGAGGTGGAAATTACATCGAGGAAAGGATTACCGAATTCAGTTGCCGTTCTCGGTACATCGCAAGGGGAGGTTAACCTTGCCTGGTTCGGGGTCGGGGGAGCGGAATCAGTAACCCACATTTACCCAGAGTCCGGGTTGATGACGCTCGTTACAAAGCCGATGAACCTTTTACCGGGCACGGTTGTGCGCGTTCGCTCGATCCTCGTGCGCTTGGAACAATAAACAAGGTTTTTTGCGTAATGCTTTCCGATAGGGTAAAAAGAGGAGTACCCGAGGGACTCTGGACAAAAAAAACCATGCAAAAAACAAAACTTTTTTCGGCACTTTTCTTTTTTATTTTCATCGTTATTTTCATCTTGCCTGCGTTTGCAGACCCGACAGCAGAAGAGATTCTCAAAGAGATTCGTTTCCGCTCTATAGGTCCGGCATCTATGAGCGGCAGAATCGCTGATATAGACGTTGACCCGAAAAACCTCTGGACGGTATACGTCGCCACCGCATCGGGGGGGGTTTGGAAAACGACGAACAACGGGATTACCTGGCGCCCGATATTCGATGATGGTGGAAGCGGTTCGATTGGTGACGTTACGGTTTCTCTCGCTGACAATAACATCGTTTGGGTCGGCACCGGGGAAAACTCCAATCGCAATAGTGTAGGTTGGGGCGATGGCGTTTACAAATCTACGGATGGTGGAAAGACTTGGACGAATATGGGGCTGAAAGAAACAGAGCAAATTGCAAGAATCATCACGCATCCGAAAGATCCGAACATCGTTTGGGTTGCTGCAATCGGTCCTTTATGGTCTGCAAGCGAACATCGTGGCGTATTTATGACGGAAGACGGTGGAAAAACATGGACGAAAGTTTTGTACGTTGACGAAAACACCGGCGCGAGCGACCTCATCATTGACCCTAAAAATCCTAAAGTGCTTTACGCTGGCATGTACGAACGCAGGAGATTCCCCTGGACGTTCTATAGCGGAGGGAAAAATGGGGGGGTATTCAAAAGCACGGATGGAGGGAAGACCTGGAAAAAACTCACTAATGGTTTGCCGAAAGGAATGACAGGCAAAATCGGTTTGACGATTTTTCCCAAAAATCCCAAAATCGTGTATGCCGTAATCGAAGCAGAAAGAGGGGGGAAGCCCGAAGAAGACCAGAACGGCTTCTACCGAACCGATGACGCTGGCAAAACGTGGAAACGACTGGGATTGCACAGCACGCGGCCCTTTTACTATCACGAAATCTTAGTAGACCCAGAAGATGATAAGAGAATATATTCTTGTTCAACGAATTTGATGCTCTCGACAGATGGAGGGATGACATGGAATGCGGTACGAGCAGGTGTCCATCCCGATTGGCACGCCATTTGGATCAATCCTTCCGACCCGCGGCATATTTGGGCAGGAAACGACGGGGGGGTATTCGTCACTTACGACAAAGGCGAAACATGGAAACATATGTCGCAAATCGTCGCGGCGCAGTTTTATGCCATTACCGTAGATATGGCAGTTCCTTATCATGTATACGGAGGGCTTCAAGATAATGGAAGTTGGGGTGGTCCTTCCGTGTCACGCGAACGTGAAGGAATCGGAAATTATCATTGGTTCAACGTAGGAGGTGGGGACGGTTTTTACGTTCAAGTGGACTGGCTCGATAACGAAACGATATACAGCGAAAGTCAAAACGGCGGAATCTCGAGACGAAATAGACGAACGGGCGAAACTCGTTCCATACGTCCACGCGCTCCCGAAGGCGAGCAATACCGCTTCAACTGGAATTCACCGATTCACTTGAGCCCTCACAATCCCAGAATCGTTTGGTTTGGTGGAAACAAGCTTTTTAAAAGCATAGATAGAGGCGATAATTGGCGCGTAGCAAGCCCAGACTTGACGACGAACGACCCAGAAAAACTGAAACCTATGGGGGGGCTTACGCAAGAGAGAACAGGAGCAGAAACTCACTGTACAATTGTGACCATCGCAGAATCTCGACTCAAGCCAGGCGTCGTTTGGGTCGGAACGGATGATGGTTTGGTGCATGTCACCCAAAACGATGGGTACGAATGGACGAAAGTTTCGGATAGTATCCCCGATGTACCGCCCAATTCATGGTGCAGTCGCGTAGAGCCGAGTCGGTTCAAATTGGAGCGTTGCTATGTCACTTTCGATAACCATCGTCGAGGCGATTTCAAACCCTACGTTTTCGTAACGGAAGATTTCGGCAAAACATGGAAAAACATTTCCTCGAACCTTCCTGAAAATGGTTCGGTGTACGTCGTTCGTGAAGACCCGGTAAACGAGGACCTCCTTTACGTGGGGACGGAGTTCGCGTTATTCGTAAGTTTCGACAGGGGGGGTTCGTGGACGCGTTGGAAATCTGGATTGCCGACCGTTGCCATCCATGATATCGTGATTCATCCTCGCGAACGAGAAATCGTAATGGGAACACACGGAAGAGGGATTTTCATCGCACCTGTGGAAGGCTTGCAAATGCTCACTAAAGAAAATAGTTCGAAGAACTTTGTGCTTTTCGAACCTGTAACGACTCGGCGATGGGTCCCCTGGTCAGGCGCAGGTTACGGAGACGGTAGGGATGGCTATTATGGCGAGAACCCTCCGAGCGGCGCTCGAATCTTTTATTACTTGAAGGATGATGTCAAAGACCTGAAAGTGGAAGTACTTTCGATTACCGGCGAAGTCATCGGAACGATTCCGACCCCCCCCACTACAAAAGGTCTTCATGTCGTGCATTGGAATATGGTGACGGGTGGGGAAGGCAGAAGGAGAACCCTTGCAGAGCCAGGCGAATATGCGGTTCGATTGACAATCGGCTCGGAATCGCAAACTCAGCGTCTTGTAGTCGAGCCCGACCCTGTCACACAAGAAAAAAGATAGTCTTTTGTGACGAAGTGGGAAGAAATCGAGCCGACGAAAGAGCCAATCCTTCGATTCGCTGAGTTAGCCGACCCCATGGAGGACTCCCTCAACGATAAAATCTTTAGAGCACTTTTCGAAAAAACTGGAACAAGCGCTAAGTTCGTTTCTTTGCGTGTAGATGAAGAAGAGTTCGAAAATTGTGTTCGACATCTTGCGAAATGCGGCTTCAAAGGGGCGTTAGTAGGAAATCCGAATAAATCCTCCGCAGCGAGATTAGCAGAACAGTTTTATCAAGTGAAACATTCCTTGGGTATTGCTACCGCATTGACTTTCGAAGAAGAACACATATACGGAATGAATTTAGAAATCCCCGCATTTCTCGCCCCCATACAGGACGTTGCACCTGGAACGGCATTAGTGGTCGGTGCAGGGCAGGGGGGGCGTGTGGTTGCGATGGCGCTCGTATCGAAAGGTTGGCGAGTGAGGATATGGAATCGAAGCGCTTTAAAAGCAAGAGCAGTCGTGAATGCTTTGCGCGCCTTTTTGCGAACCCAGCCTGAATTTTCGTCGCGAAAAGTGGTCGAAATCCTTCCAGAACCCGACCCTACAGGTTGTTCGCTTATCGTGAACGCCACTTCGTTAGGGAGAAAGATCGGAGAACAACCACCAGTGTTGTGGCAAAACTGCATGCGCAACGTAATCGCTTATGATTTGGTGCACCGCAACGTTCGTACGGAATTTCTGCGTTCTGCGTATGACAGAGGTTTCCGAGTTATAGACGGAAGAGAGATGTTAGTCGAACATGCCGCGTTGGCATGGGAATGGTGGATGAACACACCTGCTCCTCGAGATGTAATGAGACGAGCCGCTGGGCTTTGACTTTATAATATCTAACTTATGTAGAATTTATGATTGAGTGGTAGCATACACGGTCTAGACATCAATTCATTCAAGCAGAAGGATTATTCAATGAATAGAACGGTTCATGAACATCTGCCTGCTATTCTCAACGGGGTTGCTGGTGTTGTCGTTCTTGCACTTAGCTTTTTGGTCGAGTTTCGTATGCCGTTGCCCAAAGATTTGGCCAAACTTTTAGGTCTGCTTCTCATTGGATTGGGGATGGGATTAGCGATATGGGCATCTGTCTATATCAAGAGCGCAATAATGGGAGAGGTAGAGCCACGTTTAAAAATATTGGTTCGACAAGGACCATATCGGTTCGTACGCCATCCAGTCTATCTTGGAATGACGATTGCCCTTATAGGAGCGACGGTCGCACTTAGAAGTTGGGCCGGATTAATCGGAGTCTTTGTCTTATTTCTGCCCAGCGTAATCTATCGGGCACAATTAGAGGATAAGGCACTACTTAGAAAGTTCGGTGATGAGTGGGCAAACTATGCTGCCCAAACGGGTTTCATTTTGCCATTCATCGGAAAAGTAAAGAGAAGTGATTTAATCTCCCCCTCTGCACGTATCTGATGAACTGTCAGCATTTTCGAATAAAGTCGATTGTGTAGTCGCAGTTTAAAAAAACTTATTTTATGCTCCACTGTGCTTCGTTCGAATCATTTCCTGTATGAGCGCATGGTCAACCATGACGAGTGCAGCCATGGCTTCCACCATAGGGACGGCTCTCGGTAAAACGCAAGGGTCATGACGACCACGACCTTTTAGAAGGATTTCTTCGCCTCGAGCGCTTACAGTTTGCTGGTCCCGCATTACAGTAGAAGTCGGTTTGAAGGCGACTCGAAAATAGATCGTTTCTCCATTCGTAATCCCCCCCTGCACTCCTCCACTGAAGTTCGTTCGCGTCCGAACACGCCCTTTTTCATCTACATAGAATTCGTCGTTGTGCTCGAGCCCTGTCAAATCCGTGCCACCGAATCCCGAGCCAATCTCGAAGCCTTTCGAGGCGGGAAGGCTCATCATGCCTTTTGCCAAATCCGCTTCGATTTTATCGAAAACCGGATCACCCCATCCGGGGGGGCATCCGCGTATCGCGCAGGTTACGACACCGCCTAAAGAATTTCCTTGCTTCCGAACGCTTTCGATTTCTGCAATCATCCGCTCCGCTACCATCGCATCCGGGCAACGAACTGGGTTCGATTCGACTTGCTCCAACGTAACCTTTTCCACATCGCAATCCGCAACGATTCGCCCCACCTTCGAAACCCATGCAACGATTTCGACCCCGTATCGCGTGCGAAGAATTTTCTTCGCTATCGCTCCTGCCGCAACTCTTCCGACGGTTTCTCTCGCGCTCGAGCGTCCCCCACCTTGCCAATTCCGAATGCCGTATTTCGCTTCGTAGGTGAAATCGGCATGGCTCGGACGATACGCCTTTTCCACTTCGCGATAGTCGTCAGGTCGTGCGTCTTCGTTCGGAACGAGGAGGCAGATAGGAGTTCCTATGGTTTTCCCTTGAAAAACACCGCTGAGGATGCGTACCGTGTCGGTTTCTTTTCTTTGTGAGACGATGCGGCTTTGCCCTGGGCGACGCCTGTCTAAGTCCGGCTGAATGTCTTCTTCGGAGAGATCGAGCAACGGTGGACATCCATCCACGACGCAGCCAACCGCACCTCCATGAGATTCGCCGAAGGTCGTAACGCGGAAAACCGTTCCGAACGTGTTACCCATACCTAAAGGTTATTGTGGCACGCAGGTTATGAAATCCCAAATTACTGCCTTATCGCGCCTCGCTCCTACAAAGGGGTTGCGTCTCACGGCGCTCCTACAAGAGAAGGATGGTATTCTCCTTATCTCCATGAAACTCCACGAGTACCAATCGCGCGCCCTTTTAGCGTCCTATTCAGTTCCCGTACCGAAGGGAGAGGTGACGAGTGACCCTGAGGAGGCTTTTAGAATCGCAGAAGCTTTCGGCGGTAAGGTAGTCGTCAAAGCTCAGGTTTTGATGGGGGGAAGGGGAAAGGCTGGTGGAATCGGGCTTTTCGAAGACGCTCGTAAGGCTTCCGAATTCACAGCAGGTCTCATTGGAAAGCGATTGGTATCTCCACAGAATCCCATCGGGATGATCGTAGAAAAGGTCCTGATTTCGGAAAAAGTAGAAATTGCAGAGGAGTATTATATCGCATTATTACTCGACCGTACCGAACAAAAAGACGTTTTAGTGTTGAGTGCGAGGGGGGGGATGGACATCGAGGACATCGCTGTAAAAGAGCCGGAAGCCATCATGAAAGTTCCCATCGATCCAAAATGGGGATTGTGGAATTACGAGATTCGTCATGCATTGAAAAAAGCAGGAATCAATATTAAGGCTCATTCGCAACTTGTTTCTTTGGCTGAAAACATATACAAAATGTATCGCGAAAAAGATTGCACGCTTATCGAGATCAACCCATGCGCTTTGACTCAGGATGGGAAAGTAGTTGCGGTGGACGCAAAAGTAACGATTGACGACAGCGCATTGTTTCGTCATCCGGAGTTTTCGCGAAGCGAGGAAAGCGCAGAAGATCCGATAGAAGCAGAAGCGGTTCGACGGGGCATCGCCTATGTGAAATTAGACGGAGAAATCGGAGTGATAGGAAACGGAGCCGGTCTCGTTATGCTTACTTTGGATGAAATCGCCAAAACGGGCAAGAAAGCGGCGAACTTTTTGGATGTGGGAGGGGGGGCGCAAGCAGAGCGCGTGAGAGATTGCGTAGAGTTAGTGCTGATGGACAAAGGCGTGAAAGTATTGCTCATCAATATCTTCGGAGGGATTACTCGAGGCGACGAAGTCGCAAAAGGGGTTGTTCAAGCGATTAAAGAACTGGGGGTAGAGATTCCGATTGTCGCACGGATCGAAGGAACGAATGCGGAAGAAGCACGTGCGATATTATCCGGCGCTAAAATTACTCCTGCCCGCTCCGTTCGGGAAGCGGCGGAGTATGCTGCGAAACTCGTAGAAGCGAGGTAAATAATTCATTGATAAATGTCTTAGGCTCGAACGAGGGAGGGATAATTTTTGGAGCGCCTTCGTCTCGAGAAATTCTCGTAAAAACGTCGGCGCTCCTGTTCGAAATTACTGTCCTCCACCACCATAAGAACCTTTATCTTTTACGCCTGCTTCACCCGACTGTCCGGGAGGTCCGGGAGGACCAGGTGCACCAGGTGCTCCGGGAGTACCGGGCGGGCCAGGCGGTCCTGGTTGACTCGGGGTAATGATTATTTCCTTCTCACGGGCAGGTGCATACCATGCAAAATATCCGACTACGAATGCGAGGATTACGACAACGACGATTACCAGCATCGAAATCGCAAAGATATTCGTAGTTTGTTCATTTTCACTGCTCATTAAATACACCTCCTTGCGGTGTTTGTTGGCTGTGTGCGATTGAAAAGCGTGCTGTGTTTATAAGAGTGAGGGCGTAACTTGTATCGTCTGACCTTCATCCAAGCCGGATTTTATTTCGATGTATTCACCATCGCTTAGACCTGTTTCCACGACTGTGGAAATCCATTGACCGTCTTTCAGAACTTTCACGATAGGTCTTCCTTGTTCGTCTTTATCCACAGCATCAACTGGTACTGCTAAAACGTTTTTAACTTCGCCTACTTTGACTAAAACTTTCGCATCCATTTCCGGTTTTACGAGACCGAGGTCGTTTTTGAAAGCGACGATGGCGATGTATTCGCGTTCTTCGATTAATCCTCCTATTTTCTTTTCGATATCCGTAGTGATGCGAATCATTTTTCCATCGAATTCCTTATCTGGAATGTCTTTTTCGAATGTTAGCTTGGCAGGGAAGTCGACTTTAATGGTGCTCAACTGTTTTGCACTCATCTTTGCATGCACTTGCAACGCTTCGAGGTTTACGATGACTGCAACAGGCTTGTCTTCGTCCTCGCCGACCATTTTGCCCGGGCGAGCATTAATTTCGAGTACCGTTCCGCTAATCGGTGAACGAATCATCGCGATTTTGCGTCCGGATTGCGCGTCGAGCAATGATTGCCTTGCCGATTCCAATTGTCGCTGATAAGGTGCGAGATAGGATGCATCGGAAAGTATCCATGCCAAGTCTTGTTCGGCTTGTATTCTGGCTTCGGTGTATAGTGGCAAGTTCGGGTCGTTCGAAGACCTTGCCGCCTCTTCTGCTGCGCGTGCATCGGAAACGCGTTTGTTCGCTTCTGCAATTTGCACAGAGCGCTGACGTTGCGATTGAGAGACGGCGTTTTCTGCACTCTGAACTGCTTGACGCGCTTGTTCGTAGTACGCTTGAGCACTTGCGTATTCGAGTTCGACCAACACATCTCCTTTAGAAACGACATCGCCTAAAGTCGTATAAACTTTTACGACGGGTGCTCTATAAGGAGCCATGACGATTGCATAATCGGTTGGGGGGGCTATCGCTTCGCCTGCAAGACTTTCATACGCAGTGATGTCTTGCCGGGAGACCTTTGACGGTTCGGGCTGCTGTTTTTGATAAGCCCAAACGACAGCCGCAATAACTACAATGAGAACTGCGAAAGCAGCTATCATCCATCCGACGGGAGATTTATTCTTGGGTTCTGTGACCATCCCACGCATTCCTGACACCTCACTATATGGGTTTTTCTTCCTATATACGCCTAATCCACAATCGCTGTTTCGCATATTAAGATATAGTTACGAAAACGCTCATCGAACGCCGTTCGAGAAGTAGAAATAAGAATGAAATACGATGTTTTTATCATAGGCACAGGACAAGCGGGAGTACCATTGGCGACTCGCTTAGTGAAGGTGGGGAAAAAGGTTGCAATAGCGGAATCGGGTTATCTCGGTGGTACATGCGTTAACACTGGATGCACACCTACGAAAACAATGATTGCAAGCGCAAAAGCAATGGATGTCGTTCGCAATGCATCGAGGCTCGGTGTTCGTGTGTCGAATTTACATATAGATTTTCCGTACGTTGTGAAAAGAAAAAACGAAATCGTTCGTCAATGGCGAGAAAGTGTGCGTGAGAAAATCGAAGATGCAGGAGAGAATCTGAGTTTGATAAAAGGAGAGGCGCGTTTCGTAGGACCGAAAGAAATCGAAGTGATTGAAAATCGCTATAAAGCAGATATCGTAATAATCAACACAGGAACGCGTCCTACGATTCCACCGATACGAGGAATAGAGTCAGTTCCATGGCATTATAACGACACGATTATGCAACTCGAGGAACTGCCTTCACGACTTTTGATTATCGGTGGGGGTTATATCGGGTGTGAATTCGCGCAGATGTTTCGCCGTTTCGGTTCGGAGGTCACGATTATCGAAATGGCGAACCATCTTTTAGCGACAGAAGATTCCGACATATCGGAGACGGTAGAACAAGTTTTTCGAAACGAAGGAATCGAATTGAACCTTGGGAAAAAAATCAGTGGAGTTGCTCAAAAGAACGGAAATATTCACATGGAGCTAGAGGATGGAATTCGCCTCGAAGGTTCTCATTTGCTTTGCGCGGCTGGTAGAACTCCGAATACGGATAAATTGAATTGCGAAGCAGCAGGAATCGAATTGGACGAACGAGGATATATCGTAGCCGATAACTTTTATCGGACTAGTGCGGATGGGGTCTATGCAGTCGGTGATGTTTTAGGACCTTTTCCTCAGTTCACACATTCCTCTTGGGATGACCACAGGCTGCTTTTCGATTTGCTTATGAATAAAGGAAATCGAGGCAGGTCAGACCGCGTAATACCCTTTACGGTGTTCACTGACCCACAAGTGGCGCGAGTAGGCAAAACGCAAAAAGAATTAGATAAAGAGGGAATTCAATACGAGATTGCAACGATGCCATTCGAAAATGTGGCTCGCGCAATCGAAATCGACGAGCCCGAAGGCATGATGAAAGTGCTTATTCAACCTGAATCGGAGGAATTATTAGGTGCGGCGATTGTCGGCGCTGAAGCGGGTGAACTCATTCATATTTTCGTTCCGCTTATGTATGCGCATGTTTCGATGCGTGCAATCGTTGAATCAGAATTCGTCCACCCTACATTCGCCGAAGGTGTGCAGTCGCTCGTAATGCGATTGCCGCGTTATAGCCTTTGATCACGCGGGTAGTCTTCGACCGAAGATGAACGAAAGAACGGCGAAGATCAAGAAAACGAAAAACAATATTTTTGCGATTTCTGCAGCCAACCCTGCGAGACCCCAGAAACCCAAAAAGGCGGCGACAAGCGCAACGACAAGAAAAACGAGCGCATAGTGTAACATTCATCACCTCTTAGAGAATTATTCGATGCAGATTCTATCTACGCCTCGAGGAGTCTATATATGACGGTGTCCCAATTCCTTATCGAAAATTTTCCAATTAAATCGCGCCTAACAGCGCTCCTATAAGAAATGATTTTTTTGTGCCTAAGAAATTACTTGTCTTCTATAACTCGTTCACTTGCTTTTATAGCAGCCTGAGCAGCAGCGAGACGAGCAATCGGCACTCGGAAAGGTGAACAACTCACGTAATCGAGACCTAACTCGTGACAAAACGCAATCGAAGCAGGGTCTCCTCCATGCTCTCCGCATATCCCTAATTTAATGACCGGATTCGTTTTCTTCGCATCTTCCACACACAATTTCATAAGAGCGCCTACGCCAGCTTTATCCAAGGTTTCGAATGGATTATCATTCAAGATTTTCAATTCGATGTATTTTCCGAGGAATTTTCCTTCGGCATCGTCTCTGCTGAAACCGAAAGTCGTTTGCGTCAAGTCGTTCGTTCCGAAACTGAAAAATTCAGCATATTGGGCGATTTCGTCTGCAGTGAGACATGCCCTGGGAATTTCTATCATCGTTCCGAATTTGTAGGGAATAGATTGTTCCGCTTCTTGCACGACTTCTGTTGCCACTTGCTCTAATTTTTCTCGAACGAATTTCAATTCGTTAACATGACCGACGAGAGGAATCATGATTTCCGGTTCTGCGTGAATTCCTCTTTTTTTGACTTTTATTGCGGCATTGAGAATCGCTCGAGTCTGCATTGCGACGATGCTCGGATAAAGAATCGAGAGTCTCACCCCACGCAAACCGAGCATCGGGTTCGCTTCTCGCATCGTTTCCACGATGTTAAGCAGTTTTTGTTTGTCTTCGAGGACTTGTTTTATTGCTTCTCCACCTAAAGTATTAAGGGCGAGACGCAACTCTACGACTTGCTTCAAGAGTTCATCGTAGGAGGGAAGAAATTCATGGAGGGGGGGGTCTAAGAGACGAATCGTAACAGGCTTCCCATCCATGACTTCGAAGATTCCTTCGAAGTCGCGCTGCTGCATCGTGAGCAATTTATCGAGGGCGAGTTCTCGTTCTTCTTCGGTTTCCGCAAGGATCATTTGCTGCATGATGGGCAGTCGGTCTCTTCCGAAGAACATATGTTCCGTGCGGCAAAGACCGATGCCTTCCGCACCGAATCGAAGCGCCGTTCGTGCGTCTCGAGGGTTGTCTGCATTCGCGCGCACTCCTAATCTTCGAAATTCGTCACACCAGGACATAAACTCTGCGAAATCGCCACTCACTTCCGGTTCGATTAATGGAAGTTTTTCGTTATAGAGTTCTCCCATTGTTCCGTCTACGGTAATCCATGCACCTTCTCGCACTACGATTCCATTCGCGGTAAATGTACGACTCACTTCGTCTACGTCTATCCCTTCACATCCAACGATACAGGGAATTCCGAATCCTCTTGCAACGACCGCGGCATGAGAAGTTTTTCCCCCCCGTGAGGTAACGATGGCTTGCGATGCGAGCATTCCGTGCACATCGTCGGGATTCGTTTCGCTCCGCACCAAAATCACTTTCTGTCCTTCATGGCCGAGTTCCGCAGCGCGGTCCGCATCGAAAACTGCTTTTCCCGTTGCAGCGCCCGGAGATGCAGGAATTCCTTTAGCGATAGGTTTGATTCCGTTCTCTGCAAGATAGGATTGGTCTATTCGAGGATGAAGAAGTTGGTCTAAATGTGAAGCGCTAATTCTCGCAATAGCATCCTCTTTAGAAATTAAAGACTCCTTCACCATGTCCACAGCGACTTTTACTGCTGCGGTTCCCGTTCTTTTTCCTACGCGACATTGCAAGATGTAAAGTTTGCCTCTCTCGACCGTAAACTCGATGTCCATCATATCGCGATAATGTCGTTCCAACTTATCGGCGATTTCTTCGAATTGTCTGTAAAGTTCTGGATGCTTCTTTTCTAATTCGCTAATCGGCATAGGGGTACGAATTCCAGCGACGACATCTTCCCCTTGCGCATTGCTCAAATAATCCCCATAAATGATTTTTTCACCCGTCGAAGGGTCTCTCGTGAAAGCGACGCCTGTTCCTGAATCCTCTCCCATATTCCCGAAAACCATCGCCTGCACAGTGCACGCCGTTCCGAGGTCGTCCGGAATTTTTTCTTGTCTTCGGTAAACGATTGCCCGCTCGTTATTCCAACTGCGGAACACGGCTTCGATTGCCATTTCCAATTGTTTCCATGGGTCTTGTGGAAATTCTTGCCCGGTTTCGTTTTTGATGAGTTTTAGATATTCGTTGCAAATGTATTGTAAATCTTCGACAGTGAGTTCCGTGTCCAATTTTATTTGTTTTTTCGCCTTGTATTCTGCGAGGATGCTCTCGGTGTGTTGTTTTGGGATTCCTAAAACGACATCTCCGAACATGACGAGCAAGCGGCGGTATGCATCCCATCCGGAACGCGGGTTGTTTGTTGCGCGTATGAAGCCTTCGAGTGTTTTTTCATTCAAACCCAAATTGAGAATCGTGTCCATCATTCCCGGCATACTGAATTTCGCGCCGGAACGAACGGAAACTAAAAGAGGACTCGAAGGATCGCCGAATTTTTTCCCGATTTGTTTTTCTATTTCCGAAATGCATTGCCGCACCTCGTCCATTAATCCATCAGGAAGCCTTCTGTTGTTCGCGTAGTATTCGCGACAAACTTCTGTCGTGATGGTGAATCCTGGTGGAACCGGAAGGCCAATATTAGCCATCTCTGCTAAATTTGCGCCTTTCCCCCCCAGTAAATCGCGCATATCGGCTGAACCTTCGTGGAAAAGATAAACACGTTTTTTCGTCGTTATGGTTTTTTCTGTTTCTTTCATTGCTTTAGAAAAGATGGAAGAGTGTCGATTGTTTACCGGGCGGACTCATCGTGCGCTCGAGGTGTCCAATCGCGTGTAACGAAGAGTAGTTTACCTTCGATGGCTAAAGACGGAATCGCCAGATGATATTCGCGCCGTTTTCCATAGCGAGGATCATGCGTGCGCTGTAGCCTTTCGCATGCCCATCTCCGAAAATCACGTTCGTAAAACCATCGTCACGGCCTGTTCTTTGATGCCTTGCCCAGATGGGCTTTAGTTTTCCTGGAGGCAGGTTCTGAAGTTCTAAAACCAAGTCTCGATCAGAAATAAGAGGTAATCCTAATTCGGGATAATTTGGGTTATCGAGGCCATTGTAAGGGCTAAAAAGATATCCTCGGTACTTTAACGATAGCGGACCACCGGGAGTATCAGCGAAAAGCGCGACCCGGCTCGGCTCTTCGAGTTTGATAATAGATGCAACCGTCGTGAAGCCTTCGCATACATCCGGGTCGAAAGAGCCCTCATCGCAACCATTCGCGTCGTAAGCAGTCGCTTGCGTGAAACCGATAGTCATCTCTCCGCGCGTAGCCCAATCTGCAGCAAACTTTCCATCTGTACTCGGACAGATAAAAATTTGACGGTTATTCACGTAAGGGAAGACTTGCATAGTCCAAATTCTTAAGGGATCTTCAGGGGGGAGCCCGAAGTTTGCAGCCATCGGATAATTTCCGTCATGAGAATCTGTGTACATGCTCACCGCCATGCCGAGTTGCTGGGCTTGTGTAAGACATGCAGCTCGTTTTGCAGACTCCTTCGCCCGTTGGAAAACGGGAAAAAGTATCGCAGCAAGAATCGCGATAATGGCAATGACGACGAGAAGTTCGATTAGAGTGAAAGCCGAATGGAATTTATTCACTTGTTTGCGCATAGGAATTTCCGAATATCTTGTGTTACAGGACGTAACTTATCGCAAGTTCCGTTCTTGCTCGTTTTATCCATCGGAATTTACCATGTCTTCGGGAAAAACTAAGTAACCCTCCTCACCATTATCGATAATTCGTACAGGTGCAGCACGCTCGATCATCGCCAAAACTTCGTCCAATGGTATAGGTTGACCATCGCCTAAAACCGGACGCACTTTTATGCGCACGTTTTGAACTCCAGGCAAGAGTTCGAAGCGTTTATGGCTTTGATTCGAGATATCCGTCAAAAGATCGAGCAGCGTGGTTTCTCCTTTCGGCAATACGACCAAGACTGTTTTTGTTTGAGAAGGCTGTTGTGGAGAGGGAAGGGAAGGTTGTAACTGTTCGTATTCCATCTTCGGAGCATTCGAAGTCTCCCCAGGAGGCACCAAAATTGGCTCAAGCCCCTTCTTTGGTTCGCTTTCTTGTGGCGCGGTTCCGATGTCGGGTTGTGAGATTCGTTCATTTTGTTCTTTCGTCGGTGATTGCAAGTTATTAGTAACGAAGTAGGCGGCAAATCCCAAAGCAAAAAGGAGGACTAATGCGGCGGGAATCGCAATGAGTCGCCATGTCCGCAAAAGTCGTTTCTGAACAGGGCGCTGGAAGGAGAGTTTGAGTTCTTTTAGAGCCTCGGGCTTTGATCTGCGAAGGGCTTCTACCATGGCACGACGTGTGGCAAGGGTTGCACGGAGGTCGGGATACCTGCGTGCAAATTCCTCTCGGGTTTCAGGATTGTCACTTTCTGCCGCGACCCATAGAAGTTCGTCTAATTCCGGAGGAATTCTTCGTTCGTGTTTCATTTAATCCATCCTCACAACGCACGCACAAACCATTTGTAAAATCAGATGCTCGAAGGGGTCGGAAAGTCACCGTAGAGGGGTCATTCCTCGCTCTTAGATTGTTTTTCCAGTAACTCATATCTTTCCTTGAAACGCTCTCTTGCTCGGTAGAGTCTCGTCTTTGCCGCATTCGCACCGCATTTCAGGGCTTCCCCGATATCTTCCAGAGACATGTTTTCCCAGTAAAACATCGTTAGAACAGCCCTATCGTCGGGTTTTAGCGTTGCTAATGCTCGATAGACCTTAGAGGTGTCCTTTTCTTCCTCGACCTCTTTTGTAAGTTCCTCTGCCTCCTCCAACGGTCTGATTCGACTGCGGTATTTCAGCCTGCGGCTTATTTGAATTGCGGTATTGACTGCGATTCGGAAAATCCACGTGCTCAGTCGACTACGCTGCCCGAATTTGGGCAGATTGTTGTAAATCAGCGTAAAGGTTTCTTGAACGGCATCGGAAGCATCTTCCGGATTGAGCAGTATTCCTTTTGCAATTACGTAAACTTTTTCTTTGTAGCGGTCGTAGATTTCATCGAATGCTCGAGAATCCCCCGCGATGAAGCGACGGACGAGAATAGCATCGGCATCCTCGATGGGACTAGAACTACGAGACGCTTCGGATAACATTCTTTCTTTAGGACGTAACAACAATGTGCAGGTTACCTGCGGGCTTTTTTCGAATTTATTAAACTCGGTATCCTCGAATATGGTTAATTTATCGAGGGGGCCCGTAGCTCAGTGGCAGAGCGGGCGGCTCATAACCGCTTGGTCGCTGGTTCGAATCCAGCCGGGCCCACCAGAGATTAGCAATTTAAAATTGCTACAGAATTTCGATAAAAGGAGTAGTATTAACTAAACGCCGAAAAGTGCCGTTACCGCTAGGGGAGCCTGAAAAGGCTGAGAGTCCCGACATTCGGGAGACCCTTCGAACCTGATCCGGATAGTGCCGGCGTAGGAAAGCGGATGGCTGGGAAGATTTTTCGAAAGCCGTTCCGCATGGGAACGGCTTTCGGCTTAACAGTCATGAAAATGGAGGTTGCTTATGAAACATAAGGCGTTTACACTCATCGAACTTTTAGTCGTCATCGCCATCATCGCTATTCTCGCCGCGATTCTTTTCCCCGTGTTTCAGCGCGCAAAGGAAGCCGCGCATAGAACTGCATGTCTATCGAATGGGAATCAAATCGGAAAAGCAGTCGCAATGTATTTAGAAGATTACGATGGGACGTTTCCCATTTTTTACGCATATAACAGTCAGCCCCCCGCAGGAAAGCCTGGACATAAAGGTGTGGAAGTTTTGCTCACACCGTATACGTCAGGAAGCTCAAAAGTAGATGCGGCAACGGGGCAGACCTATGCGGGTTTGAATCCTGTTTTTAAATGTCCGTTAGATACCGGTGGACCATATACGGACAAGGATGTTCCCACTTCCACGAGTTACTGGGATGCATACGGGAGCAGTTACCGCTTCACGAAATGTATGTACACGGTTGTAGAGAATGAATCCTCTCAAAACAACGTTCTTTTCGATTACACGAAAGTGGTTTTAGAATCAGCCGTGCAATTTCCCGCGGAAACGCGCATCTTGCGCGACGAAATGTTCACATTTTTCGACGACGAGATTACGCAGGATGCATGTGCTCGATACGGGTATGACTGTCCACCTCCATGGAACTTTTATCGGAAATGGCATTCGACTGGAGGAACGATGATTTTCGCAGACAGTCACGCGAAACACATCGGGGGATCTGCGCTTTTCGACGATACTTTCGTAGACCCAGAAGGTCATCGCTCAGGCGATCCTCATGATGAATTGGGAACGTGGTATTGGGCTTGCGATTAGCCTGTATTCGATGATTGTCATGTTTAGAGAATGATGTCCGTATCCATCCGGTTCTCCTTGTTGCGCAAGGGGAACCGATTTTTTTAATCATTGGGATCTCCCGCTTCCAATAGGAAGGCTTTAACGGAGCGACTTACTGTGTGTTTTTATACTTTTCTAATTGTTTGCCTTTTCGAAAAATTGCACGTTTTTTGCTGTGAGAATTTGTATAATAAAAATAAATATATTCAGTCATTTTATCAGGAGAGAAAGGAAATGTTGATAATAGGAGCTTTGTTGTTTACGACTTCTTTATGCGAACCTGTCGCTCGTGTCATCACAATCACCCCGCCCGATGAGCCAGTTGCTACTCGTGCGATTGTGGAGACTGTTCCGTTTATCGTTTATGACGAATCCTATCGCGATGAGCCTCCTCAAATGCCAGGATGGCCAAAAACCATCCCTTCCGACCCCAATTTTGCCCCGATCAGAGGAGCGACTCTCGCCGACTTAGATAACGATAAAAAACTCGAAATCATCGTCCCGAGCACGCTGGGGAAATTGTATGCGTGGAAACTCGATGGAACGCCCTATGGGAATTTTCCTGTAACGACTATCGGTTTTCCGCAGTGGGCTGCGAGCGTAGGGGATTTGGATAGAGATGGCAAAGTCGAAATCGTACAGACGACGCGTGGCTGGACGAGCGGCGGACGACTTTACGTTTTCGACAATACTGGAAAAGTTCTGCCCGGTTGGCCCAAATCATTGAATGGAAACAATGTCGAATATAGTGCTGTGCTTGCCGATTTGGACAAAGACAGTAAATTAGAGATCATCGTCGGAGAGCGCGCATATCCCATCGGAAGAATTCATGTTTTCGAAAAAGACGGCACGGAATGGGGGGGCAATTGGCCCGTAACCATTGATCACGTTCCTGCGCAAAGCGCTGCCGTCGGAGATGTAGATGGAGACGGGAACAAGGAAGTGTTTTACACTTCTTACGTTTCCATGTATTTGATCCGAAAAGACGGAACGATAATGCCGGGTTGGCCGAAGCAAATACCGAATGCGAATTTCAGTTATCAATCCGCTGCACTTGCGGATTTGGATGGCGATAAAAAATTGGAGATCATCGTAGGTGCTCACGGTAATGCACCGGGATTTTATGTTTATCGCTATGACGGAAGCGCTTTTTCCGGGTGGCCAAAATTCGCCGACACTTGGACATATTGCCCTCCGACGGTTACAGATATGGAGAGGAATGGCATTCTGGATATTGCGGGGGGGCAAGCGGGATATTTCAGCGGGAATTCTCGTTGCTTTTGGATTTGGGATCGTTTCGGACAAGTACGGAATGGATTTCCTTATTACAGTTCGCATGGTGGGGGCTCGGATGGTCCACTTACGGTTGCCGACATCGAAGGAAACGGATTGCACGAAATCTTTGCGGACCACAACGTCACGATTGGCGGAAATGGTTTTTTGTTCGGGGTGACCGAAGCAGGGGGGGACATCGTTAATTTTCCTCTGCGCCCCACCGGATTCACGTATATGAACAGCGCGACGATTGGAGACGTGGATGGAAACGGTACATACGAACTTGCCGTTGTCGCTTTTGCTGAGAATGTCGTGAATGTGTATCTTTACACATTGCCTTGGACATACAAGAGGAAAACGGGAATGGAATGGCCTACCTACCACGTACGGAATACACGCGATGGCGTTTTCGGGGTAGTCAAGCCTTAGAAAAAGAAAAAATTATTTACTCGGCACAGAGGGAAGATAATTCGTTACAAACGCGCCTTACGGCGCTGCTACAGTTATTGAATCGCTTCGTAGTACATTTCTTCTACTTGTCGCGTTAGTGTCTTCCACGACAACTTCGTTTCTGCGAGTTTTCGCGTTTCCTCGGAAAAATGTCTACGCAAACCATCGTCTTTTAACATGCGAATCAACGCGTCGGCGAGAGCATCTGAATCGTTCGGAGGGATGACGAGAGCGTTAATACCGTCATCCACCATTTCGGGAAGCCCCCCCGTGCGGGTGACGATATTCGGTTTTCCGAATGCGACGGAAATCGCTAAAACTCCGCTTTGCGTAGCTTCTGTGTAGGGAAGGACTACGCAGGACGCTTCGCACATCAAACGTGCGACTTCCGGACCCTCTAAAAAGCGATTGAGCATCGTGATGCTCTTTTCTCCTTTTATTGGATTTTCGAGAGCATCCGACTCGGGACCCGTTCCTGCCAAAACCAATTTCGCATAGGGTATTTCCTTCACCTTCTCCCACGCTTTTAAAAGCACATCTAAACCTTTGTATTTCTGCATTCTGCCGAAAAACAAAACGTTCCCTTTCTGCTCTTCGTATTCGGGGTTTTTCCATCGCAGAAAAAAATCCATCACGCCATGAAGAACGACATGAATTCGCTCGGGGTTCATTTTCGGATAAATGCGTAAGAGTTCTCGTTTGTTGAATTCCGAAAGCGTGAGAATACGATTCGCACGATGGCGAACTTTGTCGAGCAAAGGCTTTCGTAGTGCATAGCCTTTTATGCTTTCACCTGTGTGCGGTTCGGGGTCGTGAATCGTGAGGATAAAAGGTTGTTTTTTGCGAAAAAGAAACGTCAAAAACACTAACATCAATGGGGGGTTATGCGTTTCTTGAAAATGAATGATGTGAGGATTGAATTCGCGCAATCTCCTCGTCATCGCGCGATAGCATCGGAAATAATAACCAGGCGGTTGTTGAAACCGCATTCTCGTATCCCCTTCGATTTCATAGGAAAGTTTAGGGCTCAGCATCTCCTTCCATTCCTTTCCGAGTTGAGAGAGGGCATAGTTTGTAGTTACGAGAAGAACGTCGTGCGAATGGGCTAACTCGTTTACGAGACCCAAAGAATAGGGAAGATACCAATGCGACCCGTAAAGGATTCGAAGTCTGTTCAAACTGTTTCGCAATTTACCTTAGAGCCTTCTGTTTTTCGTACGAAAAACGTATGCGAGCACTTCGGCGACTGCTTGGAAAAGTGCTGTGGGAATCATTTCGCCAATTTCCACTTGTTCGTAGAGCGAACGCGCTAAAGGGGGGTTTGCGACGATGGGAATACGTTTTTTTTTCGCTTCTTCACGGATGCGTTCTGCCATTCGCAGATGACCTTTCGCTAAAACGATAGGCGCTGGGTAGCGTTTGCTGTCGTATTTCAATGCGACAGCGTATTCGACGGGGTTCGTGATAACAACATCGGCATGTTTGATGTTCGCCATCATGCGCGCACGTGCCAAACGTTGTCTCCGACGTTGCATTTCGATGCGTAATTCGGGAGAAAGTTCTTGTTCGCGCATTTCGCGTTTGAATTCCTCTCTCGTCATGCGTAATTCTCGTTCGAGTTGATAGCGGATGAATAAATAATCGAGAACTCCCAAAATCAGCCATGCACATGCAATTTTAAGGAGGAGACTAACGATGACCGAACCAATCCATGGAATCGCTTGATTCGGTGTCAAGTACGTAAGGCTCAAAAGCCCACTCCAATTGCTCGTGATGTCGTGCCATGTGATATAGCCGATGATGAAAAACTTTCCCAAAGTTTTAAAGAAATCGAAAAGTGAGCGACGGGAAAATAAACGCTTGAATCCTTCGACGGGGTTGATTCTTTCGAATTTCGGATTGAGCGGTTCCGAAGAAAAATGAAAGCCGACCTGCGCGAAACTCACCACCACCCCAGCAAGGCTAATTAACAAAAACGGAATAAAAGCGATGACAACAGGTTTTACGATCACCCACACGTGATTCGCGAGAGTGCCGATTTCGAAATTCGAATTCGGCGAAGCAAGTCCGGCTTTCACGCTTTCTTTGAGAGCGAGAGCGAGACCGACACCGAAAAAAGGCAACAAAATCGCAGCGAGGAGAAGAGCGAAAGACGAAGATAAATCCAGGGAACGCGCGACGGTTCCTTTTTTGCGCGCCTCTTGCCGCTTGCGCGGAGTCGCTCTTTCTGTTCTTTCTTGCGTCGTTTCTGCCATAAATCTATTTTACAAATTACTTCAGGAGTCCATTGAGTAAGTTTCCGAAAGTGTCGATCGCTTCAGAAATACCATAGCCGAGTGCAGGAAGAACGAGAGATAGCGCGAGGATTCCAACGAGTAGTTTTGCCGAAAGTCCTGCCATTAGTATATTGATTTGAGGGACAGCGCGGCTGATAATTCCCATCGCGACATCTACCATAAAACTCGCCGCTGCCACAGGCAGGGCAATTTGCAAAGTCAACATCGAAAAAGAAGCCAATCCATTCAAAAGCGTAGTTAGCGATGATTCTAAAGTTAGTGCACTATTCGTTGTGTAACTTCGAACGAGTGCATTCATCATGATGTGATGACCGTTCGTTACGAATAATAAAACCAACGCCAACATGAATTTGAAGCGAGAAAGGATACTCGTAGGGATCTCGGTGTTAGGAACTAACAAAGATGCCAAACCCAACCCAATCTGCATATCGAGAAACGCGCCTGCGGATTCTGCCGCAGAAAGCACTAAGTTTACGCAGAAACCGAGCGCAAGCCCGAAAGCAATCTCGCGAAATGCGAGAGACAATAAATCATAGAGCGTCTCAGGAGTCGTGACGTTTCCGTAAATGAGTGGCGAAAGAGCCAGCGACACTGCGCCCGCAAAAAACACGCGAACCATAATCGGAATTCCGATCCCCCCGAATAGTGGGGCTGCCAAGAACATTGCGGAAGTGCGTAAAAACGCCGCTAAAAAAGCAACGAACAAGGGAATATCCCATGTCATTTTGTTACTCTTTCAATGGAATGGAAGGATTGAGCGGTGAAACTTACTATGGTAGAAAGCATCCACGACCCGAATAAGAGCAAAGCGACAATCACGGCTAAAATTTTCGGGACATACGTGAGTGTCATTTCCTGCACTTGGGTTACTGCTTGAAAAATTGCGACAATCAAACCCGCGAGCAAGGTGAGGCTGAGAACGGGCAAGCTGAGTTGAAGAGCGACGTTCATCGCTTGGCGTCCGATTTCTAAAACTTCGGATTGGTTCATCGGAACCCTCCTAAAACACCTTGAACGAGAATACTCCACCCATCGGCGAGCAAGAAAACCAACACCTTTGCAGGTAGAGAGACGACGACCGGAGGGAGCATCATCATTCCCATGCTCATCAAAATGCTCGCGACGACTAAATCAATCACTAAAAAGGGAACGAAAATATAAAATCCGATGATAAACGCAGTCTTTAATTCGCTGAGAACGAATGCCGGCACGAGTTGTTGCCATCCCACATCCTCGATGTTGCGAAATTGTTTTTTGCTCATATTGGCAAATAAAGACAAATCTTTTTTATAAGTTTGACGAATCATGAAATCCCTTCCGGCTTTCCATGCTTTGTCTTTTGCTTGTTCCAAAGTGATTTGTTTTTTTAGATAAGGCTGTAGTGCTTCGTTGTTCATTCGCTCCAGTGTCGGTGACATAACGTAGAATGTCAGAAACAAACTCAATCCGATTAAAACAGGATTGGGGGGGATGGTAGGAGTGCCGAGTGCGGTGCGCAGGAAACTGAAAACCACGACGATTCTCGTGAATGCTGTCGTCATCATGAGCAAGGCTGGCGCGAGGCTGAGAATCGTGAGAAGGGCGAGGATTTGGAGGCTCGTAGCGACTTCTTCGGGTTTCGATGCGTTTTCGATTCCCAAACGAACGGACGGAACTGCAAGCCCTTGATTGGCAGATTGAGAATATGCGATCGAAATTAGACAAAGGAAAAGGACAAGAAAAAGAAGACGCAAAAAGCGAATAGGCATGAATAAGTTTCTCATCCTCCGAGACGCTGTAACCGTGCGAGAACTTCTTTAAATCGGTCGCTATTTTCTGCTGGTTCCTCATCGGCAGAGTGTTTCAAATCAGGGAGTTCTTCGATTTCAGAGAGATTCGCGATCAATGATATTGTATTCGGAGAACTTCCGATGAGCAAGACCTGCTCGCGTACTTTTACCAAATGCAAAGACCCCCCAGCAATGGGCAGACTTTCCAATACTCGAAGTTCAGAGTCTTCCCCCCCGGTTCGTGGCTTCGAAAAACGATGAATATATTTCGGTAGCAACCAGCGAATCGCGAGAATAACGAGAGCAACTGCTAAAAGAAGTTTGAAAAGCGAAATCCATCCGAAACCGATACCATCGGAAGAGAAAGGTGGAATTGGGTCTTCTTTCAAAGAATCGAATCCGAGAGTTTCACCTGCGGCAATCAAGAAGGGTTTCACGCAGCCTCCGATAACTTGCCGATACGGTCATGAGGACTCAAAATTTCCGTTATGCGAACTCCGAAGTTTTCTTCGACGACGACAACCTCCCCTTTAGCCACGAGCCGCCCATTCACGTATACATCTACCGGTTCACCCGCAGTTTTTTCTAATTCGATAATATTTCCCGGGGTGAGCTCGATGATCTTTTGAACGGTTAACTTCACACGACCTAACTCTACGTTGATGTCCAGCGGGATGTCCATCAATATCTCGAAATCGCGTTCCTTCTGTGATTGTTTTGCGGAAACAGGTGTTGCGTCTTGCTCCTCGACATTCGAAGTGCTCTCGCCTATTATTTTTTGCAATACACTCCCGTCGAAAAGCCAAAGAAGGGTTTGCGGATTATCTCCCATTTCGATGAGATACCGAGAACATATCAATTCCGTCCGTAAATCGGAGGGGGGGCTATCAATACGTTCGACCGATGAGAGAGCCAATGAAAAACAACGAGCCAATGCATTGGTTATGGTTTCTTCATGAATGAATTCATCGGTGGGAAGAATCATCCATTGTCGACTTGGGATTTCTTCGAATGCGAATCCAATCACTGAAACCTTGCCGGGGAATTCTTTTAAAGCATTTTCCAGGTTCGTCGTAGAAATCGAGGTGAAAGTCAAAGAACACTCACGGTCGAGAATTTCTGATAGCGAACTGGAAAGAGAATCGCAAAACTCAGGTTGAAGATTTTGGAAGCGCTCGATGAGTTCTCGATATTTGTTCGACATTTTTACTCCTTGATTTTTCCGGTGATTTGAAATCCTAATTTCTTACCGATTCGAACCGCTCTGCCTGTGAATTTGGGAAAGTCTCCGATGTGAAGAAATGCGTCTTCTTCGACGGTTTGGTCTAAAATCAAGACGTCACCCGGTTCGAGTCGAATGAAATCGCGCATTTTGAGTTTTGTAGTTCCCAAACGAACAGAGCAATGAACGGAAGTCTTGCAAACATGTGCAGAAAGATATTCTTTCGTTACCGGGTTCTCTTTTTGTCCGAGCGTAGTCCATTTTTGAGTTGCAAGTTTAACGGCGATTGGTTTTAGAACCAAATAGGGAATGCAAAGACTCATCATCCCCTTTTGATTTCCTACTTTCAGTTCGAAAAGCATTACGATTACGATTTCCGACGAAGGAACGATGTTGAGAAATTGCGCACTCGCTTCTGGTACTTCGATTTTAGGTTGAATGACTGCTACCGCTTCCCATGCAGTTTTCAAAGCATTCAAAACGCGATGAATGAGTTCCGTGGCGAGAGGTCGTTCGATATCGGTAAGAGCAGTTCTTTTAATTGCTTTCCCGAATCCCCCGAGCATTTTATCGATCATGCTGAATAATAATTCGAATTCTATTTCGAAGATAGCCTGACCCGTTAGAGGAGATAAGGAAAGGATTGTAAAAAGGGAATGATTGATGCTTTTTAGATATTCTTCGTAAGGTTTCTGCTCGATGGATGTCAATTCGATATGAATGGGTGTTCGCAACAATGCCGCAAAAGCACCGCTCGCATGACGTGAGAAGTTTTCGTGGAGCATTTGTATCGTGCGTACTTGCTCTTTGGAAAGTTTATCGGGTCGGCGGAAATCGTAGAGTTGAACTTCTCGGCCGCCCGAGCTTTCCGAACGCCGCGAATGAGAACGTCCCCCCGAAATGTGCCTCTCGATCGAAGCGTCATCTGTGGCTCTTTCTTCGCTCGTTAGAGAAGAAAGCAGAGCCTCGATTTCTTCCGGCGACAACATGTCATTCATAGTTTGCTTTCTCGTCCGAACACCAGCCAGTTGTTTTGGGGTGTTATCAATTCTCGCTCCTTGACGTTCTGTGTAGGGAGCGTCGTTGTTAGAACGGAATTTATTCAGGGTCTTAGGGCATTCTCGATAGCCCGACTTGTCCTTTTACGGGCTATCAGTTCGGTTATCGGCGATTTCGGAGTTCTCCTCAGCCTCTCTCGATATGCTCGTAAACTTTTGTATATGTAAGTAGAGGGGAGTAGGCAGAAGGGACGGTACACTCGTTTTCTAATGGAGATTTTGCTGATCAACGATGACGGAATTTATCGCCCAGGGTTATTGAAACTTGCGAATGTCGTTCAAAGGCTCGGTCGTGTGGTTTTAGTCGCTCCTGATCATGAGCGTAGTGCTTGCGGGCACGGAATGACACTTCGAGACCCTTTGCGCTTGAAAGAAGTGGATGTTACCGGTGGCTTCGAAGCCTATGAAGTTAACGGTTTGCCCACAGATTGCGTAAATTTAGCATTGCGGGAGTTTTTTCCTAATGGTTGTGACCTTTTGATGAGCGGCATTAACAATGGTCCGAATCTTGGCTGGGATGTTACGTATTCAGGGACAGTTGCCGGTGCAATGGAAGGGGCGATAAACGGCGTTCCTTCTTATGCGATTTCCATAGCCGTTTTCGTAGAGGATTCTCCCATTCATTATGAAACTGCGGAGCAATGGTTGGATGAAAATTTAGAGTGGCTCATCGGATTAAAACTCCCTCGCTATACGTTTTTGAATATCAATGTTCCGAATATTGCGTATCTCGAAATTCGAGGAACTCGAATAACGAGGATGGGAACGAGAATTTACGAAGACCAAATCATCCGAAAGGTCGACCCATGGGGAAGACTTTATTATTGGCAAGGGGGGGTTATCGTGATGGATGAAAAAGAACCGGGAACGGATGTTCATGAGGTCAACGAAGGTTTCGTTTCGATAACTCCCATAAAATTGGATTGGACGGATCACGAGGCGATTGTCGCTTTAAAAGAGGAATTAGTAAAAAAACAAAGAGGAATTAGTAAAAAATAAGGAAAAATATCTAACCAAACTTCGCTACAAGACTTGATGGTTATTATGTAATCAAATCCGGTTCGGATTCTTGCACCTCTCCTTTCGGATGCAATCGCTTTGCAAGAAAGAACGGTGCAATCATCGAAGTGAGCAAGGACATCATAATGATAGTCGCATATCCAGATTCACTGAACGCACCCATACTCAACCCTGCCGCTGCGATGATAATTCCCACCTCTCCTCTCGGAGCCATTCCGATTCCAATCGTAATCGCGCGTCTCGTTCCCAAACTTCTCGCTCCGAAAGCACATCCTATCAACTTGGAAACGAAGGCGAGCGCTGTCGCTAAAATGATGGCGAGCACTAAAGAAAAATTTTGAAATACTTCGACATTCACTTTCATTCCGGTAACGACAAAAAATATTGGTCCTAAAAATAGGAGGAGTGGACGAAGTTGGTTTTCTAATTTGTATTCTTCTCCGATTTCGGAAAGAACTGTCCCCGCAAGGAATGCACCGATGATGGCGGCGAGCCCGATTTCGTTTGCCACTACTGCCAATCCTAAACATAAAGTAATCGAAAGAATGAATGGTGAATGAGGAGAAGCAGGAACTTCCATCGCTCGATGGTGTTTTCGAATCAAGCGTGGTAAGAAAACAGTGATAATTAGAATGAAAATAATAGCCTGAGTAGCGAGGATGGTCAAATGCAGCCACACCGGAAGCACTTGGGTGGATTGCACATTCGTTGGCTGAATCGCAATAGCCGAAGCCAAAAGAAGCATCGCTAAAATATCGTCAATAACTGCAGCGGAAAGAATAACTCGAGATTCTACGCGATTAATTGCGCGTAAGTCGCTGAGCACTCTTGCGGTTATGCTCACCGAAGTTGCAACGAATGCTGTCGCTATAAAGATTTGCTTAGTGAGCGGAAAAGCCATTCCTGCAGCCCATGCCCAACCGAACAAAAATGGAACGATTACTCCGAAGACTGCGACTTGAAATGCAATTCCTCCGACTTCTTTTACGGCGCTCAGTCGCGTTTCTAAGCCCACGGAGAACATGAGGAAGATGACACCGATTTCAGAAAGAACTTCGAAGATGAGGGGAGGATGAGTGTCTGTGTGAGGAATCCAATTGAAAACGCTCGGACCTATGAGAACGCCTGCGAAAATTTCACCGACTACGCTCGGAATTTTAAGACGGAGTGCGATTTCTCCTCCGACTTGCGCGGCGAGGTAGATGATGAATATCTGGAATAGAAACCGTGAAACATCCTCCACGATGTCATCTTACCAAGTAGAGGGGGAGGGAAAAACAGGCTTTTAGAAATGGTGCCCTGGGGCGGACTCGAACCGCCAAGCCCTTTCGGGCACTAGAACCTGAATCTAGCGTGTTTGCCAATTTCACCACCAGGGCTAACATTAGGCTATGATACCGTTGAGTATGATGTCCACATCTCGTTTGGTTGTCGGCATAACTGGTGCAAGCGGGGCAATCTACGCCGTTCGTTTCCTCAAAGAAGCGACTCACTACTTTAAACAAATTTTCGTTGCTGTCTCCGACTATGCACTGGAGGTAGCGCGAACCGAGTTGGGTTTGAACGTTACGCGAGATAACTTATCATCGGAAACCTTACTCGGCGAGGATTTTCCTCAGATACGCTTTCTCGATTTGAAAGACTATTTCACTCCGCCCGCAAGCGGTTCATTCGAGCACGACGGGATGGTCGTCATCCCTTGCAGTATGGGCACTTTAGGAAGAATCGCGAACGGTGTCAGTGACGATCTCATCACTCGCGCGGCAGATGTATGTCTCAAGGAACGAAGGAAACTCATACTCGTTATCCGAGAAACGCCTCTTAGCGCCGTAATGATTCGTAACATGCTGCGTGTTACGGAGGCTGGAGGAATTGTTTTGCCTGCCTCGCCGGCTTGGTATCACCATCCGAGAACTTTGGAGGATTTAGCGGATACGGTGATTTCGCGCGTGCTCAGCAATTTAGGCGTTAAACAAGTTCTCACTCCTCAATGGCAGTTTGCTGAAGAGTGAGTTTCGAAAAGCGAAAATAAACTTTTTTCATAAAAACAGGACTTCTTCCTAAACTTTTGCAACGAGTTTCCTTCCTACATCGTAAAATTTTTTACATGCCAGACGAATCGAAACTCCATGACGGTCTGCCCGAGGCTTTGTGGAAACTCGGAGAGTGGATTATCACCGAGTTCACGAATGAAAAGGCAGGTCTAACGGTGCGTGGACGTTTTCGTCTTTTGCCGTTCCAAAAATTGGATGCGGAACAGACTCGTTTTTTGCTGACGTTTTTGCGGTGTCGCGGAATTCTCAGTTGTGTCGAGAAGGAACTGGGCATGAGTTATCCGACTGCGCGCAGTAGATTGGATGCATTGCTCAAAGCGCTCGATTTGCATCCGAGCGTGGAATTCGCAGCATCCGATCAACGCCGCGTGATTTTGGAAAAACAAAAAGAAATTCTGGAGAAATTAGAAACGGGAGAAATCACACCCGAAGAAGCGAAAAAAGCGATGAGGGAGGCTTCGAAGTGAAAGAGCAAGTTCTGAGAATCTTGCGCATGGTCAAGGAAGGAAAACTCACGCCGGAGGATGCCTACGAATTGCTTAGCGCATTCGTGGCTTTCGATTCGGAGCCGGAACAAACCGAGATAGAACATGAAAAACGCGCATTTTCCGACGAACCTTTCCGACGTTTTATTGATTACTTGGAGCGAATGACGAAGGAAACGATGGAAAGTGTTAATTGGCGTGAAGTTGCAGAGCAAGTTCGTATGGCTACTCAGAAAGGAATGGAAACACTTCGCGCGAGCGTGGAAGGGCTCGGAAAAGGTGAATTTCTTTTTTTCATGCGAGACCACGAAACCACCTCTGTGGATTTGCCATTCGAAATACGACCCGGAAAAACACTGTATTTGGAATGCACACATTGCGATGTGAAAATAGTCGGTGGATATTCCGAAGCGCGTATTCACGCGAAAGCGACGATTCGTGGCGAAAGTAGGGAAGACGTCAAAGAACGCGCAGCGAAATGGACTCCGGTTTTAGAAGAAAGTGCGGATTCCATAACTTTGAAGCAAAGCCCGTTGACAATATTCGAAGAACTAGAAATTCACATTCCTAAAGGAGTGAAACTCAATATCAAATTAGACCATGGAGATGTCGAAGTAAAAGATACTGGAGCAGAAGTTCGTATATCTGCAAGGTCGGGAGATATAGAAGTTCAAGGTGCAGAGGGTGAAGTGGTTATCGGAACACTCGGTGGGGATGTCGAAGTATCGAACACGACGGGCAATATCGAAATCGATAACCCATCTTCTGGCGATGTGGAATTGAATTCGGTTTCAGGAAACATCAAAGTCAACGCTGCAAACGGTGACATCGAAGCAAAGGGGATTGCAGGGGAAAACATCGTTCTCGAAACGGTGAATGGCGATATAGATGTCCAATTTTCGAAACCGATAACAGGGTCTGTGAGCCTGCGCACAGTTTCGGGTGACATTTTGCTCGACCTCGTCTCTGGAAATAATTGCAGGTGCTGCTCTCTTCTGTTGCAGGCACTGTAAGAAGCGAGGCAGAGATATCGGATGAAAAAAAGACGAGGGAAAGGTTAACTGGCCGGTTCGGTGCAGGAGAGGGAACACTCTTTGTAAACACCGTGAACGGAGATATTAGTCTGAATATCATCAAATCATAAAAAGTTTTAGCGCACTTCAGGGCGTCGGTATGATGCGAGATTTGCGTTCATAATCTCTAACGTGTTCGAATTGCCAAAAAATCGCACCTGCGTGATGGGTGTTTTGAATGTAACGCCGGATAGTTTTTCTGATGGTGGTCAGTTCCTCGCTCCTCAGCATGCAATCCATCGCGCTTGCGAGATGGTGGAGCAAGGAGCGGACTTTATAGATGTTGGGGGGGAATCTACGAGACCTGGCTCAGAACCAGTGCCTTTAGAAGAAGAATTGCGTAGATTGACTCCGATATTCGAAGCGCTCTCCAAAAAGGGCATTCCGTTTTCCTGTGATACGACTAAACCCGATGTTGCAAGAAAGGCAATCGAATTAGGAGCGGTTGCTATAAATGACGTGCGTGGATTTCGAGATTCGGAAATGGCAGAACTCGCTGCACAATCAGGTTGTATATGCATCGTGATGCATATGTTGGGAGAGCCACGGACGATGCAGACGAATCCGGTTTACCGAGATGTCGTCGGCGATGTAATCACATTTTTAGAAACTCAAGCCAAAACCCTCGAAAGTATGGGAGTGCATCATTCGAAAATATGGCTCGACCCTGGAATCGGGTTCGGGAAAACATTGGAGCATAACCTCGAGATTTTGAGAAACATCAGCAACTTTGTCGAAGTGGGCTATCCCGTTTTAGTAGGGGTCTCGCGGAAGTCTTTCATCGGCAAAATTGCGGAGGAACCGGAGCCTCGAGAACGAGTACCCGGCTCGATTGCGGCTGGCCTGTGGTGTGCTTCCCGAGGGGTGAAAATTCTCCGTGTTCACGACGTTAGAGAAACTGTCCAGGCACTTCGGGTTTGGGAGGCGATTCAGAAGCAAGCGTGAAAGAAGGACTTCACTGGGTAGCTTTCTTCTGAAGGGAATTCAGGATGCGCTTTCCCACGCGCTAAAGAGCAGAGTGACCGCCCACCTCTTTTCGTTCTGATACTTGAAATATTTAGAATATTCGAATATACTAAAAAAAGAGGCAAGTAGCATGAAGTACCAAACACTCAACGTCATTCCACATGAAGAGAAGACCACGAGGGGACAGCTTTCGATGCTTCGAGAAAAGGGAAAAGTCCCGGCTGTAATCAGCACCCCTCAAGGAAAAGCCGAGCATGTTCTCGTGGATTTCAAGGAACTCCAAAACGCCGTTCATAAATCCGGCGTTGGCGGTGTCGTGCAATTGAAGACGAGTGGAAATAAGGGTGAGCGGCTCGTTATCTTGAAAGAAATTCAGTGGGAACCGATTTCGAAGAAAGTTCTTCATGTGAGTTTTTCGGAAATCAGCGGGAAAGGAAAAATTCATGCGAATGTGCCTGTCGTTCCCGTCGGTGAGCCTCTGCCAGTCAAGGAAAAATACGCTCAATTGATTAAGAACACGGAGACAGTTGAATTAACAGGAGGGTTGGCTTCTCTGCCAGATGTTGTCTATGTTGATATTTCCGATTTGCAATTAGGTGATGTCGTCACAGCGGGAGATTTGATTTTGCCGGAGGGTGTCGAAGCGCGTCATCCTAACACGGTTTTGTTTTCCGTAGCGCATGTACGCGGTGAAGTTGCAGCACCTGAAATCGAAACGGAAGTCACTGAGCCTGAATTGGTAACGAAACATGAAGCGGAAAAGGAAGAGACTGAGGAGTAATGACGAATTATAGAGGTCATCTTATGAATGGATGGGTATGTGGAATTAATATCGAAGATTCATCAGTGGTGAGCAAAATGGCTCAATCGCTGAGCCTCGATGACTCCGCTTTAGAACCCAACGTGTTCGTTTCCAACGGCGCGGTTTTCTACGCCCTTCCCTCGAAAAACGGAGTGGAGCGAGTAGAAGTGGCAAGTTCTCCTGAGGGTGTATTGAACATTTTTTACAATGGCCATTTAACGAATGCCCAGCGTCTTCGGCAACACGTCAAACCGAAACCAAAAGACAACAGAGATAGTTCGTTGATTTTGTCTTTGTACAAACTCAGACAGCGGAAATGCGTACACTATCTCGAAGGCTCCTTTGCCTTTGTCATAAAAGACAAGGATGGTTTTTATGCAGCGCGAGACCCTTTGGGGGTTGAGCCGCTTTACTTCACCCGACAAGGGGATGGCTGGATATTTGCGACTCAAATGAAAGCCTTTCTGCCGGAATCGAAAAGGATCGCCGAACTCTTGCCGGGATGTTATTTGGATAGTCGTGTAGGTGCTCGAAGATATTTTCAAATCCCCCATCCTGTAAACACTTCAATTAATCCGCAAGAAGTAGCGGACTTAGTCGGTGCGCTCGTCTTAGACGCAGTTCACAAAGCCTTGAAAGCAGATTCCGAAGTCGGGATTTATTTAACCGGAAGCGTGGAAAGTTGCATCATCGCAGCAATCGCAGCGCAAAAAAATCGGCGCATTAAAACTTTCTCGGTAGGTTTGGCAGGGAGTCAGGACGGGCATACGGCACGAAAGGTCGCCGCTTGGTTAGGTGCAGACCACACTCATGTAGAGGTTACGGAACAGGAAATTTTAGAAAACCTTTCTACGATCATTCACACATTAGAATCTTTCGATGCTCCACTCGTACGTCATGCAGTCGGAGACTATTTCGCATTGAAAAAGGCATCCGAGAGTGTGCAGGTTATCATTAGCGGAGATGCAGCGAACGAACTGTTCGGTGGATATCCATATCTGCGTCCGATGTTTACCGAGAAATTATCAGCAGAAATCCATGCGATAACGCAAAATCTTCATAGGACGCACCTCCAACGTTGGAATCGCATGACGGATGCGTTCGGATTAGAAGGACGTACTCCGTTTACGGACCGTCGTTTGGCGCATACTGTCTCCCGATTGCCTTCTAATATGAAAGTGAGTGAAGATGGACGCTCGAAATGGTGCTTGCGGAGGGCATTCAGCACGCAACTTCCTGCTTGGGTGGTTGACCGCCCAGATTCTGACGATACAATGTTTACGTGCATTCAGGAAGTGCTAAAAAACTATGCTGAAACCGTCTTTACGGATGAAGACTTGAAAAACCATAATGCAAGGGAGAAAGAAGGTTATCCGAATGTTCGAACGAAAGACGAACTTCTTTACTTCCAAATATGGAATTCGAAATTCCCTCTGGAATATGTTCCGTTAGTCGGAAGAACTGTAATGTAGGATTAGTCAGTGGATCGTCAGAAAGAAACACGCAAGAATCCTAACATCGAGGAAGGACTCGCATCCGAAACGTTGAGCGCAGCTCTCCGTGATTTCCCGCTCTATCTCGATTTGCTGGAGACGAGCAACGGTGCGATGCAACATTTCGCCGCCTCGTTGATGACGGCTTTAGGGCATCCCACACGTTTGAGAATCATTCAAGCACTTCGAAACGGCTCTATGACCGTCGGAAGGATTTCATCAGAATTGGGAATTTCGCAATCGAATGCCTCCCAACACTTGGCTGTTCTTTTACGGGTCGGGGCTGTGATAAAAGAACCCGAAGGCTCTTCGAGAAAATACAGTTTGCGTGAACCTCGATTGGCAAAGATTCTCGAAATTATCGAAGAGATGTGGGAAACACACCAAGAAGATATTCTCGCAGAAAACCCGAGATAGGCTTTATATATATCGCGCCTTACGGCGTTCCTACAAGAAGCATTTCTTTTATTTCTTCGATTTTACTAACTCGAATTTTATCTTTCCGGAAAGAATCGGAGTTTTGATGACGGTGAATGGCTGTGTGAGCGCCATCGTTACGATTTCGTCCTTTCTCGGTTTCTTCTCTGCGTAGTAGACGATTATCTCATCGCGAGATTTTCGTAATACGGATACGACTTTGACAGCATATCCACCCGAACGCCTCGTTCCGAGATGAATAGCAATAAGCATTTCTTTGGACCAATTTATATTCTTCGGGACTTCTGGAATCGGTTCATGATTTCGGTAAAGTTCATGCCAGTACTTTTCGAATGCGTCTTGCGTAGTGATAATTCGTGTGCTCGGTTTTTCGATAGCGCAGTATTCACCGGACATGTAGACGCTGAAGGGGATTTTTTCCACTTGCCCCATCATGGCAGATAAAGAGACGAGAAAAATTGCGAGTGTAAGCATCGTTTTATTCTTACGAATATCGAGACTGGTTCGTTTCTGGTTTTAGGGTAGATTTTTTCGGTGCGAAACAGGGCAAAGGCGATCGAGAGGATAGTAGAAAAACTCGAAGCCCTTTATGGAAAGCCCACATATCAACAACGTTACGAGCCTTTGGACGAACTGGTTTGCTGTATCCTTTCTCAGCATTCGACCGACGCGGTAGCGTTTCCCACGTTCGAAGGATTGCGAGAAAAATATCCGAATTGGGAAGAGATTGCAAAACTCACACAGAAGGAATTAGCACGTGAGATTCGAAGAGTGGGTTTGCCTAATCAAAAAGCGAAACATATCTTAGGGGCATTAAAAGAAATTCATAAACGAACTGGCTCATATTCTCTTGACATTCTTCGTAAAATGCCGACGGAAGAAGCGAGACAGTGGCTTATTTCGCTACCAGGTGTCGGACCGAAGACTGCGGCAATCGTGTTAATGTTCGCTTTCGGAAGAGGAATTATCCCCGTTGACACGCATGTCTTTCGTGTAGGGTGGAGATTGGGATTTTACGATAAAAGAATCGGAGCGGCAAAAGCGCATGATGTACTTATGAAAGTCGTTCCCGAAGACTTGTGTTATAGATTTCATCTTGCTTTGATTCAGCATGGACGAAAGATATGTCGAGCACGCACCCCTCTTTGTTACTTATGCCCATTAACCCGTCTTTGCGCCTATTATCGAGAGAAATGATCTAATTGAATCTTAGTTTCCTGGCACTAAAGAAGGTTGGGTTCTTTGGGGTGCAGAAGTGGGAGAAGTTTGTTGAGTTGCGGCAAATTCTGCAGGTTTCGCTACGTAGGGGATGATCGTCGAGACGCCGGGTTCTTGCATCGTAACTCCGAACCAAATCGGCGATGCTTCGATGGTTGTAGGATTATGGGTAATGACGATATATTGAGAGCGTTGGGAGAATTCTAAAAGAAGTTCGACATAACGCTCCACATTTCTCCCGTCCATCGGGGCATCCAATTCATCGAGAATACAAACCGGGCTCGGCTTTACGTCGAATAGCGCGAAAAGGAAAGCACAAGCAGCGAGTGCTCGTTCCCCCCCGGAAAGCAGTTCTAAGCGCTGCATTTTTTTGCCAGGAACTTCTACTTCGAGTTCGATCCCTGTGTCGAGAAGCCTATCGGGGTTCGTAAGTTTAAGCGTGGCATTCCCGCCTCCGAAGAGCCTGCGAAACATCTTGGAAAACGACTCATTCACCTTATTGAATGCGTCGAGAAATGCCCCCCTCGTTATGCGGTCCAATTCGAAGATGCTTTTGTCGAGTTCTTCTTTCGATTTGAGAATATCTTCTCTTTGAGTTCTTAGGGTTTCGTATCGTTGACTTAGTTGTTCGTAGGCTTCGATTGCTCCGAGATTCACATCCCCTAAGGCGCGAAGTTCACGGCGAAGTTCTGCGACGATTTTCTGTGCTTCTTTGGGAATGTTGACTAGTGGAGCTTGCTTTCGCGCTTCTTCCTCTGTAATTCCGTATTCTTCGAGGAGTTTCGTCAATACCCCTGCGAGTTTAGTTTCTAAGCGCGCACGCTGAACGTCGTCTTGGTAGGCGGTCGTTTCGAGCGAGCGTGCAGTCTCTCGCATTTGTTTTGCTTCGTTGTAGTTATGATGGATTTCGTTTTGTAATGCAATGCGTTTCGTTCTATAGGTTTGCAGTTGCTCCGATATTTTTTCTTTCTCTTTGGCTTGCAATTCGAATTCTTGGATTGCTTCCTTCAAGGCGTTGGTGAGTTTTTCTCTTTCGATTTCAAGATTCGAATGCCGTTGTTTTCGATGCTCTATGATTTTTAGAGCGTCTTCGTATTCTTCTTCCGCGTGTCGCAGTCGTTCTCTCGCAGAAGCCTGTCTTTCTCGGGCATCCTCCAAAGCGCGTCGCGCCTGTTCAGCATCCGCAGATTTCGAAGCATGGAGGGCAAGTAACTCGTTGCGCTCCTTTTCGAGTTCTTCGACGTCGCTCAAGTCTGAGTCGTTCGATTCTACAGAAGAGCGTTCTTGGCGATATGATTCGAATTCTTGGAGCAGTTGAGATTTGATGCGTTCTGCAGTAGCGAGTTCTTCACGGGCGGAGACTACATTGCGGATATCTTCCGCAAGAAGTTTTTCCATTTCCGAACGTTTCGCCCGTAGTTCGTTCGTTTTTTGCAAACGAGTTTTTTCTTCGTTTTGCAAAACATCGAACCTTTTACGTAATGTTTCTAATTCGGAGTCTAAATTGGAAATACTGGTTTCGAGTTCTTTTAGTTTAGTTGTTTGTGTAATGGGTTCCGCTGTGTATCCCTTGCGCTTACCGCCACAAATCACTCCGTTTACTAACACTTCGCCATGCAGCGTCGCAATTTTGAGCTTTCCGTTTCGCTTCGAGATTTCGCGTCCTATTTCGATGTTCTCGACGATGACTGTCGAGCCTAAATAGGATTCTATTATTTTTTTGTATTCAGGAGCGCAAGAGACCAATTCCGATGCAATCCCTAATGTGTTTTCACGAGGAACGTCAATGCTTCCAGGGGGGGATTGCATTCTGTCCCGCGGAAGAAAGGTCGCTCGACCCAACTCTTTTTCTCGCAAAAACGCGATTCCACGAAGTGCGGTTTCCGTGTTGGAAGTAATTAAATCTCCCGACGAATAACCTAAAGCGGCTTCGATTGCTTGTGCAAAGCGCGAGGGAACCTCGATAATCGAACCGAGCGGAATGAAGTCGTTCGGAAGCGCGCCTTGTTCGACGGCTTCTAAAATAGCACGTGCACCTAAGGGGAAACATTCGTTGCCTTCTATCGCCGCTTTCAAAGCAGCGGCTCGTGATTCGAGTGAATGCTTTTCGGTTGTTTTCCCTCTGATTGCCGAATCCAACTCGAGAAGTTTTTCTTTTAAGGCAGACAACTCGTTTTCTATGGAATCGTATTCGCTTTGAAATTCCTTTAAGCGAAGTATGTCCTTTTCGTATTTGGCTTGTGAATCTTCTAAGTTTTGCGATACGTTTCGTATTTTTTCTTCTGTTTTGCGCAATTCTTCTTGCAAGTGTTCGTGTTTTTTGCGAGCCGCCTCTCGCATCGTCGCGCTTTCGATTCTCTCGATTTCGCGTTTTCGTGCTTCCTGTAGGCGCGCTTCAGCCTCGTCGAGTTTTTGTTTGATTTCCTCTGCCTCTGCAGAAGAATTGCGTATGACCTGCAATAAAAGTGCGACCGATTGCTCTGCGTTCACGACGTCTCGACGGGAAGCCTCTAATTCGTTTTTCGCTCGTTCGAGGCGAATTTGTTCCGTTTCATAAGAAGAATCCGAACTTAATTCCTCGAGGCTGGCTATTTTTTGTTCGATAAGAATTTTTCGCGTTTCTGCTTTTTCTACTTTCGTTATCGATTCGTTGAGTGCGCTTTGAAGGCTTTCTAACGAAGTTTCGATTTCTTCGAGTTCTTTTTCGAGGATTTCGGAGCGTTTTTCGAGTTCCTCCGCTTCTTTTCGCATCGAGTCGGCGGAAGTGCGTCTTTGTGAAATTTCTCGCTCACGCTCTGCGATTTGTTCCTCGTAACGCGCCGCTTCGAGAACGAGAATCCCTGATTCGAGTTCTCTCAGGGTAGCGAGTTTTTCTTTGTAGATCTTTGCGACTTCAGCCTGCTTTCTCAATGGCTCACATTGCGGTTCTAATTCCACGAGGACATCCTCGACTCTTCGAAGGTGCTGAAGGGCGCTATCGAGCCTTTTGAGTGCTTCTTGCTTCCTCGCCCGATAACGCTGCACCCCTGCAGCCTCGTCAATCCAAACCCTTCGTTCCTCAGGCTCTGCGCTGAGAGCGGCATCGATATCGCTTTGGCTGACAATGGCATAGCCGAACCGCCCGAGACCTGTGTCCGCTAAGAGTTCGTGAATGTCTTTCAGCCTGCAAGGTTGCCCGTTTATGGTGTAAAGACTTTCTCCTTTGCGGTCTATGCGGCGACCTACTGTAACTTCAGAAGTGGGTAACGGCAAAACTCCGTTTTCGTTATCGAAAGTGAGCACGACCTCGGCGTAGCCAAGGGGCTTCCTGTTTGCGGAACCGCTGAAGATTACATCTGTCGAGGTTCCTGCCCGAATGTGCCTTGGATTGGGCTCTCCGAGAGCCCATAGAATCGCGTCTACGATGTTGCTTTTCCCACAGCCATTCGGACCGACGACTGCTACCAAATCGCCATTGACGTTAATTTCCGTGCGTTCCGCAAACGATTTAAACCCGTAAAGTCGTATGTTCGTGAGTTTCAAGGTGTAAGAATCCTTCGGGTTAGACCACCGGATAAAAATAAGACGCTCTCGACCGAGCTGAAGTAGCGAGCTTCGACGGCGTTTCCAGCATCCATGCTTTCGCCTTTCCTCCTTATTTGGAAGGGAATGAAGTATACCAGAACTTGTTAGCATGCAAGAGCTACTCGGGATAAAGACAACTTCCGCGGCTAAATTTATTCATCATTAGGGGTCAGCAGCAGGTCAGGGGTATCTTAGACGCAACCCATGTCGAATGTTCGAAATTGGAAGCGATTTTCGTGTTTCACCTGTAGTGTCGTGCTTTTAAGTGTTTGCTGTTCCTCGGAAAATGTTAGCAAGGCCGTGCTGAATCGGGAGGATTCATCATCGGCTGTTCGAGGCTCGAGTGTCTCTCCGCAAACGGCACCTGCTCGACCCGAAGCGACGGTAATAGAACCCGAAAGGGATTATCCGAATGGTGTTCCGCTAAGAGTCGTGTTTCAACCCGGTGAGAAAGTAACACGGAAGATAAAAGGCAAAATAGAAGTGCTCCTCGATAAGAAACAGTTGCGAAAAGGTGAAAAGCCTAAAGCGACATCGCTGTTGGAAGTTGTTTACACATCAACAACTCACGCCGTCAAGGACGGAATTGCAGAACTCGAAATTTCCTCAGAACCCGTGAAAGTACAAACCGATTCTGGAGAACCTGGATATTGGCAGGCAGAAAACTCGACCGTAAAAATAGATGAATACGCAAGAGTTTTTAGCGAAACGACTAACGTAGTTCGTGGAATTCATGGAATTGGGTTCATTCCGTTTCCGAAAAAACGAGTAATTCCAGGAAGCACATGGAAGTCCGTAACGAATCGAGAAGTGCCTTTATTAGGACTGATGCGGGTTACGGAGAAATATACTTATAAAGGGATTCAAGAAGCAAATGGAAAAAAGACATGGAGAATAGATTTGTTGGTTCAAGATTCAGCGAAGCGCTTCGGTTCTACAGGTTCTTATTTCTTCGATACGGAGAATGGTCAACTCGTAGAAGCGGCGGTAACGATGAGATTCGAAGGAGATATCGAAACTCCCACAGGGCAAAAGCGCCATGCGAAGGTAATATTTTTCGTTCGAGTAGAACCTTTCGATGAAAATACAGCAGAATAATTTTATGTTACGATACGAAGGACAAGCGCTGAATTCTTCCGCAAAGATAGCCGTGCTTGCGAATGATGCGTTAGGCAATTTCGCAATTTGCACGCCACTTTTGCAGGCGTTACGATATTATTATCCCGATAGCATAATAGATTATTACGGGGGGGAAAGGACTAAGGAACTCGAAACCGCATCCATAGGAACCTTGTTCGATTGGCGGATTTCGCTTCTCGGAAAGTCTTTTTCAGAAACCGCTCAGCAGGCTATACAACGTCGCCAAGATATAAATGGATACGATTTGGTCATTAATATCGAGGATGCGCCTCTTCACCGAACGTTCACTGCGTTGATAGGAGAGGGGGCATATGTTTGTGGTCCGTGTCTCGCACCAGATTCGCGATCGGAATGGGATTTTCCTGATGACGAAAGAGGTGACCTTTGGAGGGACCGAAAATGGGCATCGCCCGATTTGCCTATGCGCTATCCTTTTTTGGAAACCGGCTTCATTGCCGAAATCTTTATGAAGTTGGCGTATATGGAAGGAATCCCGAATGCTCCATGGAGGGGGGGGATACCGAGATATTGGTTCCCGTGTGAAGAAATCTCTTTCGACGTTCCAGATATCTTGATTTCTACAGGGGCGTCTTTGAAGAACAAATTGTGGCGATACGATAAATGGGCGAATTTGTTGCGAGATTTGCGAAGGGAAGGCTACACCATTGGACTATTGGGCGCCCCCCCGAAGAGTCAGCGACAATTCTATCACAGTGCAAAGGACGAGGATGTTTTAGTCGAACAAAGTCTCGTGGAGGATTTGCGAGGAAAGTTTTCTTTGCCGCAAGTAGTTTATGCGCTGAAAAGATGCGAATTTGTAATCACTCTCGACAACGGTATTCTCCATTTTGCGGCGGCTCATGATAAGCCTACGATAGGACTTTATCGCAAAGAGATTGCCCCTTTATGGGCTCCCCCCAATCCGAATCTGACGGTTCTCACGCCCGAAGAAGGGGATGTGGAGAACATCGAGGTAGAAGAAGTGTTATCATCTTTTACTCAGATGCAAAAAAGATACGAAACAAAGCATATAGCAGGAGAACTCTTGTAGATGGATTCCGTTTTTATCGAAGGCTTGCAGATATTCGCATATCATGGCGTTACCGAAAAGGAAAGAGCGCAAGGAAGGACTTTTCGCTTCGATGTTCAATTATATTTCGATATGTCGGAAGTTACACGAACCGATGAGCTATCCGAGACGATCGATTATGTCAAGGCATCCGATGTTATCGAAAAGGCTGCGACTTCTACGCAGGTGCATCTTTTGGAGCGATTAGCGCAAATCGTGTGCGACGACCTTTTCGATGCGTTTCCGCAATTAAAACATGCACGAATCAGGGTGAGCAAAACGAACCCGATTCCGAGGCATACAACTGAATGTGCCGGAGTGGAGATAGAAAGGGAACGAGGTGTCCCAATCTAAGTAAAGCAACTTTATAAGCGAAGAAACTTTTATAAAGGTGATTGAATTTGCTACCGAATCAAGGGAGTCTTCGGTTTTTGCCAATCTTTGAGTTTTATTTTTCCCGAACCATCTGCGTTGTATAAAAACAGCGAGGTGAGATTCGTTAGTCTTTCGATGACGGCGATGCGAGAAGAATCGGGAGACCATGTCATGAGAAATCCTTCCCAGGCTTTTGCGGGTTCGATTTTTCGAATCAGTCGTGCGTTCGTTCCGTTGATGTTCATTGTATAAAGCGCAACCCAGGATTTTTGCACTGCTTTTTGTGGTGTCGCTTTCTTTCTAACCCTCGGCTGCTTCGGCGGTTCAGGCGCTGATGTAAAACGTGCGACGATTGCCACGCGAGAGCCATCCGGAGATACGGATATTTGCTCGAGAGCAGAAGGCGCTTGCCTCGTGTTCGGATTAATCAAGGGAATTCTTTCCGGAAAAGGCAAGCGTTCAACTGCAAGAATACGAACGTCATACTTCCAAAGCGTCGTAAGGATATAGCGCATGTTTTTGCTTTGTCTTGCCCACACGAGCTTCTTTCCGCCTTCGATAGAAGCCAGAGAAATCACATCGTCGGTTGTCGTTACTTGTCGAACGGTATTGAATGCGGCGATATAAACGTTTTTTCTGTTCTTCATTCCGTCGAGAAAAGCCACTCCGTCGGTGGCAGGTAAATAGACGAAATAAGAAATGTTTCCATAAGGCGGTTCAACGGAGGTTTCCACGAGCCCACGTGGATAAGCTATCCATACGATTTTCATTTCTTCGTCTCGCTCTTTTTGCAGTGCGACAAAGCCCATTTCCCCCCTCCATACATAAGGGCTTTTCATGAAGTTTTTCGTTAATATTATTTCGTTTCTCTCGATGTCAATTACGATTGCCCCCGTTCCGTTATCGAAGAGCACTTTCTTTCCATCGGGGAACCATTTCGCTCGGAATCCTGAAAGCAATGGGTTAGTAATCGTAGAATTCGTCGTGATGTCGAAGATTTCTAATTCTTTCATCGCTTGCGGTGGGTAGGAATTCGTGAGAATTTTCGTTCCATCCGGTGAAAATTCGAGTGTGTACGGTGTATCGGTGTTTGCGAGGCTTGCGATGCTATTAAAAAGAAGAACGTAACTCAATGCAGTTACCATACGAACCTCCTCATAAATCTACTATGTCGAATTCGACGGGTGGAATTAAGCCCGCTACGACGCCTTTTTCTAAAAGAAGACGTATTGCCTGTATTCCGTCTTCTCCCATATCTAAAGTACGTTCGTTTACATACATTTTTACGAAATGGTCTGCAGTTTCTTTGTCTATTCCTCTTCCGAATCGAAGGGCGTAGCGCAATGCTTCTTCGCGATTTTCGAAGGCTGCACGGATGCTTTCTCGCAATGCACGATTGATTTCACGAATCGTCTCTGCGCCTAAATCTTTACGCACGACATTCACGCCGAGAGGCAAAGGAAGACCAGTTTGTTCTTTCCACCATTTGCCAAAATCCGCGACGAGATGTAAGCCATGTTGCTGCCATGTAATTTGTCCTTCATGAATTAGCAAGCCTGCTTCGTATTCTTTTTGCTTTACTGCAGGAAGAATACGATCGAAAGGAACTACTTCGTATCGAGGATTAGGAATGAGCAACGAAAGTTGTAAAAATGCGCTGGTTAATGTTCCCGGAACTGCTATGACTTTATGCTTTAGCTCATCCAAACCTATGGGTACGTTCGCAACGATGATCGGACCATAGCCTTCTCCGAAGGAGCCTCCGTGTCTTAAGATTGCGTATTTATCGGACACGTATGCATAGGCATGAACCGAAATCGCCGTCGTTTCCAAAACTCCTTCCTTCGCTAATTCATTCAGGGTTTGAATATCCAGCAAAACATGCTCGAATTCTAATGGGGAAGAGACGACTCCGGATGCTAAACCCCAAAACATAAACGCGTCATCACTATCAGGACTATGACCTATGCGTATTTTTTGTTTGAGTTTCATCTTTGTTTGAGTTTCACTTATGGTTCCTTTCGAGGCACGGGGGCGGTGAGAGATAAATTTGCATTGATCCGAATCTTTCCATTACCGATTTCTATGCTTTTAATTTCTGCCTGAACAGGATACCCAGTCAAATCTACGATAGGATTAATTTTTTCGATTTGCTCACGCACGAGATTTTCTGGCGCCTTGACACCTGCGACCTCCGCTCTTTTGAGAACGAAATTCAGTTTGCCGTTTTCGAATTCCAAGACACCCTCAGCGCCAACCGGGATCGGAACTAAAAGACGATAAATTCCCGTGATGATGATAGAACCTCGTTCCGCACGGACTCGAATATCGGAAATCCCTGCTGGCGATTTTGCATTGAGATGTTCTTGCAAATCCATGCTCTCCGCAACCAATTCTATGTCCAGGTTCGTTCCTTCGGGAAGAAGAAAAGGCGATACGCGAAGAGTCAATTGCGGCATGCTTACACGCGCTTCTGCGATGCGGAGACCGTTAGGCAAAACGATTCCTTTAGTAGAAATGCATAATTCCGTGGCTTTTACTGCAGATTCCTTCATGATTTGATCGTAAAAAAACTAACTTCCCGGTTCTCCCGCTTCTTTCTTCAGTAGGTTCTTCAATTTATTGATTGCTTCTCCGTATTTTGCCCAATCCCCTTCTCTTAGAGCCGCTTCGCTTTCTCTGATGAGAGCGAGCGCTTCGCGCGCAAGTTGCGCTCTGTCCTTAGTAGCGGTAGCAGGGGGGGAGATTTCCTCTTTTTCTGTTCGTGTTGTGATACGAGTTTCTTCGCCGGTTAGCAATGCTAATGCCTTCGGATAGGTATCTGAAAAAACGATGCGGTCACTGTATGCTAAAACGACAATCTTCAATTCAGGAAGTGCGCGAATGCCGGGACGATCGGATTCCAAAAAGAGAGTTTTTATATACATTACGCTTTTCCCGATGGGCACGACTAAGAGATTTCCCGAAACTACTCTGCTTCCTTTTTGAGAGAGAAGAGTGATTTCTTTGCTGAGGGGTGCGAACTGTTCGAATTTCGCTTCCTGTTGTTCGGGACCGTAGATGTTGCGTTCGCGCGGATAACGATAGAGCACGAGTTTTCCGTAAGTTTCTTGGTCACAGTGCGCAGCGAGCCAGCCGCTCATGTTGGGTCTGCCTATGGGCGTGAACGGAAGGATGAGCAGAAACCCGTCTTTCGGCTCGTCGGGAATACGCATTTGCACGTAATATGCAGGCATGCGCGTACCTTGGTCTTCTGCGCCTGTTTGCATTGGAATTTCCCAGACGTCTTCACCTAAATAGAAAGTACGTGCATCCGTAACGTGATATCTCTGGAGTTGCATCGATTGAATCGTGAAAAGGTCTTCCGGATAACGGAAATTTTTTCGTAAACCTTCCGGAGCCTCTTCTAAAGGTTTCATGACTCCGGGATAGATTTTTTGATAGGCGCGCACTATAGGGTCATTCGGTTCGACAACATACGCATTCCAATCGCCTGAGTAGGCATTGACTGTGAATTTGACACTATTCCGAATGTAATTGAATTGGCTATTGCGAGCAATCGTCAACTGACTATACGGAATTGCATCCGTGTGTGTATAGCCATCCAGAATCCACCAAAGTTCACCATTTACTATTGCGATATAAGGATCGTAATCCCATTCCAAAAAGGGAAGAATATGTTTTGCACGCACACGAACATTTCTTCTCCAAAGTAAGCGAGTTTCCGGAGTGATGTCGCTACTGAAGAGAAGGTCTCTATCTCCCAGTGCTATGGAAAAAAGGAACTTTCTCCACCAAGAATCCAGAGGAACGCCGCCGTCCCCAGTCCAGCGATATTTCCCTTCGCCTTCTGGACTGTATTCGAATTCGGGGATTCGGGAACGCGCGTAGACAAAGCGGTCAATGGATTCTCCGGATGAGTCTCTCGCATCGTTATAGTAGATTCTGGGTTGTTTAATTTCGAGTTCAGGAAGTCCACGGGGGGGGATGTCTTTTAGATAAAATATCGGCATACCGTTCAATGAGACTTCATTCACCGGAACAGCCACGACACCGTTTCCGTGTGTGTATTGTAGTCGTATATTTTGCCAAGTTCTTCGGGTGGGGTCTAATTTTTCGACCGAGAGATCACGTGCCGCGAGCATAAGCATTCGCTGCTTACCTCCGATGATGTAACGGTCTACATCCACGTCATAAAACGTGTAATAGTCTCTTAGGGATTGTTGCACCTCTAAATTGCGCAAAAGAATATACGGATCCCATAAACGCATATTCTCGAGTGTGCTTTTCGACTGTTCGATTTCTTCTTTTGTCGGTTCTGCTTCCACCGCGAGGTTTCTCACCTCGATTTGGTCCAATAGATACGCCCAACGCGTCGCTTGTAGTGCTCGAGCGATATAGGGTTTTTGATATTCGAGTTCGTTCGGGCGCACCCAAAAAGTTTGAACAATCGAGGGGTAGATGACCACGAAGAGCAAGTAAAAGAGCAAAACCGCCCCACCAGCTCCTATAGTAGGAAGAAAAGCCCTCCATCGCCATCCGTTCAAAAACGAAACTGCAGCGCCTAACAATAACAAAAAGCATGTAACCGTTTGCATTCGAATCGCTTGAATTTCGCTATATCCAGGTCCGACGAATCGCTCTTCTACTCGAGTGAGTTCGTCGTAACGATGAAGCCAAAGCATGAAAGCGATAAGCAATAAGCCGAAGCCAATCAATATCGATAGATGAATGCGTCCTCGATGCGTCAAAGCGGGTCTTTGCGTGAAAACTGTGATCGCACCTAACCCTAACAAAATTCCGAAGGCAATTGCTGCGCAGATAAACCACAAACCGAATAACCATCCGGTTATCGCTTGTAAAAAGGGAAGACGAAAAACATAGAAAGAGAAATCCAAACTGAACACAGGGTCCGCGCGCTCGAAAGAAACCGCGTTGAGGTATTGCAAAAGTTCTTCCCATCTCGTAGAGAGGGCAAGACCGAATATCAGACCGACAATCGGCGATACGACTTTAGCGACCATAATGCCGTTTCTGCGCACCCATCGAAGGATGTTGTTTACGATGACATCGGCGATCGTAACAGGGACAACGGATACACTCGATAACGCAGAAAGTGCATATTTAGCGTTCCATAGCAATAGAGGAGTCGCAATGAGGAAACCTATGAGAAATAATACGAGCCTCGTTTTATAGTAAGTCGTGAAAACGATAGGTGCTTTTGCATCGTACGCATACCACAAATAATTTGCCCATAAACGGAAAAACGACGAACCGAATATAAGGATAAACAGCAGAATTACGAACGCAATGAGCCATCGCATCAAACGCGCTTTCGTGCGTGGGTCAATTTCTATGGGTTCTATTTCGTACATCCGACGCTCCCTTCATAATACACGTTAAGAACTCGCGCTATGATAGCGCTTCATCGCAAAAAGGAAAAAGAATCTGCTCGCAATGAGCGAACCGAGTGCCCAAACGACCCCCCATAACACTAATGTGATGTTTCCTTCTCCTATAAGCGCTTTCGCAGGAACGCTCGCAAGGAATGCAAGCGGGATATAGAAAGTGAGCAAACGCCTCCATGGAGGCGCGTAAACATCTATGGGAACGCGTGTCAATCCGAGAATTTGGTCAGAGAGCGCCCAAAGATTTTCTACACGTACTAACCAAACCGCAAGCGTCATAAGTGTCAAATCGAAAGAATAAAAAATACTCATCGCGCATAATAGCAAAAAGATGTATTCAATGATTTCCATTCCGCTCGGATGATGACCACTTAGCGACACACCTAAAATCGCCATCCCGATTCCAGCAAAAAGCGTTCCAATCTCATCGAAATTGAACTTCCTCACACTCACCAGAAATTGCGTATCTAATGGCTTTACCAAATCGAAATCCAGTGTCCCCTGACGAACCTTTTGAGGTATCTCCAGCAAGTTAAAAGTGAAGAGCATATTCACTACCGATAGCAAAAGAAAACTCGTTGCGGCGAGAACATAAGCATCCCCTCTTGTCCAGCCCGCAACGGATTCCACGTTCGAATAGATAACAAGAATCATCAAAACGAAAAACCCCATCCAAATCACGTTCTGAGCTAATTTCCCGATGAAGTTGATTCGGAACTCCATCTCCCGGCGAAAACTCGAACGAATAAATTCCCTATACACCCTCAAATAACGTGACACTTCTAATACTCTACCACCAACCCCCAACCCTCAAAAACCGCTTCAACGACGCCGATAATTCACACCTAAGGGAGCAATTCCTGAAAAAACTAACTCCATTGGAGGTCTCAATGTCTTCGAAGAAGTACTTCCCGTCCGAAGACGGCTCTTTCGATGCCTGGTTCAATCAATTTCGGACGGCTTTCCAAAACTACTATAAAACCTTCGGGTTCTCGAAATCCGATGTAGCCAAAATCAACAGCGCATACTACAACTGGAGCAATGCCTACTGGGCGTGGACAAAAGCCTGGGAAGCATACAATTCCGCAACTACTTTCAAGAAATCCCAGCGAAAGTATGTCGAATCTTTGCTCGGTCCTTACTTTTCTAAACTCTATAAGAGTAAGAAAATGACGCCAACGTATAAATCCGCTTTCGGATTCTCTACATTCGGCAATGGCAAGTTCGGTTACAAAGTTCCGAAAACTGCTCCAACGATGAAAGTAGATTGGAGCAAGAAGGGCAAGGTGCAGATTTGGGTCGGTTCTTCGGGTGGTTCTAAATCGAGAAAAGGCACGACCACACCTCCTGTCCTCCTTCAGTTCCGCATCGGTGGTGGGGATTGGCAATATCTCGCTGTGACGAATCAATGGCCGTTCTGGCATGTCGTAGGCAATGCCAGCAAATCGACGATTCAGTATCGTTGCGCTTACTTGAATTCGAAGGGGAAACCCGGACCTTGGAGCGAAGTTGCGACAGCGTTCGTAGCTGCTGCTTAGTCCGTTTCAGCACAGAGAAGCGAAACGAGATTCCATAAAAATCGCGCCTGAGAAATCAGGCGTGATTTTTTTCTTTGTGCAAAAAAGGATAATCGGGAAGCGGAGATTCAATTTCTATTCGCTTTTTGGTAACAGGGTGGATGAAAATCAATTTCCATGCATGTAGCGCCATTCTATCGAGACCTGGATAAGAAACGCCATAAATAGGATCTCCCAAAACGGGAAAGCCCGCAGATGCTAACTGCACGCGTATTTGATGCGTTCTGCCAGTTTCTAAAGTGCATTCGAGTTCGGAAATGGAATCAATGGTTTGCAGCACCTTACAATGCGTGATGGCTAATCGAGCGTCGGGGGCATGTTCAGATACGACGGCTCGTTTTTGTCTGTGTTTGGGATGCCTTCCTAAATACGAACGAAGCGTAAAAGATTTATTTGGGGGGGAGCCGCGAACCCACACGCGATAGATTCGCTGAATACGTTTTTGCTGGATGGCTTCCTGCAAAGCGCGATGAATGAAATCGTTTTTTGCAACTAATAACAAACCGCTCGTATCCTTATCCAAACGGTGGACGATTCCAGGACGAAATGACCCCCCCAACGAACTCAGAGATTGGATGCGAGCGAGCAACCCTTGTACGAGAGTCGGTTCCTTCGAGGTCGGAGAAGGATGCACCGAAATACCGGCAGGTTTATTAACGACGAGGAGATATTCGTCTTCATAAAGCACATCGATAGGCATTGGAATAGGCTCCAAACGATGGGGAGACGGCTTAGGAAGGGGCGACACTTGCGCCGTCATTCCAGGCTGCAGAAGGAAAGAAGGCTTCCTTTTCTTGCCGTCCACGAGGACACCACCCTGCTCGATATGCTTGGTTAATTTCGTTCGGCTGTGTTCGGGAAGTACCCTCGCAAGAAAGCGGTCGAGCCTCTCCTCTCTATCTGCGCTAAAATAGAGTGTTTCATCTTTGTGTAAGTTTTTGTGTAAACTCATATTCATAAGGAGCGAATCGTTTGAAGAATTTAGGACAAACCAACTGGGGAGCGATGAAGCGCTTCCGCCTCATTTTACGCGAACAAGGGAAGATGCGCGAGATGGGCGGCGAAGAAATGTCCATCGCTGTCCAAATCGTAGATAACATTTTTATGAACGCTCTCGAGATGGGAGCGAGCGACATTCATCTCCAACCCGAACGCGACCAATTGAAAATACGTTTCCGTTTAGACGGAGAACTTACAGACAATGGTCAACTCCCCCCCGAAACGGCGGCGAATGTCATCGCGAGAATCAAACTCGCTGCGGGAATGCACATCGATGAAAAGCGGGAGCCGCAAGACGGACGCATTGATATGGAGTATATGGGAAGAAGACTCAGCGCTCGCTGTTCAGCAGTGCCTGCCTTAAACGGCGAAAAAGTCGTTATGCGTTTGCTCGACCCTGCTGCGATGAGGGTGGACTTAGACCAACTCGGAATGAGCGAGGACGTCAAAGAAAAATGGCTCAAAGCGCTAAAGACTCCTTATGGAATGATTATGGTTACTGGACCGACGGGAAGCGGAAAAACTTCGACGCTTTATGCGAGTTTGCATAAATTAGACCGCACGAAACGCAACATCGTCACTGTAGAAGACCCGATCGAGTACGAATTCAGTGATAGCATCACTCAAGTTCAGGTAACCGAAAAGTTGACTTTTCCGCGTGTAATGCGTTCTTTCTTGCGGCAAGACCCCGACGTAATGATGGTGGGGGAAATGCGCGATCCAGAATCGCTAAGCATTGGAATTCAAGCGGCTCTGACAGGACACTTAGTTCTTACGACGATTCACACGAATAATGCTGTGGAAACAATCGGCAGAATGCTCGATATGGGAGCAGAAGCGTATTTGGTAGCAGCGGTGACTGTCGCTATCATGGGACAGCGTCTTGTTCGTTTGAATTGTATGGCATGCCGAGAAGAATTTCAACCGACCGAAGATGAACTGTTAGCACTGAAGATAGACCCAGGCACTCCTTTTCAAGGAAAGTTTTTTAGAGGGAAGGGATGCTCCGAATGCCGAGGATCAGGATACAAAGGCAGAACCGGTGTATTCGAAATTATATTAGGCACACCGGATATGCGAGCGGCGATTGCAAGAGGCTCTCAACATGGCGAAATAGCTGCAGCAGCGCGCCGTCAAGGCATGCGAACGATGTTAGAAGACGGGCGCGATAAGATTCTCGCCGGACTTACGACGCCCGAAGAAGTTATACGCGCCGTATACAGCGCAAGCCTCGAAGCGTAAGCGAAAACGCTACTTCGGAGAGATAATTAGCACCGCGCTCTTCGTATTGAAGCGCGTTGCAAATATCGCAACACCTTTCGTACTCGAAGTGCTTCCCACTTGAATGTCGAAGCTCGCAGTAGTCTGCCCTTCAGGCACGATCAGTGTAGAAGGAACTTTCGCTAACTTCGTGTTGCCACTTTTCAGTTTGACTTCAACTCCGCCTTTAGGAGCAGGACCTGTCAAAGTTACAATTCCTTTGCTGGTCGCACCACTCGTTACATGGCTCGGAACGAGTTCGAGTTTAGAGATCTCAGCCGAGGTAACTTCGAACTTCGTCGTTGCCTTGTCGTTGTTCTTCGTAGCAGTTATTTTTACAGAGGTAGTCGCTCCGACTGCTGATGTGGTGATAGGAAAACTCACGAAGTCTTTTCCTTCGGGTACTTGAACGTTCGAAGGTACTTGCGCAATAGAGGGATACTGCGATTGCAAGGAAACGGTCAGACCTCCTGGGGGGGCAGGACCATTCAACTCGACAACGCCCGTTGCTTCCCAACCGCCTGTTATACTGTTCGGGTCTACTCTCACTTTCTTTACGCTTACAGGGACTAATTCGATGAGAGCAGAAGAATCCGTACTGAATAACGATGATGTGATTTTGACTTTTACCGAATCCGTAACGTATTGAGTGAGGACGTCGAATTTAACGCTTTTCTCCCCACCGGCAATCGTTACATTGCTCGGAATCGTAACCAAATCGGGACGGTCCGTGGAGAGTGTCACCGCTACTCCTCCTGGGGGGGCTTTACTGTTGAGACTCACTTCTCCCGTTGCCTTCGTACCGCCTACGATAACGGAAGGTGTTACGGAAATTTTCGTGAGTGGCTCTCCACCGATTTGAACCCAGAAGGTTTCCCCTTGCACTCCGAGCGGTTTGATGACCAAACCTGTGTAGTAATCCGTCCATGTTTGACCCGCAACGAGTGCGGCATTATGGAAATCCCCATCCGTCGGAGTGAAGTCGAGCAGATAAGTTGCACTATTCCCCCATCCCCACTCGAAGTGACCGAGAACTCCGTTGAAGTTATATCCACTGTAATAGGTCAATGTGGCGTCGAATCCGACGGGAGCGCGCCATTCCAACCAAATCCATTCCGTAGAGGTAGAACCGATTCCGCGAAGAACTTTTAAAACTTTGGGATTGTTCGATGCAGTGGCGTAAGCGTCGATTGCGTATAAACCACTTCCTTTAACTTCGACTACGTTGCCTGGCTCGAACCATCCGAGAGCCACTTTGTGTTGAGCGTTGTAGTGACCGTTGTCCCATGCTCCTAAAACGTCGAAACGGTCTCCGTATTCTGCCATGCTTCCGCCGCAGGCTCCGCAATCGAATTGACCGAGCACTTCGTCTCCGTAGTCAATTGAATTTGCGTGCATTAAGCCGAAATTGTGCCCCCCCTCGTGACAGGAAACAGCAATTGCATACCACGGGTCCGTGTAATATTCGGAACGACACCAAGAAGTTGTCGTTTCCCACCATCCATCATCGGTTTGGAAAACTTCCGTTCCGAGCGTACCGAGTCCCCCCCAACCGCATCCGCCGCCACCCGGCACTAAAATGAAAAGTCTGTTGTATTCCAAATAGTTGACGTCAGGGTCTGCCATCTCGATCGCAAGTTGTCTCCATAAGCCTGGATCGCAGGTTTCGTTGATAGGGAGGGTGTACCATCCGAAAACATCACCTGTCGCCCAAGTTTTGCCATACGATGCCTCTCGCCAATAATGGTCTATCGAATTGTTCGGGGCGAAGAACATTTGCGATACTTGTTCTTTCGTGACATTTTCCGTTTTATTGTTTTGAAAATTGATGAGCAAAACGCATATTTTCTGTTCGCCTGTCGTAGGGTTGTCGCGTGGCTGTGCGAATACGGAAACCCACTCGACAAACACATCCTCGTCGACGACTTTTCCCCTAACGGATATCGCAGAGCCCGCTTTCGGGACAGTTACCCCAGGCTTGAAATGGAGTCGAAAGCGTTGATTCGATTCGGTTATAAGAATGTGCTCGATGAGATATTCTCTCGTTTCGAAGTAGTCGTAAACGAAACTCTGCAAGCGACCTTGCAGGGCCTCGTTCGGAGCGTTCTGGGCGGGGAGAGAAGCCCATGCGAGGAGAAAGAAACAAACCAAGCCGGAAAAAAATACAAGACGATGTGCCATCGCGTTACCCTCTTTTTTATGAACCTAGCCACTCCCAAAGTGACCGCCTTGTAGACGTTTTATAGTATTCTCGAAGTTCGAGGCGTGGAAACTTTGTGTTTTTCGCTTTTTTCGAGCTTAGACTCATCTATTGTTTATCGGGAACGATCCGTAAAATTCGGTCATCGTTCGGTGCAGGGCTTCCACGTCCGTCTCGGTTAGATGTGCAGAAATAGATAAACCCATCAGGACCTTCGGCGACATCTCGAATCCGTCCGTAATTTTCAAGCATCTTATACTGGCTCACTACTTTCCGTCCTTCGAGGACTATGCGCATTATTCCTTGCCCACGCAAACACCCGAAAAAGAAGTTTCCTCGATATTCGGGAAACACATTTCCTCGATAAAACATTGCTCCTGCTGGTGCTTGAGCAGGTGTATATACGAGGAGAGGAGGCACAGTTCCTTCACGGGTGCGATTGTGGGAAACCAATGGCCATCCGTAATTCTTTCCTTTTTCAACGATGTTGACTTCGTCCCCCCCTCCTGGACCGTCGAATCCTGAAGGTCCGTGTTCTGTCTGGAACATGAGGTTCGTTCCGGGCTGCCAATCCAAGCCTTGAGAATTACGATGACCGTAAGACCAAATTTCTGGTCTGGCTCCAGGTTGACCGACAAAAGGATTATCGTTAGGAATGGAACCGTCGTCGTTGATTCGTAATGTTTTCCCCGCCAAAGAATCTAATCTCTGCGCTAAATCGCGTTGCGTTGCGTCTCCTGTCGTAATGTAAAGTTTCCCGTCTGGTCCGAATTTGATGCGGCATCCTGCATGATTCGCCGCCGCGGGGATGTTTTCGATAATGACTTTAGGCTCGACGAGTTTCTCTCCATCGTCTCGATATCTTACGACACGTACAGCGCTTCTACCATATCCATAGGCGAGATAAACGAAGTGATTCTTATCATAGTTCGGGTGTAGCGTTAATCCCATAAGACCCATTTCGCTGATAGGCGTAACATCGGGAAGAGTCAAAAGCGGTTCTTTCCGTAATTTTCCATTGACGATGACGCGCACTCTTCCGGGGCGTTCCGTGAAAATGATCCGGTTATTCGAACTAAAGGCGATCGACCAAGGCACTTCTAAATTTTCTGCAACGGTTTCTACTCGATATCGAATTTGTCTTTCTTCGCCATTTTTCGACTCATAGCTATTCGATTCGCGTATTGGTGGATACGATATTTGTGATTGTTCGTTGCAGGCAAAGATGAGGCAAAACACGAGAAGAAACATCCCACGTTGAAGCGATACAAACATAACATCAACAAACTACCCGACGTAGGAAATTAATGCGGGGTGGGTCAATGGCTTAGAGGTTTTTGGCTTGGCTGCGATGGCTCTGCTGGAGAGATTGCCGATTGACCTATACCCGCGTCAGTAATGGAGCGTGAATGTGGAGGTCAGTTCTGAGCCGCAGACATCCTTGGGCTCGGAGGAGCAGTCTCTACAAAGGCACAGCTTGGCGCCAATAAGAAAACATGCTCACCCAGTTCTACCCATGTTCCGTCTTGAGCGTAATTGACCCCGATGAGAAAGTCTTTGATTTTTTCCCGCAAAGCCGCATCACAAGAACAGAGATTAATGATCTGCTGTTCACCGCGCTTGAACCCATCTGCCGCAGAAATCGCATCCGCAAAAGTGACTACTTGACGACGGACGGTGATGTGGTATCTCGGCAGTGGAACCAAACGCATATTCAGCGATGATTTGGGGTTTTGTACGTCTTCGCTCGGCTCGTCGTCATCCTCTGTATGACGGAAACGGTCGAGCAGTCGCGTGAAAAAGCCAGGCTTAGGAGCCTCGTAATACTCTTCCATGAGTACCCTCCATCCTTTTATTTTCAGATTTTAGTTTATGATTGCTTTCCAAATAGAGCCGTCCCAATCCTTACGTGAGTAGCTCCTTCCTGGATTGCCACTTCGTAAGTATCTGACATTCCCATGCTTAGGCAATTCACCCCAGGGAGTTCCAAACCCTCCAGAAGTTCTCGCATGAGTTTGAAGAAAGGACGAATCCCTTCGGCAGAAAGATTCGCTGGTCCCATTGTCATGAGCCCTTTTAGGCGAATCCCAGATAGAGAATACAGCCTTTTTGCGAAAAATGCAACCTCTTTTGGAAAAATCCCCCCTTTTTGTGGCTCTTCTGCGATATTCACTTCGATAAAAACCCCCACCTCTCGGCCGGCTTCGAACGCCCCCCGCGCAACTAACCGTGCTATATCTAACCTATCTATGGTGTGAATCATGGAAAAAGAACTTCCGATTTTTTTCGCTTTATTCGATTGAATGCGTCCTATAAAATGCCAGGCGATATCGGGTGGGGCATTCTCTCGCTTTCGCATCGCCTCTTGATAGTAGTTTTCACCGAAGTCTCGGATTCCAGCATCGTAAGCGATTTGAATTTCTTGCACGGTTCTTCCTTTCGTTGCTGCAATGAGGGTTATTTCGTCAGCGTTTCGCCCGCAAGAACTGCAAATTTTTTCGATACGTTCTTTTATTTTGCGAACATTTTCCGCTATCATCGTTTGCTGATTTTTCACGATTCGGCAACTGGTGGAATCGCTCTTGTTGCGAAAGGAGCCAAACGCCCGGTTTCCATAAAGAACACTCTTTCTGCAATGTTCACGGAATGATCTCCTACTCGTTCCAAATGATGAATTGCGAGCAGTAACCAACTCGCTTCGATGACTTTCTCGGGCTGCTTTTGCATAATTTCATGAAGTTGTTCTCGATATTCTCGATAAAGTGCATCCATTTCGTCATCGGAGCGAACGACTAAATCCACCGTATCTAAATCCCTTTTTACAAAAGCCTCGACACTTTCTAAAAGCATCTTTCTCGCAAGGCTAGCGATTCGATACAAATCGATGACATTCGGATTTCCATTGAGTTTTCGCAATTCGATAGCGATTTTTGCTAAATCCACTGCTAAGTCTCCGATCCTTTCGATGTCGGTGGTTAATTTCATACAAGCCCCTACGATGCGCAAATCTTTAGCAGCGGGATGTTGCAATGCGATGATCCTGAGACAATGTTGTTCGATATCTACATCGCGCCTGTCAATTTCATCGTCTTCACGGATGACTTTACGCGCCAATTCGATGTCTAATTTCGCCAAACATTCTGTCCCTTGCGCTAAAGCGCGTTCAGCCAAAGACGCCATGTCAATGACATCCTGCTGTAAGGAGCGCAAATCCTCTCGAAATGCTTGGCGCTGCGGCATAATCTATCGAAATATTACCACGGAAAAATGATAAGTTTGTTTAACGAGTGTTAAGCACGAAGTACGCGGAATAACCCGCTATCGGGTCATGGATTAAAGCATCCAATTCCTTTTTGCCTTGCTCCGATTTTGAAATCGCACGAGCGATATATATTCGTGTTTTTTCATGAAGAGACGCAGCACGAATCAGGCGAAGCAATTCGAGCAAAGTGCTTTCGCTGATCTTCTTTCTTTCAGAAAGTGCTTTTGCAGCAAATAAATCGTTTTTCGCTGCCTTGTTCAATAAAAGTGCCTCTGCTAATTTGCTTTCGTTTTTGGCTAAGGCTTTCGCGATGCGAGAAGGGGATGTTTTCGATTTCAAAACATAGGCAATCCCCTTATCACTCAATCGTGCTAAAGATTCTGCAGTTGCGTCGAAAACCTCTTCATCGTAATCGGCCAAAAATCGAGATACCTCTTGCCATTCTTCCAATTGTGCCAATGCCCTTATGCACGATGCCCGCAATGTAGAGGGAAGGAAAACGTTTCGGGATTTTTCCAAAAAGATTTCTTTCATTTCCATTGAGGGGAAAGCCGACATTGCCATTATCAAACGATTTTTCTGCAAACGGTCCTTCGTACGATTGTAAAGTTGCAATAAGCGTTCGCTAATCTCCCGATTTTCCTTTTCTCGCTTTGGTGTGTTTTGTTTGCTGATTCTCGAAAGCACAGCGGATGCCTCGATGGCGATTGAAAAGTCTTCCGACATAAGGAGTTTTGAAAGTGAAGGATAAGATTTCGCCCCGAAGCGCAAAAATATTTCTTCGGCAGCAGTTCGTAATTCTGGTTTTATAAACCCTTGCTCTGCAATCCGCATTCCCGTCTCGCCAGCGCGAAAGGATGCCTCGATAATGCCAGCCTTTTGCGTAGTGTTTCCGATATTTAAGCGTTCTAAAAAAACCTTCGGAAAACGTTTTGCGCTTTCTGAAAGTGACGTTGTAAGTTCCGACCTTACTCTCGGTTCGGGGTCTTCGAGAAGTTTGATGATGAGTTCGGAGGAACGAGAATCTTCCCATGAAGCGAGTTTATGCGCGATCTTAATTCTTTCATCAACCGGAAGTTCGAGAAATATACGAGGGCTATCCGCCCGTCCATAAAGGATTCCGAATGCAGATGAATAAACTTTCGGGTCATCGCTACGGAGATTCTGCAAAAGTGAAGTGTTCGAAATCCAACTGTAAATAGCGGAACCGACCACCAATAGAGAAAGTAAAGAAAATACAATCCAGCGGATGCTGCGGCGCGTCACAAAGAATTATCCGAATCGAGCGTTTAGAATATTGACAAGCAAACAGAGTCCCATAAAAGCAATGCCTAAATACAGCGTGATTCTGGACATGTAGTCATCGAATCCTGGCTTTCCCTTGAAAGTCGTGCGAATCGAACCAGCAGCGCCGGACATGGCATCGGACTTAGCTCCGAACACCGTGGTGATGATAATGAACAAGAAAGCCACGATAAACAGAATCACGAGCAAGGCGTGGCTAATGAACATAGGTAAACTCATTTTACTCTAATCCCGAACCCCGCAACTCGGATATAATTCTGTTAGGGAACAACGTGACGAGCGAAGAATGGGTTATTGAACTATCCGCAGGGGTCATACGCCTGAAAGAAGACCTTTGGAAAAGAGGCTTTTATCGCCGCCAGGCTTGGCGCCCGAATATGGATGTTTACGAAACCGAAAACGGCTTAGAAATCCATGTGGAATTAGCCGGTGTCCTCCCTTCGAACATCCAGATTTTCCTTGATGGGAACTCCTTGGTGATTCGTGGTGTTCGCTTGCCCAGACATCCCAAACCTTGTATACGTTGTCACCAGCTCGAATTGCAATATGGAGAGTTCGAAGGAGTTGTCGTTTTACCAGTGGGGAATATCCAAAGAGAAAACATAAAAGCCCACTTAGAAAACGGAATTCTTATCATATACGTACCGAGGAAAAGAGAATACTTTTCCCTTTATCCTGAAACTCTTTCCGAAAAATGACCTATTGAACATAGATGCCTAATATAGATTTACTCGTCAAAGACGCTGAAGAGGAAGAGCAAAAACGGCCGGAAATCCCGGAAGAACTCAATATACTTCCTCTTCGCGATTCTGTTATTTATCCGATGCTTATCGCCCCACTGTCTGTGGGTAGACCTGCAAGTGTTCGCCTTATCGATGAAACCGTAAGCGCAAACAATAGAATCATAGGTGTCGTTGCGCAAAAAGATCCAGCAATAGATACTCCTGGTTTCGATGATGTTTATTCTTATGGATGCGCAGTAATTATAAGAACATTAGCGAAGACTCCCGATTCGACGCGTCTCATCGTTCAAGGAATCGTACGTTACAGGATTACGAGCGCGATTCATGAAGAACCCTATCTCCGGGCGAAAGTGGAAATCATCGAAGAACCTCCGATCCCAGAAAATCAGCAGGAAGAAATCGAAGCACTCAGGAGAACGATTGTCCAACTTTTCGATAAAGCGGTTTCATTAGCACCCCAATTGCCTGATGAACTGAAAACGTTAACTCAGGCTGTTACGGAACCCGGTGTTTTAGCCGATCTCGTTTGCGCGCACATGCCTTTCGCGCTCGAAGATAAGCAGCACGTTCTCGAAACGATTGACATTCGAGACAGGATGCGACTCGTCGTCGAACTTCTTGGCAGGGAAGTACGCATTTTGGAACTCACTTCTAAAGTGCAAAGCGAGGTAACGAGCGAACTTACGAAATCACAGCGCGAATATTACTTGCGAGAACAACTCAAAGCGATTCAACGAGAACTCGGAGATACCGATGAACGAGAGCAAGATTTGCTCGAACTTCGGCAGAGAATAGAAGAAGCCGGTATGCCGGAAGAAGCGCTCAAAGAGGTCAATCGGGAATACGAAAGATTACGCAGGATGTCCCCTGGCGCTCCGGAATACACCGTTGCGAGAACCTACATAGAATGGATGGTGTCTCTTCCTTGGTCTATACAGACCGAAGACAATTTAGAATTAGACCGTGTAAAAAAGATTCTCGACCAAGACCATTACGGTTTAGAAAAAATTAAAGAGCGAATTATCGAATATTTGGCGGTTAGGAAATTCAAAAAGGAAGGAGTCGTTCGCCAACCTATTCTTTGTTTCGTAGGACCTCCTGGCACGGGCAAAACTTCTTTAGGAAAGTCTATCGCCAGAGCGATGGGAAGAAACTTCGTGCGTTTAGCATTGGGGGGGGTACGCGATGAAGCGGAAATTCGTGGACATCGCCGCACCTATGTGGGCGCAATGCCCGGGCAGATTATTCAAGCTATTCGACGCGCAGGAAGCAACAATCCCGTTTTCATGCTCGACGAGGTTGACAAACTCGGCGTGGATTTTCGCGGTGACCCGAGTTCTGCTTTATTGGAGGTCTTAGATCCAGAACAGAACCATAGTTTTCGAGACCATTACATAGATGCTCCCTTCGATTTGAGTAAGGTCTTCTTCATCACGACCGCGAACGTTTTAGACCCGATCCCCCCCGCTTTGAGAGACCGCATGGAAGTTATCGAACTGAGCGGCTACACGGAAGAAGAGAAAGTGGAAATTGCACGGAGACATTTAATTATCAAACAACTTTCCGAACATGGTCTCGATAATAAACTCATGAAATGGCCTAAATCCTCGATACATTACTTGATTCGTTTCTACACGAGAGAGGCGGGAGTACGCAACTTGGAGCGAGAAATCGCTGCGATTTGCAGAAAGGCTACGAGAATGTTCGCGGAGGGAAGAAAAGAGCCGATAACCGTTACTCAAAAATTCATCGAGCAATGCCTCGGCGCGCCTCGCTATTTGCGTGATGAAATTAGCGAAAGAGAACTTCGCCCAGGTGTAGCAGTAGGATTGGTCTGGACTCCTGTCGGGGGGGATATCGTCTTCATCGAAAGTGCGGCTATGCCCGGAAAAGGGGAATTGACCCTCACCGGACAACTCGGCGACGTTATGAAAGAATCCGCTCGAACTGCGCTGAGCTACCTAAGAACGAACGCTCCGAAATGGGATATCAACCCGGAACAATTTCTGAAATCGGATATTCACATTCACGTTCCTGCTGGCGCTATTCCGAAAGACGGTCCGAGTGCCGGCATTGCACTTTTAACATCGCTTGCGAGTTTATTTATGAATCGCCCCGTGAAATCGCGTTTTGCGATGACGGGAGAACTCACGCTCACAGGGCAAGTGCTTCCGGTGGGAGGAATAAAAGAAAAGGTGCTTGCAGCCAATCGCGCAGGAATTACAGAGATTGCTTTACCCGAGCGTAACGAAAAAGACGCTCGCGAAGAAGTTCCCGAAAACGTTCGAAAGAAATTGCTAATCCATTATGTAAGTAATGCGGAACAAGTGTTGCGTTACGCTTTTCCGAAACAAAATGCAAAGAAAAAATAAGCCTGTAGCATCATGAGCACAGTCATGGCAAGCGGGGCAATGCTTTACCCTGATAGGGTTGAAATATTAGGAATAGGAGTAGACCCCGTTACGATGCGTGAGGCATTGAATCGCATCGAAAAGTTTATCGAAAAACGAATCCCGCGAATTGTGATCACGGCAGATGCAAGTGGAATCGTTTTGGCGCAAAAAGACCCTCGATGGCGAGACATCCTCCTTAAAGCAGACCTCGTGACTCCCGATAGTTACGGAATTATTTGGGCTTCCCGAAAACTCGGTTCGCCTTTAGCAGAAAGAGTTGCTGGGGTGGATTTGGTTGTGGAGTTGTGCGCGCTGAGCGAAAGCAAGGGATATCGTCTTTTCTTTCTTGGCGCTGCCCCCGGAATTGCAGACAAAGCAGCAGAAAAAATGAGAAAACGATTCCCTGGAATTCACATCGTCGGCACGCATCACGGATATTTCTCCGAAGCAGAAGAACTTTCGATAGTAGAAAAGATACGCATCGCTCGACCTGATGTTCTTTTCGTAGCGATGGGCATACCTCGGCAAGAGAAATTCATCGTCAAGCATCTTTACGAAATGGCAGTTCCTGTAAGTATCGGCGTCGGTGGTTCTTTCGATGTTTTGAGTGGTGTCATAAAGCGTGCGCCTTACCCGGTGCAAAAAATGCATTTGGAATGGCTTTGGCGATTGATGATGAACCCCAGAAAATGGAGAAAGGTGCTGACGCTCCCACGTTTCGCATGGAGCGTGCTGACTTCACGAAAAGAACATTAACGTTCTAAATGATAAAGACCATAACTCGCCCCCCCAGCGACTAACTTCCATTCGCTTCCCAGTACATCTTCCGGAAAAGGACTGGATATCACTTCTGCTTTCTCTCCTAAAGGAAAAATGACGTAAGTCGCTTTTGTTTTCTCTAAGATTCTATTTGCCGATTCCATCGTCGCACCCTGCGAATAAAGCATGTTTACGAGTTCTGTCCTTTTTTCGAGATAATTCGGAGTTTCGCTCCAATGCCCTGCATAGGTTCGTATTCCCGTTAATCCCGTTGCAATAGGATTCAAATCGGGCAAAAGCAATTCCCATTCGTCTTCGGCTACCTGGCGTGAATAACCTGGAATGCTCAAAAGAACGTCGTTTGCTTTTCTATTTTTTTCCAAAGTCTCGATGATTTCCGTAAGTTCCGAATCCAGATAAATGGGATGCACTGTTGTAATGCTGATGTTGTCCCTTGCCATCTCTATTTCTCGCTGAATCCATCGTAAGTTTGTTGCGCCGAGCAAGACAATGGCTGCGAGCGTGCATAAACGCCGAAAATCGAAACGATGAATTTTTTCTAACCCTTGAGAAACTAAAAGTCCAGCGAGCATAGCAAAGGGAATGCTCAAGCCCATCGCCAACTTACGTTGGAAAAGACCCGGATAGTATAGAAGAACGATTCCTAAAAGCGACCAAACTAAGAGCAATGCCTGTGCCGGATTCGTAATGCGAAATGACGCACCATACAGAGCGAATGCTAAGGCGAGAAGAATCCAAACTCCTATCCATCGAGCATCTAAGCTCGCCCCCCATGTTTTATGAAGGATTTGCAACGCAAAGAGAAGCGCTACATATACGAACAAAGAAAGAATAAGACTCGAAGGGGTTAGCGGGGAAGTGCGTTTGGTGCAAAAAACTGCTCCAAGCCATGCCAGCGGGATCAGAAGCCCTATACCGAGCAGGACTAACGGTATAGGGGGGGAAAACGTCGGAGTTTCGGCGCGTGCAGCGAATACAGGATCGTTTGCACGTAGATATACGAACCATAAAACAGGGGGAACTGCAGCGAGCGCAATCACAAATGCGCGAATGAGCCAATCTTTAGAAAAAGTTTTCGCTGAAATCGTAGAAAGCAATAGCCCGAAACCTACGATGGCGATGTTCAATGTGTCGTAAGTGTGAATATTCGTAAGAACGAACGCTGCCAATGCACCCGGCAACACGGGCTTCCAAGAATCTTTCGCACCTAAAATCGAATTCCATACAACGAACATCAACCATAAGGAAACAGGAAAAAGTGTGTTCGTCATCAGACTCGGAAAAGTGAATGCTTCCGGCTGCCAAACGTCAATGGGACTTTCTTGACCGTATCTTTTCCAAAATAGCCAACCTAAACCAGCACCGAAAACGGCGAATACAACGAGCACTTTTTGAGCAAGAGGACTTCCGGTAACTCGTTTAGTAAAGGAAAACAACTGGAGAAGGAACAAAACCGTAAAAACAATCCTTCCGATGTGCATTGCGGCTGGAATCCATATCCATCGCGCGAGTTGGCCTATGACGAAAAAATAAAGATTGACGTTTTTTCCGAGTTGAGGATCCGTCGTAAAAAGGTTCTCGAAGAAAAATTTGCCTTCGGATGCTTGTTTCGTCCAAGCGGCATAAACCATTTGGTCGTCCAGGTTCATGTGCAAACCGAGATAGGTTTCTCCTTCTATCGTTTTCCATGCCCCGTATAGATAGGGAACGCAACTTACAAAAACCACGAACAATACGAATCCCCAAAACCATAATGGGTATTTATCTTGCCAACGAGCGCTCTTTGCGAATGGACCGTCTCCGGATAGTTCCTTCGGTGTTTCTGTAGATTCGTGAATAGGTGATTTCATGATTCTGCAGATTTCATGATTTGGGTTCTGGAGGTTTTCGTCCCATCTGGCGATAGATGCTTAGAATCATATCCCGATTGGCTTTTGCTTCGCGATGAGAAGGATCTATTTTCAAAGCCTCTTCGTAAAGCCGAAGAGCCTTAGGATATTTTTCTTTTGGAAGTCCAGGGCCATACATCACTTTATTCGCATAGGCGACGGTTGCCTCGACGTATTTTTTCTGTTTTTCTTTATCATTCGGTGAAGCGTTCCATTCTTTCTTCGCCGATTCATAACTTTTTTCGAGAACTGCAATATTTTCCTCATTGGGTGCTGCCTCTTTCGCTAAGACATTATTATCTTGCGAAGAAGAAGTATTCACGTCTTTATCGCTCGCACAGCCGAATAGACCGAGCAAGAGTAAAGTCAAGAAAGGAAAGGTTTTCATATCAACGAATTATGCCCAATCAAGCAGGGTGAAGATTCCCATAGAAAACCCCAACGCCTCGAATTATCATTCCTGGCTCGATGTTCGTTCGTCCTTGCATGCACACTGGAATTACGATTCCGGGGAGATTGATTCGGCAAAGTGTAACGATGCTCTTCGTAATGAAGTTCGAATGCTCGTTTACCGCTAGTGCGACCCCCTGAAACTCGACACAGTTTCCGGATTCGGGTGCGCGAATCCACATGTCATCTATATCCGTTTCTACCTTTTCGAATGTTTCTGCAAAACCCTTGATTTCGCCGAAAACGACTTTTCCGACTACTAAGTCGGGGTCGATAGTTTCCGTAGGCGTCCAAAACCAGATCGGAGTAATGGGCTTGCCATCAATGCAGGTAAATGCAGACACGAAGGTTTCAATGCCGTGATTTTCGAATTTGTACGGTAAACAGGTCTGAGGTGTTTCCCCGAGAGAGATATCTATATGCTTCGGTTGTCCATTCGTTCCAAGAGAAATTGTAAGCATGCATTCTTCGAATGGTTTATAAACTATTTTCGATGGGTCTGTGCGAATTGCACTTTCTATTACTGTGTTGAGTACAGACAACAGCGCTTCCTCGTCTGATGTATCCTGAAACCCGATGGCGTTTAAACGGAAGGGCATCCAGGTTTATATTACATCCACAAAAGAAAATATGCAAAACTATTATATGGCTCACGATAAGCATCAAACCGTACTGGTGGTAGATTTCGGGGGCCAATATACACAACTTATTGCGCGTAAAGTCCGCGAACAAAAGGTATTCACGGAAATCGTCCCCTGGAATTCTCCTGACCTCGAATCGAAATGGTCTGCTGCAGATGCGGTGATTTTGAGCGGGGGTCCGAAAAGCGTAACAGAACCCGATGCACCGACCCTGCCTGAGCATTTGCTTCGACTCGGAAAACCCATTCTGGGGATTTGCTATGGACATCAACTCCTCGGGAAACTCCTCGGTGGGGAAGTGGTTCGTGCTGAAAAAAGAGAGTACGGCAAGCATGTTCTTTGTCTCACGCATCCTTCAGCGCTAATCGAGGAAGAGGGAATGGTTTGGATGAGTCACGGAGACACGGTGATAAAGCCCCCTCCTGGCTTCGTAGTCACAGCAAAAACGGAAACCTGTCCCGTAGCCGTGATGGAGAACGTTGAGCAGAAGATATTCGGGGTTCAATTTCACCCGGAAGTTTCTCACACTACTTTTGGAAATCAAGTGCTCTCGAGCTTCTTATTCGAGCAGGCAAAACTCGCAGGAGATTGGACTCCAAAAAACTTCATCGAGGAAACCATCGAAGACATACGGCGAACGGTGGGGAAGAGCAAAGTGCTTTGTGCTGTATCTGGTGGCGTGGATTCGGCAGTTACGGCGGCACTTGTAGCGCGTGCTGTTCATAAACAACTCATTTGTGTTTTTGTTGACCACGGTCTGTTGCGTAAAAATGAAGCCAGCGAAGTCGTCGAAACCTTTAGAGAGTACATCGACGCGGAACTTATAACCATAGATGCATCCGATTCGTTTTTCAAGGCATTAAAAGGCATTAAAGACCCCGAAGAGAAAAGAAAAATCGTAGGAGAGCAATTTATAAAGGTTTTCGAGGCGCATGCTCAAAAGTGGGAAGATTGCGAGTTTTTGGCGCAAGGCACACTTTATCCGGATGTTATCGAAAGTGGGTCACCGACAGCGGCGAGAATAAAGACGCATCATAACGTAGGTGGGTTGCCCTCTTGGATGCGCATGAAACTAATCGAGCCACTGCGCTGGCTTTTCAAAGACGAAGTGCGAAGGGTAGGAAAAGAGTTGGGGTTGCCGGAAAAAATTATCGACAGAGAACCCTTCCCAGGTCCAGGATTAGCCGTGCGCATTTTAGGAGAAGTCACACCTGAAAAAGTGAAAATAGTGCAAGAAGCAGATTGGATATTCCGAGAAGAACTTAAGCGCGCTGGAATTTCACCTCGCGTTTGGCAATCCTTCGCAGGCCTTCTCGATGTAAAAAGCGTAGGAGTAATGGGTGATGAGCGCACATATCAGCACCCAATCGTTTTGCGCGCGGTGGAAAGCGAAGATGCAATGACGGCGCGGGCTGTTGATATTCCGTTTCCTTTGTTGGAACACATTGCCACTCGGATCGTAAACGAAGTTCAAGGCGTGAATAGGGTCTTATACGACCTTACAAGCAAACCTCCTGCGACGATAGAATGGGAGTAATGTTCTCCTCCAAGCAAGAATTTTCGTTGACACAAATCCTTTCGAAAGAGGAAATTCATCAGCGAGTTGAGGAACTTGCAGGGGAAATCGAATCGTTTTATAAAGAAGACAAACCCCTTCTTGTAGGTGTTCTAAAAGGCTCTTTCGTTTTTCTATCCGATTTACTTCGCTGTCTTCCGTCGGATTATATGCTGGATTTTATGGCTGTAAGCAGTTATTCAGGAGACAGTTCATCAGGTGCGGTAGAAATTCGTTTGGACCTTCGCGAAGACATTTTTCAGCGCAACGTTCTGCTGGTGGAAGATGTCGTGGATACCGGACTCACTTTGTCGTATATTTATCGCACCCTTCTCGCAAGGTCGCCTTTTAGTCTTCGAGTTGTAACGTTGTTGTTAAAAGTGGATTCTTATCGAGCAGATGTCCCGATAGATTTTGTAGGATTTAAAATACCGAGTCGTTTCGTCGTCGGGTATGGAATGGATATAGATGAGAAGTTCCGAGGGCTCCCATATATAGCGTCTATAGAGCCGTCAATAAAAGCACCAAAAGAATAGAAACCCACAGAAACGCACTATAAAACATGAAAAATTCTAGAACTTATGCTATAATAGAAACTGTCTCATATTTAGAACAGGGCTTGACAAGGGTTAGCCCCGTGATATACTTGAGTAGTCCCCCAAAGAAGGCAGACTCTTTCAAATCATTTCCGCACCATTAGAGGTTTTTATGCATTTTCGTAAACCAGGAACAGTTGCAGACTCATCCGAAAAAACTAATAGTTCTCGTCGCCGCAAGCGCACTCGACGCCAGGAGACTTTTCGAGAGCCGACTCTCTCGCAAGCCGATCTCGAGCTTCTTCCTGAAAAAGATTACGCTTACTACGATGCCTTAGAGGATAAAGAACTCCTCGCGGAGGCTCGCAAATACAACATCCCCGTAAATGGCATGGCGCGTTCTGAGATAGTCGAAGCCCTAATGAAAGAGGCGAATAAAGAAAAAGGTGCTGAATATCGGACGGGGGTTCTTGAGATCATGCCCGATGGTTGGGGGTTCCTTCGCCAAAAAAATTACTCCCCTAGTCCAGAGGATGTCTACGTCAGCCAGTCTCAAATCAGGCGCTTCATGCTTCGTATGGGTGACGTCATATTCGGACAAGTGCGCCCCCCGAAGGAAGGGGAAAAATACTACGGGCTTTTACGAGTCGAATCTATAAACGGTTATGCGATTGATTCCGAAGTAATTCGAACACGGCCTGACTTCGACAAACTGACCCCGATCTTTCCTGACAAAAGAATCCGTTTGGAAACGGACCCGAATAACATTGCAGCGCGTATCATCGATTTGATTTGTCCCATTGGTAAGGGGCAAAGGGGTCTAATCGTTTCTCCGCCTAAAGCAGGGAAGACGACTCTTCTAAAAACGATAGCGAAAAGCGTTGAGATCAATCACCCCGAAATTTATATCATGGTGCTTCTCGTGGACGAACGCCCTGAGGAAGTCACAGACATGCGAAGATGGGTGAAAGGTCAAGTAATCAGCAGCACCTTCGATGAACCTCCTGAGAATCACATGCGTGTGTCTGAACTCTGCCTTCAACAGGCTCGAAGGTTGGTTGAAGTGAAAAAGGATGTAATTGTTCTTCTCGATAGCATCACGCGTATGTCGCGAGCGAGCAACCTCACTGTAACTCCGAGTGGTCGTACATTGAGTGGAGGTTTAGACCCTGCTGCTATGTATCGCCCACGAAGATTTTTCGGTTCGGCGCGAAATATCGAAGAAGGCGGTAGTCTGACCATCATTGCAACGGCGCTTATTGACACGGGAAGTAAGATGGATGACGCCATCTTCGAGGAATTCAAAGGTACAGGCAATATGGAACTCGTTTTGGACAGAGATTTAGCAGAACGTCGAATTTGGCCAGCGATCGATGTCAAACGCAGTTCTACACGTGCTGAAGAAAAACTGTTCAATCCGGAAGAACTGGAAAGCATTTATCAGTTGCATAGGCTTTTGGCGAATCAACAAGATAATGTAGAGGCTACGGAATCGCTAATTAAACTTCTCAAACGCACATCTTCGAACTCAGAATTCCTGAGTAGCATCGTACAAAAGATGCGTGGAATGTGATACCGTAGTAAAAGCAGCACAGATTATCGTAAAATAAAGAGAAAGAGGCAGAACTATGCCCGAAGAAGAATTCGAAAAAGACGATTTCGAATATTTAGAAGAACCACCTCCATTCTTCCCGAAAGAACTCAATAGAGGCGGCGGTAGCGGCACGCCTATACGTGTTCATGTGGAAGGTGTCTATGGCACGGAAGAGGCGGGAATGATGCATCGGTTCGTTCAACTGATGGACAGTTCGAACCGAATTCTCCCGATTTCTATAGGACCTTTCGAAGCGATGGCAATTCAGTTAGCGCTCGAAGGCAGAACCGTCGCTCGCCCATTGACTCATGACCTTATGAAGCACATCCTCGACCGGTTGGACGGAGGCCTCGAAAGGGTTGTGATAGACGATTTGTGGAACTCAACCTACTACGCGAAACTTTATATCCAAAAAAACGGGGAAGAAATCGAGATAGACTGCCGCCCCAGCGACGCCATCGCTCTTGCCCTCCGCACGGGTACTCCGATTTACGTGCTGGATTCGATTTTAGAATCCTTCAATCAGGAAGAGGAATAAGAGATTGGAAAGAGGTGCAGGAAAAGTCCCTCTCCGCAAAATAGTAAAAACCCCCCTAAAACCAGTAAAATAGAAAAGCAATATGCCTACTAACAACACAACAAAAATTCTCGTATGCGATGACGAAAGAAGCATCGTAAGGCTTATTCAGGTCAACCTGGAAAGACAGGGTTGGCAGGTCATACCCGCCTACGATGGGAAAGAAGGACTCGAAAAAATCCAGTCCGAGAAACCCGACATTGTCGTCCTTGACGTGATGATGCCGTACATGGACGGTTTCGAGGTGCTCAAAGTCCTTAGACGCGATCCAGAACTTCAAAACATCCCTGTCATCATGCTTACCGCTAAAGCCCAAGACAAGGACGTCTTCGAGGGATACCACTTCGGTGCTGACGTTTATCTCACGAAGCCCTTCAACCCGATGGAATTGGTTACCTTTATCAAGCGAATCCTAAGCGCACCGAAGGAAGAAGGTCAAAAACGGTATGAAATCTGAATTAGAAAAGTCTGCCGATTACCCTGTCTATCCGGCTAAGAACGGCGCTGACGGGGAAGAGTCTTCACACGGAAAAGATGAAGAATTTTATGAACATCGCCGATATTCTTCACCAATGGAAAAATCCGGAACGAATTGGAAGATGGTCTTCGCCCTCACCGCTGCCGTTTTAGGCTTCGGTGCTGCTGCGGCTTACTACCTTCGAGTGCTTCAAAGAAAAAAGCAGGATTTGGACCTTCGTATCGAAGACGCAGTCGAATTTTGCCGTGTAAAGACGCAAGAGCTCGATAACCTTCTTCACCAGACAACGGCTCTTTAGGGAAGAGATTCCTTTATCCTTCTCCTAACGCCCCACCCCCTTAACTGTGTGCACTGAACACGAAGTTATAGTGTCTGATAATCAGTATTATGTTGAGTTATGAATATGAAAGAGTCTTTGAATTTGGTTCTATTTAAGTACCGAGAAAAGTCCCCCATGGTAAACGAGAAAACCACGAGTTGTTACTTCAAGAACTGATTACGCACGACCAAGCGAGAAATTAAAACGGAGTTCCAGAGTTTGTCTCTTCACGAAACCACTTAATGATTTGAAGCGTGGTTTGACCTGGTGTACCGCAACCGATTTTCCTACTGTCCACTCGCACTAACGGAATCACTTCTGCAGCGGTGCCGGTAAGGAAAACTTCGTCTGCTTCGAAAAGGTCGTAAATCGTTAGAAACTCCTCTCGCACCTCAATGCCTTCTCGCTTTGCGATATCCATAACGGTTTTTCGTGTTATTCCACCTAAGATTCCGCTGTTGATATGCGGTGTCCGCAAAATTCCGTTTTGCACGATAAAGAGATTATCTCCTGTTGCTTCCGCAAGATAGCCTTGCGTGTTCAGCATCAAGCCCTCGCCAGCACCCTGACGGTTCGCTTCGAGTTTCGCATAGATGTTCGCAACGTACCTTCCAATCGTTTTTAATCTTGGTTCTAAGCAATCAGGTGGAATAACACGAGTCGCACATACGACTGCGGTGAGTCCCGTTTCATAAGCCTCAGGGGGGTAAAGGGACAATTTCGAAATCATGATCATCACGTTTACGCGGCGGTTGATGTTTTTAGGATCGAGACCGAGACCGGTGCCTCGCGTTACGTTGAGTCTGATATATCCGTTATTCTGCCCTGCTTTTTTGCAAACATCGAGCACCGTTTGCTTCAGTTCCTCTTTTCCCATCTCCATTTCGAAATCCAGATAACGAATTCCGAAGAAAAGCCTGTCCAAGTGCTCGTCTAATTTGAAGACTTTGCGATTGTAGATTCGTATTCCCTCGAAAAGCCCATCTCCATAAAGATAAGCATGGTCTCTTGCCGATACGACCGCTTCATCGAGGTTTTGGATTTCACCGTTGAGCCATACGAGTTCGGGCATACTAAAATCTTACCTTTACTTCCCGAGGTAGATAAATCCTAGATGGAAATTCCCTTCGATAGCCTTTGTTTAGCGAAAATCGCAGCGGAAATGCAACCTGCGGTCGGAGGGATCCTTCGCCGGATATTTCCGTTCGGCAAAAATGGCTTCGTGTTCAGGATAGTTCGCGAAGGGTATGACGCACATCTTATCTTTACTTGTCATCCTCGCTTATTCCGGTGCCACGTGCTTTCTTGTCGTCCAAAGACAGAAGAGAGCGCTTCATCTTTCTTCCCTTCTTTTCGCCAGCGCATAGAAGGAGGCAAAATCCTATCGATTCGCCAACATGGCTTCGACCGTATTTTGATTATCGAGATCGGAAAAGCGAGTGGTGTTTGGAGTGTCATCTGCGAATTTTTTGGTACTCATTCCAACATTCTTTTAGTCTCTCCGGAAGGCAAAATTGCAGAATTGTTTCGCAAAACAAGAAAAAGAACACGTGGGGGGGCATTCGTTCTCGCTCCACCTATAAAGAGCGACATAGAAGAAGCATTTCGCACCGGAAAAGGTTTGTCGCCCTTTTTGCTTCGTGAAATAGAACTATCTGGAAAAGACGAGGTGCTGCGCAAATTCCGAGAAGGTCCTCCGGTTCTCATCCAAGGACGAGGTGCATATCCGTTCGCCCCTGTTCAACTCGAAAAGGAAAAAGCGATTCCGATGTCTTCTTTGAGTTTGGCACTCGAAAATTTTGCTCGGAGTGAAGAACCCAAGATTCGTTACGAGGAAAGAGTTCGGACGTTAAAATCTCAGCTCGAGAAAGCATTGAAAAAACGGTGCGAGGCACTAAAAGAAATCGAAGCAGAATTGGAGTCCTCTTCGAAATTCGAAGATTGGCAACGGCAAGGAGAAATCCTTCTCGCTCATTCGCATCGTATCCCCCCCGGTGTTGAAAGTGTTACGCTGGAAGATTTCGAAGGCAATCCTATAGAAATTTCTTTGGACCCGAAAGTGTCTCCAATAGAAAACGCCGAAAACTTATTCAAAAAAGCGAAGAAAGCCAAAAAGAATCGCCAATCCATTTTGCGCCTTCGTGAAATAAAACAATCGGAGCTTTCGAAGATTTCGAAACTTCTTTCGGAACTCGAAAACTTACAAATGACAGGAGACACCAAGATTTTGGATTCCATAGAAAACACTGCGAAAACGAACGGTTGGCTTCGTGAACCCACGCCAGCGAAAAGGGCTGAAGAAAAGCCATTCGAGGGACACAAAATTCGCAAAATTGAAGCACCTGGGGGGTTCGTCGTGCTGTGGGGTGAAAATGCCGAGGCGAATGATTACTTGACGACTCGAGTGGCGAAACCGAACGATTATTGGCTTCATGTTAGGGGTCATTCTGGTGCGCATGTGGTTCTCCAGACGGGTAATCATCCAGAACGTGTGCAAAAAGACGCATTGCACTTTGCTGCACGAATCGCAGCAAAAACCAGCGTGCAAAAACATTCTCGACATGTTCCCGTGGATTACACGCTTGCGAAATACGTGCGGAAACCTCGCGGTAGTTCTGCTGGAGAAGTAACCTATCAAAACGAAAAAACTCTATTCATACAAAATCTCGATAATTCATGAAGAAAAGAAGCTCGGGTTTGGATATTTTGCTGTTCCTTTTTTCGATTACTTTATTCCTTAGCGCGGGTTTGATTTTTCTCGTTCAGCCTATGGTCGCTAAAATGATTTTGCCGCTTTTCGGAGGTTCACCAGCGGTTTGGACGGCATCTATCTTGTTTTTTCAATGCGCTTTGCTTTTCGGTTACGCGTATGCACATTGGGCACCGAAGGTTTTGGGAACACGTTTGCAGACGTTAGTTCATATAGTATTGCTTGCTGTCGTAATCGTCTTATTTCTTCCCTTCTCTTTTCAAAGGGGCTCTTATTCTGGTGAGGGTAAAGAAGTCTTGTATTTACTTTCGTTGTTGACGATAAATGTCGGTCCTTCTTTCTTTCTCGCTGCGGCGAGCGCTCCGCTATTACAGAAATGGTTCGCGCGAACATCCCATCCCGAAGCAGGCGACCCCTATTTCCTATATGTCGCAAGTAACTTAGGAAGCATGCTTGCGCTTCTGAGTTATCCCATTCTTTTAGAGCCCGTCACCACACTTACGCAACAAAATCTAATATGGGCAAACGGTTACAAAGTTTTGGCTCTTTTTATTTTCTTATGCGCTTTGGTTGTATTTAGACGACAAAGAAATGAAAACCATGAGACGCCCCCTCTTTTTTCCGACGAAAGTGCTGAAGGCGTTAACCCCACTTCCCTTCCCCACACGAATGCTGATGGAAAATACCAAATCTTCAGATGGCTCGCTTTGAGTTTCGTACCGTCTAGCATGCTTTTGGGAGTTACCTCGTATCTCACGACGAATATTACGCCTATGCCTTTGCTATGGGTCATTCCCCTTGCACTTTATTTGTTCACTTTTATTCTTGCATTTTCGAGACGGTTCCGCATTTCTACAACGAAATTGGGAAGGTGGTATGCACTTCTCATCGCTCCGCTCTCCATGGTGATCATCTTCGAGGCGGCAGAACCTATGTGGCTTTTGCTCGCACTCCATTTATTGGTGTTTTTCTTGGCTGCGTTGATGTGCCATTCGGAATTGGCACGCTCGAGGCCTCGAACGCAGTATCTTACTTCGTTTTATTTGTGGATTGCTCTCGGAGGTGCTTTAGGGGGGGCATTCAATGCGATTGTCGCTCCCTATATTTTCAAAACCCTTGCAGAATATCCGCTTGCGCTGGTATTAGCGTGTTTCTTACGCCCTTCCAATGGGGAAAAGGCGAGTTACACCATTACAGATGCTCTATATCCTTTGCTGGTGGGTTCTTTAGCCATTCTCGCTGCTGTTATCGCCGGTGCTTTGAGGCTCGATTATGGAACTGCGCGGACACTATTCACATTGGGAATTCCTGTTCTATTATGCTTTTTTGCGATAGACAGAATTCCGCGTTTCGCTCTTTCCCTAGGGTCGTTGTTCCTGGCAGCTTCGATTCTCGCAATAGGAGCGGGGGGGCGCGTCCTTTACAGCGATAGGAGCTTTTTCGGCGTTCATAGAGTTTTGAGCAGCAACGCAGGAAGATTTCACACTCTCGTTCATGGAAACACCGTGCACGGAAGACAATCTATGTTGCCCGATGAACGATACAAGCCACTCACTTACTATCACCCTACGGGACCGATCGGACAGGTGTTTTTGGAATTCAGCGGGCCGAAGCAAAAAAAGAACATCGCATTGGTGGGATTGGGAACTGGCTCTTTAGCCGCTTATGCAAATCCAGGCCAGAACGTTACTTTCTTCGAAATAGACGAAGAGGTCGTGAGAATCGCGGAGAACCCGAAATTGTTCACCTATCTGCAAGATTGCAAAGCGAAATACAAGATCGTTTTAGGAGACGCACGAATTACACTGATGAAAGAGCCCCCACATCGTTTCGGAATCATCGTTCTCGATGCTTTCAACTCCGACTCTATCCCCGTGCATTTAATTACGAAAGAGGCGGTAGAAATGTATCTCACGAAATTGGAAGAGGGGGGGATTTTGGCTTTTCACATTTCGAATCGTTATCTCGAGTTGAGTCCTGTTCTCGCGGGTATTGCGGATTCACTCGGACTGGTTTGCAGACTGCGTATAGACAGTTTTCTTACCGACGAGGAACAGATAGAAGGCAAACTTGCCTCCCGCTGGGTGCTTTTGGCGAGAAAGGAAAGCGATTTGGGCTCTCTCGCGATAAAACCAGAATGGGAACGAGTTCTTCCCGATAGAGGTGCTCGAGTTTGGACAGACGATTATTCCCATATCTTGAGCGTTTTCAAAAAACTCCCCAAGTTTCTGTAAATGCCATAATTAACAACGACAAAGTTGACAAAAGACAGGCGATTCTTAGATGCTCTTCACGAACGTGTGCTCATCTGTGACGGCGCGATGGGCACGCAGATTCAAGCGTGCGAACTCAGCGCACAAGATTTCTCAGGCTTCGAAGGATGCAACGAAATTCTCAATGTGACGAAACCGGATGTCATTCAAAACATTCATAAAAATTATCTCGAAGCAGGCGCAGACATCATAGAAACGAACACGTTCGGAGCACTGCCCTGGGTTTTAGAGGAATACGGTATTGGTCATCGCCTAGAAGAAATCACCCAAGCCGCTGCAGAAAATGCGCGTAAGGTAGCCGATTCATTCGGCGCATTCGTTTTCGGTGCGATAGGTCCTGGCACGAAGTTAGTAACGCTCAACCAAATCTCCTTCGACGAAATGGAAGATGGCTATTTCCGTGCTTTTCGTTCCTTACTCGCAGGGGGGGTCGATGCACTTCTTATCGAAACTTGTCAAGATCTCCTACAAACGAAGGCGGCAGTCGTCGGTGCTTTGCGCGCGATGAAACAAACCGGAATCCATGCCCCCCTCTTTGTGCAAGTTACTATCGAACAAAACGGAACGATGCTTCTCGGCACGGAAATTGGCGCTGCCATCAATTTCCTCGAAGCCTTTCCAGAAGTTACAGGCATAGGCATAAATTGCGCTACAGGACCCGAACATATGCAGCCTCATGTGCGCTTTCTTTCTCAGTTTTGCACACGTTTCATTTCCGTGCAGCCCAATGCCGGGTTGCCGATAGTCGAAAACAATCGTAGCGTATATCCCTTGTCTCCCGAAGAATTGTCGGAGTATCACCGCCGTTTCGTCGCTGAGTTAGGAGTCGACATCGTGGGGGGGTGTTGCGGGACGACACCTGAACATATTCGAGCCGTCGCGAAGGAAGTAAAAATTTTAACAAAAGCGAAACGAAAACCGCAGAAACTAGTAGGTTGTTCTTCCCTCTATCAATTCCAACCCTATGATCAATCTCCGAGTTTTCTCATCGTAGGCGAGAGAACGAATGCGAATGGAAGCAAAGCCTTTCGTGAAGCCCTTGCGCAAGAAAACTTCGACGAACTCGTCTCTATTGCTCGCGAACAAGAGAACGAAGGTGCACATGTGCTCGACGTGTGTGTTGCGTATGTCGGAAGGGACGAAGTGGAAGATATGCGAAGGCTATTGCAACGATACACAACGCAAGTCACTATTCCTTTGATGATTGATACGACAGAATTCCCTGTTGCAGAAACGGCATGCAAACTCATTCCCGGTAAAGCGATTATCAATTCGATACATTTCGAAGACGGCGGAAAAAGACTTAACGAAACCCTCTCTCTTTGTCGTAAATACGGCACTGCTGTCGTCGGGCTTACGATAGACGAAGAGGGTATGGCGAAGACTCGCGAGAAAAAAATCGCAGTCGCTGAACGAATCTTACAACAAACGCGCGCGTATGGATTGCAAGACGAAGACGTTTTTATAGATTGTTTGACTTTTACGCTGGGTTCCGGAGACGAAGAATTTCGCAATGCTGGCGTGGAAACCCTCGAAGCGATTCGAGAACTCAAATCCCGTCATCCCCGAGTAAATACGATATTAGGAATCAGCAATATCTCTTTCGGATTGAAACCAGCGGCGCGTCATGTTCTCAATTCTGTATTTCTGCATTATGCTATCGAAGCGGGTCTCACGAGCGCGATTGTCCATGCGGGCAAAATTCTTCCGCAGAATCGCGTCCCTCCAGAAATTTGGGAAAGTGCGAGGAAGTTAGTTTTCAATGAAAGAACTTCGGATTTCGATCCGCTAAGCGACTTTATGTCGCGTTTCGAAACACTGCAGACTTCGTCCCCAATCGGCGAGGAATTAGAATTACTTCCCGTCGAAGAACGCTTGAAAAGACATATTATCGATGGCAATAAAAAGAATCTCGAAAAGAATCTGAAGGAAGCCCTCGAAAAATACGAGCCACTGAAAATTATCAACGAAATCCTCCTCGATGGGATGAAAACGGTGGGCGAATTGTTCGGTGAAGGAAAAATGCAACTTCCCTTCGTACTACAAAGTGCAGAAGTGATGAAGGCTGCCGTAAGTTTTTTAGAACCCTATATGGAGAAGGTGCAAGGAATCGAGAAAGGTTCGATATTGCTCGCAACGGTTGCCGGAGACGTCCATGATATCGGCAAAAACTTAGTCGACATTATTTTGAGCAACAACGGATATAGAGTCGTGAACATCGGCATCAAACAGCCTATCAATAACATTTTATCCGAGGCAGAAACGAATAACGTTCAAGTCATCGGCATGAGCGGACTTCTCGTAAAAAGCACACTGGTGATGAGGGATAACCTTTTGGAGATGAATGCGAGAGGCGTACATCGTTATCCGGTGATTTTAGGGGGGGCTGCACTTACGCGCGCTTATGTGGAACGAGACCTGCGCTCACTCTATAAAGGAGACGTTTATTACGCACAGGACGCTTTCGAAGGTTTGCGCCTCATGGAAACCCTAACACAAAAAGAACACGCTTCGACTTGTGAGAAAACGAAACTGCGGGAAGAGACTCCCTTCGTTCGAGTAACCAGCCATCGCTTGCCGGATACCGACCCCGAACTCTATGAATTCCAAGGTGAAAAAAGCGACATCCGACCCGTTTCCGACCCCCCCGTGCCTCCTTTTACCGGAAGTCGTGTGGTAACGAACATTGACATCTTCGATGTGTTCCCTTTCATCAATGAAGTTGCTCTATTCCGTGGACAATGGAGTTTCCGAAGACCCAAAGAAATGGACAACATCGAATTCCATCGCTATTTGGAAGAACAAGCGAAACCCCACTTCGAACGTCTGAAACGTGAATTCGCTCATGTCTTCGAGCCTAAAGTCGTTTATGGTTATTTCCCTGCTAAATCCTGCGGAAACGAAATTATCATTTACGATGAAAATCTCGCCGAAGAGCGCGCGAGATTTCGATTTCCTCGTCAAAAAACGGAACGACGCCTGTGCATCGCTGATTTCGTCGCTCCGGTGGAGTCGAACGTGATGGACTACGTTGCATTCCATCTCGTTACGGTCGGACCTGAAATTACGAGAATCGAAAAAGAACTTTTCGCAAAAGGTGATTATCGTGAATATTTATTCGTGCACGGACTTGGAGTGGAAACTGCCGAAGCGCTCGCAGAGTATTGGCATAAGCGAATTCGTGAAGAATGGGGGATTGCCGATGAAGACCCGAAGGATATGAAATTGATTTTCAGCGCCAAGTATCGAGGCTGTCGCTACTCTTTCGGCTATCCTGCTTGCCCGAATCTCGAAGACCAAAAACTCCTTTTCGAACTCCTCGAACCAGAGCGAATCGGGGTGGAACTGACAGAAGAATTTATGCTCGTCCCCGAACAGAGCACCAGCGCCATCATCCTCCACCACCCTGAAGCTAAATACTTCAATATCCGCTGATCCCGTAGCCACCGCTCGATGGACGGCTCCTGAGAATGAGAAAACAGGGCAGAAGAAGCGGATTTTCCTTCAAAAGAGAGCCCTAATTTCCAACAATCCACTTATAGGGTGTCTTAGCGAGGCTTTTCGTGCCTGAAAGGTGGGAAAAAAAACGGGCTATGAAAATCAACATGAACGTAAGGAATCGGGTTCTTTTAGTCATAACCGTCGTCGCCTCAGCTTGGGTCGGTGCGATATATAACTATGACACCGTGGAAAACGAGCAAGTCGAGTCCCTCCAATCGAAACTCACTCGAGAATTCCAACGATATTGCGAATCTATTTTGCATATACAAGACGCGTCCTTCTCCGAGTTCCTTCAACAGCATACGCTTTGGAGTGATTTGCAGAACGCAATAACCGAAGGTGATCATAAAAAAGCCGCTATCATTTCGGACAGTGCTCTACTTAGATATAAAGCGAATCTTTTGTGGATTTTGGATAAGAATTCGAAAATCGTATTAGCTCGATACGAACCCGAAACGAATAAAGAGTATGCTCCAAAGTCCTCTTTAAACTCGCAATTATTTAAACTCCTCAAAGCCAACACCACGATACATTTTTTCGATGATAGTTCTGGACATGTATGGGAAATCCATGCAAGTGCCTTGAGGAACGATAGTAATAATTCGAGGAACGGAAACCTATCCGGCTATGTATTTATTGGAAGACTTTGGAATGCGGCGTATCGAAAAGACCTCTCGCAATATCTCGATTGCAACGTCTCGATTTTAAACCCCAAAGAACACACGCGCCCAAGTGAATCCACCATTCTTTACCGCCGTTTTTTGCGTAACTGGAAAGGCGAGGATGTCGGACAGTTGGTCATACGAAAAGAAAACGAGATTACAGAGGCTTTGAACATCACACACACGCAAACTTTGTTTTTAGCCGTTATTTTCGCCACACTCGTCGTGACGCTCGCTTGCATCGCTTTGACTTACTGGGTGAGTTCTCCACTCGAAGTTTTGTCGAAGGCGTTGAAGAAACAAAATGCAAAACTCGTAGATAAGTTATGCAATGATGTCACAGAATTCGGCACTCTTGCAAAAATGATCCAAACGTTTTTGAAACAACGAGCAGAAGTAGCGAAAGAAATTGCGGAGCGTAAGGAAATCGAAAAAGAACTAAAGCGCGCGATGTCGAATTTGGAATACGCGCGAAAAGAGGCAGAAGAAAGAAGTAAATTACTCGAAAGCCAGAAGGAAGAACTCGAAGAGGCGCGCGATAAAGCCCTCGAAGCGACACAAGCAAAGTCGCGCTTTTTAGCGAATATGAGTCACGAAATTCGCACTCCGATGAACGGCGTTATCGGTATGACCGAATTGCTCATGCGCACCCCTTTGACGGAAGAACAGCGTGATTGCGTTCTTACCATCAACACGAGTGCGCGAGTTCTTATGGGAATTATCAATGACATATTAGATTTTTCGAAAATCGAAGCAGGAAAAGTAACTATAAAGAAAGAACCTTTCAATCTTCGAGAAGTCGTCGAAAACACCACATCTCTTTTCGGAATTCATGCCTATGAGAGTCGCATTGATTTAGTGAGCATCGTAGATTGTTCGTTGCCAGACACTCTGCTCGGAGACGCGATGAGGATTCAACAAGTTTTGACCAACCTCATCAGCAATGCAATCAAATTCACTCCACAAGGCTTCGTTCAAGTGCGCGTGGAAAATATCCGCTTGAATGACAAAACCATCCATGCTCGCATTTCTGTAAAAGACACAGGCGTCGGGATCCCGAAAGAACAAATCGAACATATTTTCGATAGTTTTACGCAAGCCGATGATTCCCTGCGAAGGAGGCACGGCGGTACAGGACTCGGTCTCACGATTGCGAAAAATTTAGTGGAGATGATGCAAGGGACGATCATCGTCGAAAGCGAGGTGAAAAGAGGCAGCACTTTCACGATTATCCTTCCGTTCGAAGAAAAAGAATCTTCCAAACCAGTTAAACCCTTCGAGAACCTTCGCGCCGCAATCTTTACTCCTTTAGATGTTCTTCAGGAATCGACGGAATCTATGTTGAAATATCTCGGAGCGAAAATTGTTTCTATCGATAAGAACAACACTTTTGTGAAATTACCGGAAGTCGTCCTCATAGATAGGCGCGTCTTAGGAGAAGAAATCGCAGAAAGTCTTCGAGAATTTAGAAGCCAATATTCTATTCCCGACGTTCCAGCCGTCATCATGTGTTCTGTCGGAGAAAACTGTAGTAGAGACAAACTCGAACGAGAGAATAAAGCGACAATCGCTCTGAAACCACTAACGACTTCTTCATTGCAGGAAGCAATCGAGAAAGCGTTGGGGAAAAAATCTGAAAAAACATTAACCAACGCAAACGATATGGATGTGGAATTCGTTGCAGAACAACCTCTCAAAATTCTTCTCGCAGAAGATAACATCGTAAATCGGAAAGTCGTTGTTCGAATTTTGAACCGCTTGGGATGCGAGGTGGAAACTGCTTCGAATGGCCTCGAGGCTGTCGCTGCTTACGAAAAAAGCGCTTACGACGTAATCTTCATGGATATGCAGATGCCGGAATTGGATGGTTACGGTGCAATCCAAGCGATTCGCAGACGAGAAAATATTACGAAGCGTAAACCCACCCGGATTATCGCCATAACCGCTCACGCCCTTCAAGGAGACCGAGAGAAGTGTTTAACTGCAGGCGCAGACGATTATCTCTCGAAACCTGTGCGCGTCATTGACCTCGTAGAGGCTTTCCAGCGTGCCGGATATCGGTTTCATCAAAAAACTCCAGGCAGCGAGGAAGCCGCGTAGTTTCACGGTAGTCTTGCCGCGCAGTGTGACAAACTAAACTCCTTCCTGAAAATCTGCCCTAATTCGAGGTAAAATAAATTTTCCTAATGAAGCAAGGCATTCATCCCAAATATGTCGAGTGCAAAGTCTATTGTGCATGTACGCCCGATAGACCGATTACTACTATCATGTCTACGAAGCCAGAACTCAGAGTAGACATCTGCTCGAATTGCCACCCCCTCTACACCGGTCAACAGAAACTTGTAGACTCGGCTGGCCGCGTTGAAAAATTCCTCCGCAGGTATGGCAAAACCCAGCAAGGAGGCAAAAAATAAATGGCGAAGAAGGGAGAAAAGCGGGAAATTATTCGCTTGGTCTGTACAGAAGACCCTCGTAGCGTCTATACGACTACGAAAAACAAGCAAAACACGAAAGACCGCCTCGAACTGATGAAGTACAATCCCTTCCTCCGAAAACACACGTTGCATCGTGAAAAGAAGTAAAGGAAAGCGAAGTGCCTAATCCAAAACGTAAACACTCTCACGCAAGAAGCGCTAAACGCCGGGGAAACTGGCGCACGAAAGCACCGGAACTCGTCTTGAATCGCGTTCAAGGCGGAGAACGCTTCATATTGGCTCACAACGCCTCTCCAGATGGCTTCTATAAGGGCAGACGTCTGCCGGGATTCAAAGAGAAGTAAGCTTTAGCCGTTACATCCCCATTAGGCAAGGGTCAGACGTTTTTAGCACCTCCTGCCTGTCCCGCCTGTCATAACGTAATACCTCTGTAGGAGCGCCGTAAGGCGCGAACAGGGTTTGTGTAGAGATAAGTGCTTAGCGGGCATGCCGAGGGCAAAATAGGGTAAGAAACTATCAGCGTTCGAAAAAACTCAACTTGGAGGGAAATATGAAGCCGTACATAGCAGTAGCGATTTCCCTATTAGCAGTAGGCTTTGCCTATAGTGCGAAAAACCAGAAAGACCTGTACTATGAAACCCGCCTCGTAAAGAAAGAACTTCCCTACTCCACGGTTTATCTTCCCGATCGGACTTTGCCACCCGGGAGGATGAAGAAGGTGGAAAATGGACATATGGGAAAGGCAGTTCAGATGCTTCAAATAACCACCCAGAAAGGTCGGGTGATTGGGAAAAGAGTCTTGTGGACGAAGACAATCTCATCTCCTAAAGATGCTGTGTATCGTGTTGGGATAGTTCGTGATATTTCTCGAAAGAGATTCGTTCGCGCGAAAGTTTTAGTTATGGAAGCGACTGCTTACAGTTCACAAGATGCTGGAGTGGGAACCCGAACCGCAATGGGTTTGCGAGCGATTCGAGGGGTCGCTGCCGTCGACCCGAAAGTGATTCCATTCGGCACGCATTTATTCATCGAAGGATATGGGTATGCGATAGCGGCAGACAAAGGCTCTGCGATCAAAAGGAATCGCATCGATTTATGCTTCAACACGAGAAACGAAGCCATTCGATTCGGTACGAGAAAGGTTCGAGTACATATATTGAAATAAAGCGACTTTCCAAATCGTTGGCAGTGACATTTTGTTCTGCGGAGATATCTCTTTAAAGTGGAGCGAAGAGAGGATGAAAAAACATCGCTTCATGAAGTTCTAAAAAAATATGGAATCCGAGCAAAGAAAAACCTCGGACAACATTGGCTCGTATCCGAAGACGTTATTCGTAAAATTATAGGAGCATGCGGAGGAGCGGGGGGGATTTTAGAAATAGGACCCGGTATCGGGATTCTAACGAAGCATTTGGTGAATCTTGCGCCCACATGGGCAATCGAAATCGACGAGCGTTTAGAAAAACCTTTGAAGGTAAACGTTCCTGATGCGAAAATCTTCATCGGGGATGTTTTGAAAGTAGATTTGATAAATTTACTCTCGCTTATTCCCCACCCCAGAGTCATCGTCTCGAACATTCCGTTTTATATCACGACACCTATATTGGAGCGTTTGTTGTCAGTTTATAGTAACTTCGACTGGGCAGTGATTATGCTGCAAAAAGAAGTCGGAGAAAAACTCATGGCAAAGGTGAACGATTCGAAACGAATCACCTTGAGCGTACTTTACCAATATCATTTCAACATTGAAATTGTCTGCAAAGTCAATAAAAGAGATTTCGTTCCTCCACCATCCGTAAATGCAATGGTTTTAAAACTTCTACCTAAAGTAACGGAGCGGATACAGGAATTTTTAGAAGAATCTATAAGAGTAGGTTTTCGGTATCCACGAAAAACATTATTGAAAAACTTTATTGCGCAAGGAATTGGTGATAGGAGAGATATCGAAACCTGGCTGACGACGAACGGGATTGCGATTACGGCGCGTCCTCATCAGTTGTCGGTTGAGGATTGGGTTCGGTTGGCATCTCAAGTGCCGTTCCGTAAGAATTGAAAACAAACTCACCGACTAAAGCACCGAATAGGCTGCCGAGCACGGCAATCAATCCGGTCTGCCACCACGGAAGCCACCCTAAGATCGTCTCGATGAGTAAGGCAGGCGAAGCAATAATCAAACAACATCCTGCAATCACTAATGAGTGATTCACCCTATCTTCCAAACGCGTAGGAGCAACCAAGCGTAAAAGCTTTCTCCTGGTCATCGTGGGAAAAAGCGCAGCCGATTTGCAAACCTTTTCTTTATAGGAAGGGTTCCGGCGATGCATCCCGTTGATAATTGACCACCCCAATGCCAAAGACGCCGTAAAGGCGAAGGTCAGCCAATCCCAAGGCATAGACAAACCAAATAGAGAAGTCACTGCGACCATCGGATTATTTTTCATTCGAGTATCTCACGAAAATCGGTATCTTAATCTCGTGTTTTTAGACGAAGCGGTGATTTTCGTGAAATCAGGAAGGGGCGGAGATGGTGCTGCCACTTTTCGGAAAGAAAAGCACGTGCCCAGGGGAGGTCCGAACGGGGGAGATGGCGGGCGGGGGGGAGATGTGATTTTCGTTGCCGACGCGAACTTGAATACGTTAATAGAGTTTCATTATAAAACGCATTACGAAGCGGAAAATGGCGAAGACGGTGGGCCCGACAACAAAGACGGAAGAGACGGAAAATCGGTGATACTAAAAGTACCGGTCGGGACGATCATCAAAGATAAAAACACGGGAGAAGTTCTTGCAGACCTAACATCTCCTGGGCAGACATTTTGTGCTGTCAGAGGTGGACGGGGTGGACGCGGAAACAAACATTTCGTAACCAGCGTGCGACAAGCTCCCACCTTCGCAGAAAAAGGAGAACCGGCGCAAGAGAGAGTGCTTTTGCTCGAACTCAAACTACTTGCGGATGTCGGATTGGTGGGTCTCCCGAATGCTGGAAAATCTACTTTGATTCGTTCAGTGAGTGCTGCGAAACCGAAAGTTGCAGATTATCCGTTCACTACACTCGTCCCTACATTAGGAATCGTTCGAGTTGGCGAAGAAAGCTTCGTTATGGCGGACTTGCCTGGCCTAATCGAAGGCGCAAGCGCAGGTAAAGGGTTAGGAGATAGGTTTTTAAGACATATCGAACGCACGAGAGTCATCGTGCATGTCGTAGAATGCCTTCCGATGGACAGTTCCGATCCGCTTCAAAATTACAAAACTGTACTGAAAGAACTCGAAAACTATTCACATGCATTGACGGAACTTCCATCGGTAATCGCCTTGAGCAAATGTGACTTGCTAACCGACGAACGTGCTCGTGAAGAACTCGTCAAGAGGTTTTCGGAGACAGGAAAACCCGTTTATTTAATAAGCGCAGTAACAGGCGAAGGTATAGATAAGTTTCTTCATGCATTAGTGGAAATTTTACGAAAACATCCGAGAACGTACGAATCCCCACAGGAAATCGTTTTGAAACCTAAAGACCAAGAGGAAGTTTGGAGAATCGAGAAAATTGGGGATGTATTTCACGTCAAAGGAGAAAAAGTGGAACGACTCGTGGCGATGACACCATTAGACAACGCTGAGGCACTGGAAAGGCTTCACAGAACTTTGACCAAAATGGGTGTAATCGAAGCGTTGAAAAAAGCAGGAGCCAAAGAGATGGACACCGTAATCATCGGAAAAGCGGAATTTCATTTTACGGAGGATGAGTGAGAGTCGGAGTTCTCGGAGGGACTTTCGACCCTATCCACATCGGTCATCTAAGGCTCGCCATCGAAGCGATGGAACAGTTGCATTTGAAAGAAGTAGTTTTAGAAGTTACGCGAGTTTCTCCCTTCAAGGTAAGTGAGCGGATAACCGACCCGGAAATTCGATATGCAATGGTGGTAGAAGCGGTACGAGATGTACCCGGTTTGCTACCAGGCAGAACTGACTTTAATCTTCCCTCCCCTTCGTACACCATAGAAACCTTGCGAATCTATTTTGAAAAAGGGCTGGAAACAACGCTCCTTATGGGCTCCGATACGCTTGCCGGGTTTATGAAATGGAAGGAACCAGAGAAAATCTTAGAAATTTCGCGCCTCGGAGTCGTGGAAAGGCTAAATTACCCATGTGAGGAAGTCTTGGCTTCTCTACCGGATTGGGTTCGCGAAAAGGTGGATTCTTTCGAAATGCCGCATTTGGAAGTGAGTTCGACCCTCATACGAAAAAAAATCTCCCAAGGGCTTTCTGTAACCCATCTTGTGCCTCAATCCGTCGTTAAAATAATTGAAGAACACCGTCTTTATAAGGAGTAAAGCCAAACCAGTTTTGACATCGGAAACAAAAGTACAGAGAATACTTCGAATATTAGAGGATGCTAAAGCAGAAAGAATCCTCGTTTTGGACGTTCGCGGAAAGACGTTTTTAGCGGACTTTTTCATTGTTTGCACCGGGAATTCCGACCTCCATATACGCAGCATCTCTGAGCGTCTAATCGAGCAAATGAAAAAAGAGAAAATCAAAGTGGCTCATATCGAAGGCGAGGGGAGCGGGTGGGCATTGCTGGACTTCGGAGATGTGGTATGCCACGTCATGCGTGAAGAGCAGAGGCAGTTTTACGATATCGAGTCCTTGTGGAAATCCCTGCCAATTCGTGAAGAATATCCATTTTGAGGGGTATGGACTATTTCGATAGCGTTGCAGTGGATGTGGAAGATGCTTTAAGAAAGGCTCGAGTGTTCATTTCTCGCAAGGATGAAGCCTCGGCGATGGCAATCATGGATAAATTGCTCGAAAAATATCCTGAACATCCAAAGGTCCTCGACGCGAAGGGAGATATCTTACGAGAACTCGGGAAACTGGAAGAAGCGAAGGAGTGTTACGAGAGGGTAATTTCGAAGTACAAAGGTTGGGTTTCCACAGAGAAGAAACACGCTGAAGTAGTTTTTCAGTTGGAACAAGCGAAAAGCGCGGCGGAGATGTTTTTGAAAGACATGTCTTTTGCAGAACTTATGAATCCTGCGGGGGCGAGAAGGAGCGGCGGTATAGCGGCTTTTTTGAGTCTTTTAGCACCAGGCTTCGGGCAGATCTATAACGGCGAATTGGTGAAGGGCATCGTGATGTTGGCTATAGCGATTTTCAGTTGGATAATGCTATTTAGTTTCGGTTACGTAGCTTCTTCGGTGAATTCTGTAGGTTGGTTTTTCATCATCGTTCTAGTAGTTTTGTACATCGTCTCTATGATCGATGCAGGAGCCTCCGCAGCGAAGAGCGTCGCTTCCCCGCCACCGCCACGTCCGAAGCCACCCGTTGACCTTCCCTTCGAGTAGGAAATAAGCGATAATGAAATATAGGGGCAGTGCATGACGAAGCCTGAAAAGCGCGCATTGGTAATCGAACTCAATTGGGCAGAATGCTTGTGGTGGGGCTTAGGAGCGATTCTTACATTGCTTGTTGCGCTATTTTGCTTCCGCTATGGGAGTGAGTTTATTCGTTACGAAGTTCAATCCGGAAAGACAACGACAATTTATCGCGTAGATTTTTCCTTTCTCGCATATCCCCTGTTTTTGGTTACGTTGGCTCTTTTTGTTATCGCTGTGAAAAAAGCGTTCGCTACAACGAAACTTCCCTCCTATCACGTTTCCTGCCCTTACTGTGGTCACGAGACCGAGTTTACAGAAGCGCCACAGGACGATTTCGTTTGTGACGGATGTGCCAGGCGTGTGCCTGTTCAAGACGGCAAGGTTTTGGAAGTAACAGGCGTTCGCTGCGGTTACTGCGGGGCTTTGAATTATTTGAGCGATAAAACGGAAGTACTCATTTGCGAAGAATGCGACAGAGAGATTCCGCTGTTGGACCCTGAAACAGGGGAGATGCGGCATGTTCCACGCGGTTTTGCACGTGTTGACGACCCTTCGCTCTATGAACTGGTGTTGATAGATGAAGGAAAAGATAAAGAGGCGATAATCAATTCGTTGCAACACATGCTTGCAATAAATCGAAACCAAGTGAAAGAAATTCTCGAAAAACTCCCGGCTCCCCTTCTTTCGGGCATAAACCGGAGGAAGGCAGAGATGCTGAGAGCGCAGTTAGAGGCGAGCGGGGGAACGGTGGAACTTCGCCCTCTTACTCCGCAAGAATAAACACTTTTTCTCTTTCCCTACCTTTCAGAGTTAGGTCATTTTAGGTAAGATAACTTTTCTCATGCGTGCCGAATCCTCCTCGAAAACGGAACGCAGAATAAGTAACTTTCTACTGGGAGTCTACACTGAAGATGCATACCTTCCTTTCTAAAAAGCGAAATCGGGTCGTGTGGAATGGGCTACTCGCTCGGATAGTCGTCTGCTTCCTACTTCTTTCGCCTGTTTATGCCTTCGGAATCGGTGCAGAAGCGGGCCTCGAACTGAAGTTTCAGCAGTCGGATTACATATTTTTATGGATTTCTTTGGGGCTTTCTTTGCTGGCGATTTTGACCGGATGGGGAATCGCCCGTTGGGTTCTTCGTCAAGACCCTGGCCCGGAGAAAATGCAGGAAGTAAGTGAAGCGATTCGTGCGGGTGCTTTGGGATATCTCAAAAGACAGATAAAAACGATGCTCTTTTTCATCGTAGTGCTTGCTGTCGGTCTTTATTTCTTGTACAGCACGAATCCTGATTATGCCGGGCAGACGATTCTTCGCCTTCCGATGGCGTTGTGGTTAGCAATAGCATTTGTTTTAGGCGTCTTCGCTTCTTACATCGCTGGGTATACGGGAATGATCATGGCGGTGCGTGCGAACGCACGAACAGCGAACGCCGCGCTTTCCAGTTATAAGCGCTCTTTAGAACTCGCTCTTCGCGCCGGTGGGGTTGCAGGGCTGATTACCGTTGGGATGGGTCTTTTAGGCGCAACGCTCATCTTTTTGATTGCGGGTGAGCAAGCGATGAAACTCTTAATCGGTTTCGGATTCGGTGGTTCGCTCGCGGCTTTATTTATGCGCGTAGGTGGAGGAATTTACACGAAAGCCGCCGATGTCGGTGCGGACTTAGTCGGCAAAGTCGAAGCAGGAATTCCAGAAGACGACCCGCGAAACGCGGCGACCATCGCGGACAACGTGGGCGATAACGTTGGAGATTGCGCAGGAATGGCTGCGGACGTTTTCGAATCGTATGAGGTCACGTTAGTTGCTGCAATTGTGTTAGGCGCGGCGACCGCAGCGATATTCGACCAAGCGACGTGGATGAAACTCATTTTGTTTGCGTTGATGGCGCGTGGTGTAGGCATTGTCGCTTCGATACTCGGCATCCTCTTCGTGCGCGGAAAAGACGACGAGAGAATGGACCCATTGACTCCGCTGCGTCGAGGATTTTGGGGTTCTGCTTTCATCGCGGCCGCGGGAACATTCGTGCTCGCTTTCATGATGATGCAAAACGTAAACGTGAATTATTATGTGGATCATACTGGAGCACGATACAACGGAATTAAGAAAATAGACCCTCTGTACGGATTAGCGTTAGCGGTTATCGGAGAACTCGAACAAGCAGAAACGATGACTCCTCCTGGGCAGCCCCCCCCACCTGGACCTCGTGTCGCTTCGATGAGCGATAAAGAACTAACCGACAAAATAAACAGCAACATACAAAACGAATACGAACAGAGAATTCGAATGCTTCCAAAAGATGCTCCGAAGCCTCCCGCTCCTCCGAAAGTTACGGAGGAACAAGTAAAGCTTGCTCGAAAGGATCCGCTACTTAATTACACAATCGTTTCGGGGTCGAATGCAGTAGGACGCTTAGGAATCGGCATCGGAAGATTTTTAGCGGAAGAGCCGCGTCTTGCGTACGTTGAAATCCCTGCTGCTCAATTTCCGAATGCCCCCCCTCAACAACCACGAAGAATTTGGCAGCCCTATTCGAAGGAACAGTTAGAGCAATTCAAAAAGACAGGCTCTATAAAAATTCTCAACGAATATCCATTCGGAGCAGGGGTCGACCGTAAAGGCGATTTGTACTGGATTATCGAAAAGCCTATCAAAGAGGGGGAGAAGGACGCGCTCCTCGCACTACCTCCGGTCTCTTACACGCGAGAAAAAGTGCAAATCGGAACTTTCGGAAGTCCGACGCTTGCAATGGCGGAAGGCCAAATCCGTACCGTCGAAGCAAAAAGCACACCCGTGCAGTGGTGGCAATTTTCGCTTGCATTGCTTTTCGGAATCCTCATGGCATATCTCATCGAATTGCTTACGGATTACTTCGTGAGTTTCGAAAAGCGCCCTGTGCGAGACGTTGCGGCGAGTTCTACCGCTGGTCCTGCACCGATGATTATTCAAGGATTCGCATACGGAATGGAAAGCAGCGTTTGGGCAGTAGGCGCAATCGTGATTTGTCTATTAGCACCCCTTTTCATATTCCCCCCCACTATGTATGGCGGTCCTCTACTGAGTTTCTATGGAATTGCTCTCGTGGGATTGGGATTGCTTACGACCACAGGTTATATCTTGGCGATGGACACTTTCGGTCCTATTAGTGATAACGCACAGGGAGTTTATGAAATGTCAGGTGCTAAACACTTGGAGAAACCACAAGAGGGTTCCCTCGCTGGAAGCAAAGCGGTGCAAAGATTAGACGCCGCTGGAAACACGACAAAGGCGTTAACGAAAGGTTTTGCAATTGCTACCGCAGTCGTCGCAGCAGTGGCACTTTTCCATTCGTTTATCGAAGATGCAAAACTTTCCACATCCGGTTTGCGTCTCGAAGTTCCGGAAATTTTTATCGGTCTTTTGGTAGGAGGCGCTGCACCCTATCTTTTCAGTTCGTTTTCGATTAATGCAGTAGGTCGAGCTGGTTTTCAATTGATAAACGAAGTGCGGCGTCAATTCCAGGCAGACCCTGGAATCCTTGCCGGAACTTCCAAACCCGACTATGAAAGATGCGTAACCATCGTTACACAGGCGGCGCAAAAAGAACTTTTAGGGCCGGGAATCTTAGCGATCGCTCTTCCCGCCCTCGTAGCGTTCGGTCTTTCCATAGGACAAGAGCCTGTGAAGATAGGTGACAGTTTTTACAACATCGTCGGAGCGCAAGCGTTAGGAGGCTTTTTGGCAGGTGCAATCCTTTCAGGGCAATTGCTTGCCGTGATGCTTGCCAACGCTGGTGGAAACTGGGACAACGCAAAAAAGACTATCGAGGATGGACTCTATGGAGGAAAAGGCTCCGATGCGCATAAAGCCGGTGTCGTTTGCGATACCGTGGGTGACCCCTTCAAAGACACTGCTGGTCCGGCACTCAATCCACTGATCAAAGTGATGAATTTGGTCGCTTTGTTGATGGCTCCTGTTGTAATTCGACCGCTTCCTAATTGGGTGTTGATCACAGTTGCTGGTATTGCGATCGTCTTGTTAGGAATTGCAGTTTTCTGGTCTAAAAGAGGTTCGATTGGCACCGAATTAGTGAAAGCGAAGGCTGGAGAAATTCAGGAAGTTCCAGCGACTACAAATCCCCATGGCGATTCTCATTGACGAAACGACGCGTGTGCTCGTTCAAGGCATCACAGGTCGTGAGGGAACGTTTCATACCGAACAGATGCTGGAATACGGCACACAAGTCGTTGCCGGAGTAACGCCAGGCAAGGGGGGGCAAACACATTTAGGTGTTCCTGTTTTTGATTTCGTAAAAGAAGCAGTGGAGAAAACGGGAGCGAATGCAAGTGTAATTTTCGTTCCTGCTCGATGGGCTGCCGATGCAATTTTGGAAGCGGAAGATGCAGGAATACCCTTCATTTGTGCGATTACGGAAGGTATTCCTCAACACGACATGCTGAAGGTCGTGAACCGATTGAAAGACAATAAGAAAAGCCGTTTGCTGGGTCCGAACTGTCCAGGGGCAGTGACTACGGAGCGTTGCAAAATCGGCATTATGCCCGGGAACGTGTTTTCCAGAGGTCCCATTTCACTCGTTTCGCGAAGCGGGACGTTGACTTACGAAATCGTTTGGGAACTGACGAACAACGGATTAGGACAAGCTTCGTGCATAGGAATTGGGGGGGATGCGCTTCTCGGCACTCGTTTTATCGAGTTACTTCCCCTCCTCGAGAATGACCCAGAAACAGAGGCAATAGTTTTAATTGGTGAAATAGGGGGGAGCGACGAGGAAGTTGCAGCGGAGTTTATCAAGACGATGTCTAAACCCGTCGTTGCTTTCATCAGCGGAAGAACAGCGCCTCCGGGCAAGCGGATGGGTCATGCAGGGGCAATCATCAGCGGGGGTGTCGGAGGTGCAGAAAGCAAGGTTAAAGCCCTTAGAGAAGCCGGAGCGATCATCGCAGACAGCACTTCGGAAATCCCTTCCCTTCTTAGAAAAGCCCTGAAATAAACGGGCATATTCACGCGCCTTAAAGGGTTAAACTAAGGCTATGGTCGAGACCTCGACAGGTAATCGTGAGGAGTTGCTCAGCGACCTTTTTGCTACTCTTTGGCGCACGTCATTTTGCGAAAAGATCATCAAGGAATTATGCAAATCGAGGATTACCTATACTCAGTTCGAAGTCTTACGATATATAGAGCGTCATCCGTTTTCATCCATCGGAGAACTTGCGCATGCCTTGAAAATCAGTTATCCCAGCGCTACGAACATTAGTTCCAGGCTCGCCCACAAAGGACTTATTTATAAGACAGGCACTTACCCTGATAAGAGGATTGCGCATTTGGAAATTTCCCCCCAAGGAAGAGAAATCGTTCTAAAAGTAGTTGCGGAGCGCAAACGTAGGCTGATGGAGGTTTTCGAGTTGTTGGATGACGACGACAGATTAAACATGCTCGATACGATTCATCGTTTTATCATTGCGGCAAGCAAGGCAAATATTGCTGAGCCAGTAGATTTATGTCGTTCATGTGGACCTGACCGATACGAGGATTGTCCTCTACTAAAGACTGGCGAATCTCATGAATGTGGTTAAATTGAAGGAGTGAAAGAAATGTCTTCGATTCTTTATTTCGATAATGCTGCCTCGACTAAAGTAGACCCGCGTGTCTTAGAAGAGATGCTGCCATATTTCACCGAAACTTATGCTAACCCGAGCGCTTTGCATACACCAGCACAGCGAGCGAAGGCGGCAATCGAGGAATCGCGTGAAACGATTGCAGAACTGTTAGGGGCGAACGACCCTTCGGAAATTATTTTCACCTCGGGAGCGACTGAGGGGAACAATACGGTGATCAACATTTTCCGAGAAGGGACGATTCTCATTTCTGCAATTGAACATCCATCGGTTTTAAACACGGCTCTCGAAACTGGTAGGTGCAAACTCATTCCAGTAGACAGTACAGGAAAAATCGACGACGAGGTTTTTTCGCGATTGCTCGAAGAGACGAAACCATCGTTAGTCAGTGTGATGCTCGTGAATAATGAAATCGGGACTATTCAAAACATAGACCGTTTGGGAGAATTGACACGAAAGGCAGGAGCATATTTTCACACGGACTTGACTCAAGCAGTCGGGAAAATGGAACTCAACCTCGCAGAAAGACCAGTTGACTATGCAACGCTATCCGGTCATAAATTTCACGCACCCAAAGGTATAGGCGCGCTGTACGTACGCTCCTCTGCACCGTTTACTCATTTCATGGTGGGGGGAACTCACGAGAATGGAAGGAGAGCAGGCACCCTCAATGCTCCGGGAATTGTGGGCTTGGGCAAGGCGGCAAGGCTCGTTATGGAGGAATACCCGAAAGAAAGGGAAAGATTCGCTTCCATGAAAAGGAGGATCGTAAAGGCTATTTTAGAAAAGGTCCCAGATAGTCGCTTGAATGGGTCTCTCGATGAATCCGCTCCCCACATCATAAGCATCAGTTTTTATCGAACCGAAGGCGAGAGCATCATTATCAACCTCGACACGAAAGGCATTTGCGTGACAGCAGGGGCGGCATGTAGCAGCGGTCTGCAAAAGAGAAGCCACGTTCTGACGGCAATCGGCTTGCCGGAGGAGTGGCTTCGAGGGACGGTGAGACTTAGTCTGGGGAGGTTCAACACGGAGGAAGAGGCAGAAATCTTGATACAGTCACTAATCGAGTCTGTTGAAGAGGTGCGTAGCCTTGGCTATGTAGCCCAGTAAAGAAATTTCCTTTATACTTCTCTCGGTCCCATCCTGCTCTTTTTACTATTTCGCTAATCGAGAAAAGGTGGAACTTTTAGCCCGCTTTGAAACGTCTTTTATACTCGGCAAGCAGACCCTTTTCCGAAAAAAAGCAGGATTTTCTTGGATTTGCAGCGAATCTACAGTATCCTAGAAAGTGCGAATTAAAAGTCATGGCGGGCGGAGGTTATCCGAAAGCCCTAAGAAAGGAGGGCGATGATAGCGCCATTGACGTCGCATCCTGCGTAATAACGAATAGGTAACAAATTTCGGAAAAGGCTAAAAGCATGTTTCAAGAAGATAAACGGAAAATGAGCACATTATTGCCCCCAATAACCGAAACCGAAGAGCCCTTGGAAGACGAATTGCTCGAACAGGTCGGGGTGGGAGTCGAGGAAGTCGAAGAGCCCATACCCGAGGTGGAAGAGCATCAGGACGATTCCGAGGAACTCGAAATGTGGATGCGCCAAACCCGACGCGCACAGTTGCTCACGCCCGAACAAGAAATCTACCTTGCGCGCAGAGTTCAGGAAGGAGACCTCGAAGCGAAGCGAATTCTTACCGAATCCAACCTTCGACTGGTGGTTAGCATTGCTAAGAAATACAATGCTCGAGGAATTCCCCTTGCTGATCTCATCCAAGAAGGGAATTTGGGATTGATTCGCGCAGTCGAGAAATTCGACTGGCGCAAAGGCTTCCGTTTCAGCACCTATGCAACCTGGTGGATTCGCAGAGCTATTGCTCGCGCGATCATCAACCAAGGAAGAACGATTCGAATACCTGTATATGTTGCTGAACTCATCAATAAGGTCGTGAAGGCGCAGAATCGTCTTCAGCAAGAGTTACAACGCGAGCCCACTGAAGAGGAAATCGCGCGGGAAGTGGATATGCCCATTGACCGCGTGCGAGAGATGCTCCGTGTATCAAACGAACCGTTGAGTCTCGAAACTCCGGTTGGTGAAAAGGACAACAGTGCGCTCGGTGACTTCGTGCCGAATCAAGCGATGCCAGAGCCGAAGGAAGTAACGAACGCATTGATAAAAAGACAGGAAATCGAGTCTATTTTGAGCCGACTTACCTCGCGAGAGCGTGATGTGGTTCGGCTTCGATTCGGACTCGATGACGGGCGTCCTCGTACTCTGGAAGAAGTCGGTTTAGCGCTGAACGTAACCCGTGAGCGTGTACGGCAGATCGAACTTCGGGCGATGAAGAAACTTCGCCACATCGGTGATAAATTGAAAGCGCTCGGTGTGCAATTGCAAGTTGGCGCATAAGTCCCTCTTCGATGGGAGAATTTACATCGCCACCCTATGACGGGTGGTGATTTTTTTAGTGTTCACTTAGGCTACTCCAGCGATAACAGATAACATTCTATTAGAGATTCTCGAAAAGTTTTTTTATCGATGTTCAATGGCATAGCGACATGTGAATTTGCGTAAAGCAATTGAGGATCTACGAGGGGAAGGTCTATAGGAATACTGCATTGTGCTAAGACCGAATCTCTGGTAATTTTCATTGCGCATCCGACTAATTTCCTGCCTGTATTTTCGTCTACGACATCGAGCGGCGCGATATGGCGAAAGCAGTCTGCGGATTTTGTTTTATTCGAAAGGAAACGACTTTCTTCTGCTAAAATCGCCTGAATTGCGTGTTTACGAAACGCCGATACGATCGGAGCGATTAATTTTCGATACGCTGATTTTATATTTCGCGCGTTTAATCCGAACACAGACAAGGGGACAGAGAGTGCAATCGTGATGTCGTGCCCGTGAAGAACCGCGTTACCTCCCGTAGGACGAATGACCCATGGTACTAAATCATGTCTCAACAAATCCGAAAGCGGATTCTGAAATCTTCCGAGAGATATCCATGCCCCCTGCCATTCGTAAATTCTGAGATACTTCTTCCCTTCTTTTTGCGTCCGATCGAAAAAGGCGCAGTCTTTCTTCATGTTTTCTTCGCCAGACAAGCGTTCATCCAGAATAACTTCAAGAGACGTAGATGAGAGATAACTTTTCGTTATTTCCCTTTGATTTCCGCAAGTTCTTTCGTGAGTTCTTGTTTTTTCCATGCTATATCGAGGGTTTTTGCTGCATAGGCTTCGTCGAGACGTCCTACAGGGGTGATGTGCGGTGCTTCGTGAAGAAGCTCCGGGTTGTTTGCCGCTTCTTCGGCGATAGCAAGCATTGCGTCGCAGAAAGCATCGAGGGTTTCTTTGCTCTCCGATTCTGTCGGTTCGATCATCAGCGCTTCGGGAACGATGAGCGGAAAGTAATTCGTGGGGGGGTGAAAACCGTAGTCGATGAGTCGCTTGCTTACATCCAATGCACGTACACCCATTTTTTTAAGAGGTTGAGCAGTAAGGACGCACTCGTGCATGCAAATTCTATCGTATGCCGGCGGGAATACTCGTTTAATTCGTGCCATCACATAATTCGCGTTGAGAACGGCATGTTTCGCAATTTCAGGGAGACCTTCTTTTCCGTACGCTCTTAGATAAGCCCATGCGCGCACGTTCATCAGAAAGTTTCCATACCATGAATGCACGCGACCTACCGAGTCTTTACGATTCGTATCGAGGATGTAAGAATCTCCTTGTTTGACAATAACGGGAACGGGAAGAAATTTCTCGAGATGGGATTTAACAGCAACACATCCACACCCAGGACCGCCTCCTCCGTGCGGGGTGCTAAAGGTTTTATGAAGATTGAGATGCATACAATCGAATCCCATGTCGCCAGGCCGTGTGATTCCTACCATAGCGTTCAAATTTGCACCGTCTAAAAAAACTTGCGCGCCGGCATCGTGCAACATCTCAGTGATGGTCAATATATCGTTTTCGAATATTCCCAAGGTGTTTGGATTCGTGAGCATCATTGCGGCGACGTCTTCGCGTAGATTCGCTTTTAAATCTTCTAAATCCGTAGTCCCTCGGTTGTTCGTCTTGACGCTTCGTACAGAATAACCAGCACGAGCAGCGCTTGCAGGGTTCGTTCCGTGGGCAGTATCGGGAACTAAAACGACGTTACGCTTATGGCTTTCTCCTTTCGATTCATGATATTTTCGAATCATCAAAAGGGAGAGGATTTCGCCCGATGCTCCTGCAGGGGGCTGCATAGTTGCGGCATCGAAGCCTGTGATTTCAGCAAGCCAAGTTTGTAGGTCGTGAATAACTTGCAAACAACCTTGTGCTGTATGGGGGGGCTGAAGAGGATGCATCATAGTAAATGCCGGATTGCTCGCTGCTGCTTCGTTGACGCGTGGATTGTATTTCATCGTGCAAGAGCCTAAAGGGTAAAAACCGGTGTCAATTCCATAATTGCGTTGGCTCAGTTTCGTAAAATGCCTCACGACATCGAGTTCGCTAACTTCTGGAAGGTCCGGGGATTCTTTACGCAGAGAATCGCCAAGAAGACTTTCTAAAGGAACTTCGGGAACATCGCATTCCGGCGGTATGCATCCTTTTCTCTCCTTTTTCGAGCGTTCGAATATCAAAGGAAAATCTTTCATTAACGTAGCACCTCGGCGAAATGGCTTACGAAATCATCCATTTCTTTTTTCGTCCGAACTTCGGTAACTGCAATCAAAATGCAATTCTGCATATCGGGATAATAGTCCCCCAGAGGGAGACCCGCTAAATAACCTTTCTGTAATAGTTTGTCGCGAACGATTCGCCCGTCTCGACCGATGTTCAAGCAAAACTCGAACGCGAAAGGTATTTCGGGAAACTGCAATTCGACCCCGGGTATCTTGCAAAGTTCTTTTGCCAAGTAGTGTGCTTTTTGTACGCACGTTTCTGCTATTTTGCGAAAACCGTGTTTTCCCAAAGCAGAAAGCCAAATCGTTGCCGCTAAAGCCATGAGGGCTTGATTCGTGCAGATGTTGCTCGTGGCTTTTTCTCTTCGTATGTCTTGTTCCCTTGTCCTCAAGGTCATAACGAAACCGCGTCTGCCTTCTTTGTCGTGTGTTTTTCCGACGATTCTTCCTGGCATCGAGCGAATCCATTCTTTTCGCACGCAAAAGTAACCCGCCATAGGTCCTCCATAGCCCATTGGAATTCCACAAGGTTGGAGTTCGCCTACGACGATGTCTGCACCGAAATTTCCGGGGGGTTCAAGAAGACCCAATGCAATAGGTTCGGCAACGACGATGAGCAGCGCGTTACATTCGTTTGCGAGTTGCCTTGCGTTGCTCAAATCCGTAATTCTGCCGAAAAAGTCCGGATATTGGACAACTAAACACGCAGCGTTTTTATTATCGGCGTGTTTCCATTCCCGTAAATCGAATGTTTCGACTTCAGAGCCAGAAGTCCGCGCAAATGTTTCGATGCATTGGCGATAGTGAGGATGAAGGCTTCGTTCCATTAGGATGATGGATTTGTTTTTAATTTGAGAAGCCATGAGCACAGCCTCAGCAGCGGCTGTGCCGCCATCGTACATCGAGGCATTGGTAACATCCATTCCTGTGATTTCGCAAATAAGGCTCTGGAATTCATAAATCGTTTGCAAATAACCTTGACTCGCCTCTGCTTGATAAGGAGTATATGACGTTAAAAACTCTCCTCTGGAAATCAACGCCATTACAATGGAAGGGATGTAGTGCTCATAGACACCTGCTCCCAAGAAAGAAGTCACTTGTAACAAGTTTAAATTCTTCGAGCCGATTTCATGAAGGGATTTGAGAATTTTGTGTTCATCGAGACTTTCAGGGATATCGAGAGGTTCGGATAATCGTAATTTTTTTGGAATATCTATAAATAAATCATCTATATCTTTTACGCCAATCGTGCGAAGCATTTCCCTTCGGTCTTCTTCCGTATGCGGGATATAACGCATTTTGCCTTTACTCCGAGATTAACGCTCGATATTCTTCTGCAGAAAGCAATCCGCTCGGCACTTCCTCTACACGCACCTTGACTATCCACCCCTCTTCGTAAGGTTGCGTATTGACGAGTTCTGATTTCGTTTCGAGTGCGGTATTGACTTCGACGACTTCTCCTGAAACGGGTGAATAGAGGTCGGAGACGGTTTTTACAGATTCTATGGTTCCGATTGGTTCGCCTGCTTTCACGATTCTTCCTGGTTCTGGAAGATCGAGATATACGATATCGCCTAATTCCGACTGGGCATAGTCTGTTATTCCAATCGTAGCGATGTCACCTTCCAATCGTAGCCATTCGTGAGTCTTTGTGTATTTTAGATCTTGGGGAATTTTCAAGAGTTTCCTCCGTGCTTGTTCATTCTACTCCGTTCATTTATACAGTTCAAGGGATATTCGTCTTCTATTTGTAATTTTGTAAAAAGGACACTCTGAAAATCAAGACAGAATGCCGAGTTCCTTCCAAGAATGAGGCTTTTCTATCCACTTTTCTTTAACTTTTACGTGAAGACCTAAATATACGCGTGTCCTGAGGAGTTTCTCTAATTCCAATCTGGCTGCGGTTCCTATTTTCTTTATCATCTGCCCTTTGTCTCCGATAAGGATGGGCTTATGCGCTTCTCTACCTACGAAGATAACGGCCTCGATTCGGGTCAGCGGCTCGCCAGCGGAAGTAAAGTCTTCCTCCCAGTTTTCTATTTTTACGGCTACCGAATACGGGATTTCTTCACGAATGTTGCTGAGTACTTTTTCGCGGATAATTTCCTCCGCCATTTCGCGTAGGGTTTGATCGGTGTAAAAATCGGTGCTCGGATAAAGAGGTTTTCTTTCTGGTAAGTGATCGACTAATAATTTCACGAGTTTATCAACATTTTCGCCAGTGAGCGCATTGGTATACATCATCTCTGGAGGCTTTTTGCCTTTAGTTTTCATCAATTCTTCATAAGCGGTGTAATGCGAATATACATATTCCGGTCGGAGTCTATCCATTTTATTCAAAGCGACGACGATAGGGACATCTTTGATTTCGCGAAGTAGCGATGCGATACGTTTATCTTCTTCGTTGGGCAATTTCGAAACGTCGACGACGAAAAGGATGACGTCTGCTTCGTGTAAGGTTTGGAGGGCTTTGTCTACTAAGGCTTTTTCTAATTTACTTCTGGGTTTATGAATGCCAGGCGTGTCACGAAAAATGATTTGCGCACCGTGCACGTTCGCGACTGCTAAGACTAACTTTCTTGTTGTTTGAGGGCGTGGTGAAACGATCGAGACTTTTTTTTCGACGATCGCGTTTATTAAAGTGCTTTTGCCTACATTGGGGCGACCAACTACAACGACCACTCCGCAGCGAAATTTCATTCTTTCTTTCTAAAGGTTACGCGTAGAGAAGGTTTCTGTTCTTCACTTGTTTGTTTTCGTGTTTTTTTGCGGCCTGCTTTCGAGGAGGGTTTTGAAGGTGCAACTCTGGGTTTTCTTTTATATTGTTCCGGTTTTACTCTTTCTTTTTCTTCGACCTCTTTTTCTTCCAACTCTTCTTCCTCGCCGTCTGCTTCCGCGATTTCTGGGAAAAATGGAAAGATGTCGGCTGTTTTCGGAAGGCTCATGATGGGGATATCGAAGACGGCAGATTGTTCGATGTCAATGGTATCAGGTTCGGTTTCCGGAAGAGAATCTATTGTAAGAAGTTTTTCCGTATCGGCTTCGATAAATTTTTGAATTTCTCGTTCTTCACCCACGATAAGAAGTTGTGTAGTTCCTTCCGAAGCGCGGCTTTTAAGAGTGATTGTGTCTGCTCCTATCATTTTTCCGCTTATTAAATCGTATGCGTTCCAACGCTCGGGAAGCATCACGGTTCGTTGCCCTTCGCCGCTGTAATGGATACATAGGAAGGGGGGGCGAACATGAACGACATCTCCATGATAATTCCATACCGGCACCCCTGCTAAAGCGCAAAGTCCTCGAATGACTTTCTCGTTAATGATAGGTTCACCGAAAAACACGGAGCGCCAATGCTGTGAAGGGTCCTCTTCGGATTGAATCTCCCTAACGACAAGGCTCGGTAAACCCGAGACGGTGTATTCTCCCAACACCGTACAGCCCTCTTCGGGAATCGCGAAATAACTCGGTTCGAGTTGCTCCACTACGCTCAGTGCGCGTTCTTCTAAAAGCTCAGTTAACGGATGCTTTCGATTCAAAATTGTAGTACCCGCGCGGCTCAAGAACGGCTGAGGTCGAATTGCAATTCCGGTAACTTCCCTAACCCGTTCGAGTGCCGGTCGTCCGGACTCGAAAAGCCCTGCGCTATAAACCCAAAATAGAGTTTTGCCGTTGCATTGTAAGCGATTTTTAATCGCCGTTCGAACTTCAGGGCGAATATCCCAAGCGTTGAGAAAGATATAAAGTTTGGCTTCTGGAAATCTCTTTCGGTGTGCTAAATCGCTAAGAAGATAAAATCCCACGCTGACGCCTGCTCTCAAGACGGCTTCGCGAGAGTCTTGAATGAGGAGTTTGAAGGCGCGAGGGTCGCTCAAATAGGCGAGGCTGCGCTCATCGATAAGGACGGCAACATCAGGGTCTCTAACGGGCACTGCGAGTGAACATATCAGTGCTTTCAGAATTTGCGAACCTCTTTGCCAAGTAACCGGTGTATTCAACCAGCCGTTTCCCCAAAGGTCCATCCATTGGATGCCGGATGCATGTGCCAGAGCGGCACCTAAACCTCTCCAATGAGCCGCTTCCAATGCTTTTGGTGTGTTCATAGGGGGGTTGAAATCGTCATCCGGTTCGCTTTCTTTGCTGATGGGGACTTTGAAATCTTCTTCGCTGATGAATAATTTTCCATTGAGCGCAAGGCTGTCTACGGGAATCGGAATCGAAGCAGCACCACCCATATGGCGGTCTCTATACGATGGGGGGGCACAAATGATGTCTACTTCCCTGGCTCGGAGAAGTTTTCCTAAACTCAAATGTCCGCTCAATGGGTGAGACCATTCGAATGTGTATCCGTAACTTACGGCAACCAAAAAATTGCCTTCGCTTGCTTTTTTGACTTCCCACGCTAATTTCTGAATTCTTGCGACGGTAGCATCGCTGATGAACAAATGATAATCCACGAAAGCGTGTTGTCGCCTCTCCATCATCAGGAATGCATCATGAGTCGTCTTAGCGAGTGTGTAATCCGGGATTTTCAAATTATCGAAGCGAACCCTTCCGTTAAACCACGATGCTTGTAAAGCGACTAAGTTATCTCCGTAACGATGTCTTGTCCATTGGCGGAACCATTCCTCCGCTGCAGTGCTCGTGTCTACGCATCCTTCTGGATAAAACCATTCACCTTTATCCAGATGCAAACCTAAGACGTGCTCTGCATACGGAAGCGAACGAAGACCATTGATATATATAGCGAGTAATCGCGCCGCTTCACCCCAAAAAGCATCGTCGCAAACACTCGGCTCAGCCAATGTGCCGTCTGGATTGCGGTATACCGCGTTCGGATACTTGCGTTCCCACCCTTCCTTACCTGCAAATACTAAACGGAAAATAATATACGCATCGGGATTGATTTCCAAAAGACGATTTAAAAGGTGACTCGACACATTGATAGCCTCTTTTGCTGATTCTTCATCGACTTCGAAATCTATCATCAGAGAAAATATTTTCACTCCGGATGCCGATGCTTTCTCGATTTCTTTAAAAGTGGTTTCTTCTCGCTCAGGATCGCGTGGATTACCGAAAAATATAAACGGTGTTAGAACTCTTTTCCCTAATACCATGGTGGGGCGGTCATTGATTCTCACGACTCTCGGCGCATGTTCCGGAATCGGGACGGGAGTTAAATCCGCAGTGAATGGCGAAGTACGCGGTTTGTATGGAGTTGTAGGCGTGTGTGTTTTATTACCGCGTTTGGTTATTTTCGGGGGTTGTTTCGGAACTCTTTTTTTAGATGGGGGGGCTTCTGCACTTCGGAAAACTGCGTGAAGCACCGAGGATTCATGTCGCGTAGTGGTTCGTGATTTTTTTTGTGGAACAGGTTCTGGTTGTGCTTCTTCTTTTACTATTGCAGTTTCGGGATGTTCTTCTTGGCGTGGAGCTTCAGCACTTTCGGTTTTCGGAAGCGGCTCTTGAGGTGGTGTTTCAGCGGTTTTCTCGAGAACGGGTTCTTCCGTTTTCTGCTGAGCTTTTTCCTCTTCGAGTTTCTTTTTTCTGCGGAAAAAAAGCATATTTATCTTTCTCGATTCGGTGTATCTCTACTTTATTTTACTTTACCATGAAATCCCGTTCCCCACACCGATCGAGTTCCCGAAAGGACCTAATCCGAAGAGCGAGCCGAAGGGTAGGGCTTTAATCCGTATGAAAAAGACGACCTGCCTGCCAGGATTAAACCCAGTCTTGTTTTCGATGATTTGCAAAACGGCTTCCGCGCAGTGCAAATCGTAAGTTAAAGATAGGTGGCGGGAATCGAAGCGTCTAAGAAAACCGTTATATGCAAAAAGCAGAGAAACTTTCAAACGTCCCAACGTCAGTCCATCCAAGAAAAAACTCGTAGTGCCCCAATTGTGAAATCTCCCGTCATAAGTAGAAGCGACGGATAGACGAGTGTCTTTCCATGATGCACTCAAATCGAAGCGAACACTTCTCCATAAAGTGTCCTCTGGGTCATAACTTGCGATCGTTCGAAATCGAAGCCATTTGCCCGGCTCGTATTCCATTCTCAACGAGGGGGGCTGCCATGCTACTTCACCTTCTCTATCGCGATTGAAATCGAAACCAGTCTGTCCTCCTATGCGAAAGCCTGGAAGTGGATGCGCTAAAAAATCTATATTTGCAGTTTCGTATCTTCCTGCCGCATCTTCGAAAATAGGAGTAAAGCCGTGCTGTCGACGATAATTGTAACGAAAATTTAAAGAAAAACGTTTTTCATCGTTATAAGCCAAGCGCGCATTCAATCGAGGCGTGTACTGAGCGGCGTCCTCATCGTAGAAACCTTGAAAGAAACTCGCTTCGTATTCGTATCCGATTCCCTCTTTGGGGATAGCGGATTGTCTCGTATAGATATTGAATGTGTAACGAGTAACTTTATCCGAGGTTTGTGGGATGAAATAATTGCCGATCGACACGAGGGCATCGAATTGTGGAATCTTTTTGTTATTTCCGAAAAGGCGAGACTTGTTCGTACGAACGATGAGGTTAGGGGTTCGTTCGATTCCGCTGAAAAAATTCGTCGTCGAGCCGATGGGAACTAAATGATAATATTCCAACTCCGTTTCGATTGTTTTCAAATCGAGAAGGTCTTGAAAACGCACTTCCAATACTTCCCTTTTTAATAACACGTTACCGAATGAACTCGCATCGCTTATCAAGTAACTGAGAGAAAGATTCGTCGCATGGTTTGCTCCCCATCGAGTAGAATCTGTGATCGTTGCGTTATTTTGAATACTGTGAAACCCCGGTAATAGGTTCTCTAAACGCGTGAAGTTGAAACTCGTCGAACCACGTCTCGAAGGTGAAGTGTTGAAATTCAAGCGCGTGTTATGCAGTATGTTTTGGGGACCGATGAGATAATTATTCTGCCGAGATTCGTGTGTGAAATTCATTCTTCCGAAGTTCCATTCTTGGCTATGTTCTGCAGATGCGCCATAACTTAGCGTCCCATCGGGCCTGAAAAAATTTCCGAAGATGCGCACGATTCCTTTTTGTCGTGAACTTTCATAATTGAAATCGCCTCCCAATCCTAATCCTTGTTCTGTCGTCAGTTCTGCACGAAACATTGCGAAGTTTCTTCCGACAGGGAGTCCATAGCGATATTTCAAATAATAACCTTCTGCAGGCGAAAAACCTGTTTGTGGGAGAAACTCTCTACTTCCCTTTCGTATGGGGATAACGAGTTTCGGAAGGGAAAACACCGTTTTATCCAAAACTTTAAGTTTAAGTTGCTCGAAAACGATTTTGTCTTCGGGATACGTGCTAAATTTTTTGCTTTCGAACCAATAATGAGGATGGTCTAAGTTACAAGTCGTGAACGTCGCGCCTCTTGCGACCACCATATCCTCCCCCCCGGAGACTTCTTCTGCTTCGAGATAGACTTCGCTCAAGAGCATGCCTTGAAGAAAACTCTTTCTAATATCCATCTCTCCGTTATCGAAGCGAAATGTCCTACGACGAAAATTCACTATGACTCCTTTTCCCCTTATTACATAATCACGCGTGAGAATGTTGACATTATCTCGAAGTGCGAAAACACCGCTGTCGACATCTCCTAAAACCACATCTGCTTGCACTCGATAACCGCGGTATTCGAACTCCACCTTCGTTCCTTCTACTTCGTTTTCTCTTAAAGACCATGTCTCGCTCCTAATAACTCTCAACTCGTACGTTCCGGCTTCCTCGATGGGTGGAGGAGGTAAGCGAATGTCTTTGGGGGGGTTCGGAGGAAAACCTGTCGGCTCCAGCGGGTTTTGATCGGGGTCCTGCGCAAAAAGAATCGCGCAGGAAATCAGAACTAAAATAAATAAAATTATTCTGAGCGCCATAAGGCTATCACCGCTATAATAAGGAAAAGTACGTTAGGTAACCAAGCCCCGACAATAGGCGGTAAGAAACCTGCTTTTGCCAGTTTTTGCGCAGAAATAACCCATACGTTGTAATACAAAAAAACTACGAAAATGCTCAGCAATAACCCGACAAAAGGTCCACCTTTCGAAAAATGAATCGAGAAAACCGGCGCGAAAATCGCGAATATCGCACACGCGAAAGGCACACTAAAACGGTTGTGATATTCGACTTCGTATTCCCTCGCTTGAACGAGGTTCCCTCGCTCCCGCAACACTTTTACCGTTTCACGGAGTTGGGTTAAATTCTGCTCAGGGGCGAGTGGTTGTCCGAAAAATGATTCGATGCTTACACGTTGGCTTATCACGTGTTTATCCTTGACCTCGAATTGCACCAATCTCGTACCTTCGAAAACCCAAATGGAAGGTTGATACATCGTGAAAAGCCCATCTTTGTATTCGGAATTTTCAGCGGTAACGACCCAGAATTCTCCTCTTTTCGGAGTATGGAACATAAGGACATTCTTCATTTGGACGCCCCCACCTGGAGCCTGCTGCACCGTACCGATGCTGATGTGATATCTTCCGTTATCGAGTTTAAGAAGGACATTCGAACGGACTCCTATCGCTTCTGCGCTCGCGAAAATCTTTCTCAAGGTTTCCTTCAATCTTCTTTCTGATACGGGAGTCAGTTTTTCGTAAACGTAAAAACTGAGACCCGATACAATCAAACCCATCACCATAATAGGTAATAAAGTTCGTCGAATCGGGATTCCTGCAGCGCGAATCGCCGTTATTTCGCTTTCGCGTACCAAACGAGCGATGGAGAGAGAAGCCGCTATGGTTATCCCCACCGGAAGAGTTAAATTTAAAGCGGATGGAATGCTAAAAAGTAACACTTGCAATACGGCCGTAAACGCGATTTCTTTTTTGAATAAATATTCCGAATAAAATATCAGCGTATTCGCCAAAAACATGATCACGACTGCTACAGTGCCTACGAAGAACGGAGCAATCAGTTCTCGGAACAAATAACGGTCTAAAGTACGAATCATGATTCTGAAGTTTTCTTTTCCTTCGATCTTAAAGACTCGGAAACGGAGCGAAAGTTAATTCGCAACTCTTTACCGGCTATGAGGCGCTGGATATTTGCGCGATGTTTTAGTATAAGAAAAACGCATGTACCTGTATATATACCTATAACCCACGTGCTATATCCAAGAAAAAACGCCGATATAGGAGCGGCAATCGAAGCGAGAATGCTCGCAAGGCTCACATACTTACTCGTCAAAAAGACCAAAAGCCAAATCGCCAAACATATTCCAGCGAGCAGTGGCGTTGCAGCCAAAACTACGCCCAGCGCTGTCGCTACTCCTTTACCTCCTCGAAATCCAAGCCATGGAGAGTAGACATGCCCGAGCACTGCGAAAAGACCGACCAAAAGAGTCACTTCTGTTTGGTAGGTCTGTTCTTGAGAGAGAGCATTTCCCCCTAATAGAGCCGGAAAGTAGCCTTTTGCGATATCGAAAACCAAAACCGCAAGGCCAGGTTTCCATCCCAATACACGAAACACGTTCGTAGCGCCGATGTTTCGACTTCCTGTCGTCCGAATATCCACACCATAACGATTGGCAACCCAATACCCGAAGGGTAAAGAACCTATGATAAATGTTATTAAAAAGGTGAGTACCCAAGTGAGTATCGTCAAAATTAATGCTCTCCAATTAAGGATTCGTAGGCACTTCTGACCGCATTGCGCATTTCTTCTACCTTTTTAAGGACGTCGTTAGGAGTTTCATATCCTAAAAAAGCGGCGATTCGATTTAGTTTATCGAGGTTCTCCGGCAAAATCACATCGGAATCCATATCGAGCAGAAACAGGGCGTTCCGAAGTCTCGAGAAAAAGAGCATCGCTTCCGAAAGTTTTTCTTCTTCGTGTAAGTTTATTTTCCAGTTGTCTTTGAGTTCTTTCAGTGTTTTTAAAATGCTCGGAGAACTCGCCGCTTCTCCTCTCGAGCGCAGTTTCAACAAACCGCAAATCCATTCGATATCCAATAAAAAGCCTTCACTTAATTTGAGGTTTCGATTGCGGTATTTGGGCTGAACTCGTTCGTTGTGGATTCTTTGACGAATTTTCATTACGTTTTTTTCGTCTTCCTCTCTCCAAGGAGGGCCATAGGTGAATTCTCTCAGCGCTTCTTGAGTTTCACGCCAACCGCGTAACGAGCGCGCCCGTGTATACGCCATACGCTCCCACGATTCTCCTGCCGTTTCTCCATAAGTGAGAAGACTTTGCAAGGAGCGAACAACCAATCCGCTTCTTCCTTCTGGACGAAGTCGCGAATCGAGGGGAAACCATGAAGATGCAGTGCTCATTCTTCTTGCGCATCTAATCCATTCCTCTCCCACTTTTTCAGCCCGCGTTTGTTCATCTGTGTTTTTGACGAGAAGAATCACATCCCAATCCGAACCGAAAAGAAGTTCTTCGCTTCCTAATCGTCCCAATGCCACGATGTCTATGTTCTTTCCGCCGATTCGGTCCAAGCTTGCGAGAAGCGCTGCTTCAGCGATACGCGTAAGACGTTTGAAGGTTCGCTTCGTATCTTTATGGTATCCGTCTTTGATCGCAGAAATAACGAGTTCTCGTCTCAAAAGCCACGCCAATGCAGATTCCCAATTTTCATGGGCATCTTTAAGTCGTTCATATATGCTAGTGGACACATCCGATTCGTCTTCTGGAGATATTTCGACTTCTTCGGAAAACGCTACATCCCATAGAGATTTATGAAAAGCGATATGTGGAACGACAATCGGTGCATTTTCGACGATTAAGCGGAATCGGTCGAGTGTGGAAGTGTCATTCAAGAAGTCATGAGTGAAAGAGGAAGCATCTTCAGAGGATTCGATTAATTTTTTCGCGGTTCGATAAAGGCTCGAACCATACGCATATCCCAAATTGGTTATGATTTCTACGACCTCTTCGGAGGGTTTCGCGAGTCCAGCGATTCGCCTTTCCAATATCTCGCGAATTTGAGTCCTTATCCGCATAAGTTCTTTTTCTAAAAACGTCCATTCCGGAGAATGCATCATTTTGCACAGCGCCTTTCTTTCGAGTTCTTCTTTAGGAAGCGTGTGTTCTTGTAAATCGTACAAAAGTTGTATCCGGTGTTCTAATTGACGCAATATACGATAGCCATTTTCGAGTATATTCGCTTCTCTTTCCGAAAGGATTTCGTTCGCTTCTAACGTGCTTAAAGCATCTAAGGTAGGCGCCCCTTGGAGTTCTCGAAACTGACTACCTGCTAAGAGTTGTAAAACTTGTGTGATAAACTCGACATCTCGAATTCCACCGCGTCCTAATTTGATATTGGTTTCCCACTCTCCTCTTGTTTGAATTTCCTGCTCGTAGCGTTTTTTCGCCGATAAAAGGCTGTCTAAAAAAAACTCGCTTCGAGCGCCGCTATACACGACATCCGCAATTTCTCGAACGAAGTTTTCTCCTAATTTCTTATCTCCTGCACAAGGGCGCGCTCGCACGAGCGCTTGAATTTCCCATGGTTCTGCATAATTTCGATAGTAATTCAATGCAGCAGTTAGAGTGTGCGAGATTGGTCCGGATTTTCCGAAAGGTCGCAAGCGTAAATCCACGCGATATAGCGAGCCTCGACCCATTTTTCCGACAAGCGCTCTCGTTAGTTTTTCGCAAAACTTCGATGCAGCTTCCAAATTCGGATAATCATCCTGCACCAAAAAGATTAAATCGATATCGGATGAATAGTTCAATTCACGAGAGCCATGTTTTCCCATTGCGATAACTGCAACAGGAAATTCGCTTCCTAATTCTTGAGAAACGGCTCGGAATACAAGGTGTAATATCGCGTCTGCCAACTCCGATAATGCTTCCCATACGGTTTCTTGTTCCCATTCTGCAGTCAAATCAGCTGCAGCAATCTTCAGAAGCGTCTCTTGCTTTAGGAATCGAATTCTGTCTAAACGATGAGAGAATGAAGATGTGTTTTCTAAAAGAGCGATCCCTCTTTTTATCAAAGATTTAGAATTTGGGGGGGAAGATATCTCCGCGTAATCTGCAAGAGAAGTACTCATTTCTGGGTTTTGAATTAAGGAATCCGCGAGTCCTTGCCCACTTCCTAATATCATGAGGAATCGGTGACGAAACCCCGGGTCTTCGACTAAAAGACTAGCGCGCACATAAGAGTTTCCTGCCGAAAACAACCAGCGCTCTAAATTTGCCAGTGCGCGGTCCGGATTCGGCGTCTGTGCCAACGAAGACAGAACTCTTTGCCAAAAGTTCGGGACTTGAAACCCACCTAATCGCTCGATAACCCCTGTCGCCCATTCCTTATCGTGGAAGCAATCGAGGAGTGGATTCGTTTCAAGCAAAGACTTTCGCCTCCATAATCCTTCCCCGACGAAGGGGAGGGATGAATTCTCCATGCGCTTCAATGAGTTCGTCGACCAGCGCCCAAATCTCATCGAGAGTGAGTTCTGCAGATGTGTGTGGGTCGAGCATGGCAGCGTGATATACATAATCACGTATTCCGGTTAATGCTGCTTTTACGGTCAGGGATTGCACATTCACATTCGTCATGATGAGCCCTGCCAATTGCTCCGGCAGTCTTCCGATTTTAGTGGGTTGTATTCCCTGTTTATCTACCAAACAAGGAACTTCCACACAACAATCCGATGGCAAGTTCTCGATTAATCCATCGTTGCGCACATTTCCATATATCACGCGTGGTGTATTCGTTTCCATACTGTGAATAATGAAGCTTCCGTATTCGGCGCTTTTTTTAGGTGGGGGTAAAGGTGCATCGCTGTCAATTTCTGCTCGCATTTTTTCCCACATTTCATTTTGCACTTCACAACGGCGTATATATTCGTCTAAAGGTATGTTGAATTTTTCGATGAGGTCTGGTCGATCTCTTCGAATAAAATAGGGGCAGTACTCGCTGAAATGTTCGCTGCTTTCCGTTACGAAGTATCCCAATCGTTTTAGCATTTCGTAACGAACGAGATTGTATGCGGGCGCTTTCCCTTCTTCGGCAATTCGCATGAGTTCCGGATATAAATCGCGTCCTTTGTGTTCTAAGCGCAGATAAAAAGCCATGTGGTTGATTCCTGCGCAAAGATAATTGATTTCTTCATAAGGAATATTCAAATCTCTGGCTAATTCCCATACAGTTCCTTGCACGCTATGGCAAAGACCAACGAATTTGCAGCGCGTCGCTTCTGCTAATGCCCAACAATTCATTGCCATCGGATTGCTATATTGAAGAAGCCAAGCATTCGGGCAGAGTTCCTCCATATCGCGTGCAATCGAGATCAACACGGGAATCGTTCGCAATCCTCGCATAATGCCGCCGATTCCTAAAGTGTCTGCAATAGTTTGTCGCAAACCGTATTTCTTGGGAATTTCGAAGTCGATTACAGTAGAAGGTTTATAGCCCCCCACCTGTATCGAGCAAATTACATAATCCGCACTCTCCAACGCCTCTTTGCGATTTAATGTAGCTGTGATTTTCGGGTTGGATCTCGTAGCCGTTGCGAGTTTGTGCGCCATGCGTTCCGCCACTCGAAGACGTTCTTCATCGATGTCCATGAGGGCGATTTCCGACTCTTTCAATTCGTCGTTCAACAAAATATCGCCGAGCAAGTTCTTGGTAAAGACGACCGAGCCGGCTCCGATAAAGGCTATTTTAGGCATTTCGCTTTAAGTATAGATTACGGTCAATTCGTAAAGAGATAAAGGATGCTTCTTTTGAGACCGTATTTCACGATGAATTCCACATCGTTGAAATCTCCCATAGGCATCTCTTCGATTCCCAAACCGTGAAAAGCAACTTGGAGGTTGTTATCCGAGTCTCCTTGAGCGCCATCTACCCAACGATAAGACCAAAGAACATCTCCTTCGAACCAAGTCACGGCTGAATCCGAACGTGAGTTCGTCCATTCGTCGTAATAGCGTTTCACCAGCCATCCTCCTCGCACGCTTTTATCCGCAATCTGATGAGCTACATACAACCCGGTCCAAGGGGCTTTTGGGTCTCGTCGCAGTCCAGGCCCGAAGACATAGACTCTTCCATCAGGTCCGGCATCGGAAGAAGAATCGAACAAAACCTGCAGTCTTCCGTCTCCACGCGCTCCGCCTCCTTCCCCTTCCACCCATTCCATGCCTTTTTCTACGAGTTGTTCACCCTCGAGTTCGAACCATCGAATTTGCCATCGTGAAGGGCGGTCTTTATCTTGGTCTTGACATGTAGTAAGCAAAATTCTTCGATGGATAGAGTCCTCGCAAGCAGAGACCGGATTCGTGCTTTTTGCCGTTAGTGTGTAAAACTTGCGAAATCCGTTACCGAATGTAGAACTGTATCGAACCTCACCGGTTTTCGAATCGTGCAGAAAAACGAAAAGTCTTCCGAATAAAACTGCGCATGTTACGCGTTTGTTTTGGCTATCCGGAAGTAGTGTGGTTTCTTTTTGTTTCCAACTGTTTGCCGAAATCTCACCACGTGAATAAACGATTCCTTCTGCGGACGGATAAAAAATCCAAAATTCTTGATTGAAGCCAGCGCCGGCTGGGTCGCCGGTGACATTTTTCGCAATTTCGATGGCGTCTTTCCATGTATATTTCTGGTCAATTTCTCTCAAGTACAAAGTGCCGGGTTTCTGAATGCTTACATTCGGGTCTTCACCTCGTTTCGGTTCTTGCGGCAATTTTGCGTAAAGAAGCCATGCCTTACTTGCATAACTAAAAAGATAGGGAGATGCATGTGTTTTATCTACAGTTAATCTCTCTCCCGCCGTAGTGCTGTATCCATAGTTAATGTCTGCTCGAACATTCTTTTCTCCGAATACTCCGTTCCAATTCCAGTCAACTAAGGTTTTCGTTCCGTTTTGTTTTAATCGAAAACGATAAGGTCCTTTTTCCAAGAAACTGACTTCTTGGTAGGGCAATGGGATTTCCTCGTCGAGGGAGGTTTCCTTGAGCGTATAAGAGGCGAATTTTCCATTGCTATAGTGAATGAGATTCCCATCGTCATTGAATCCGTAACTGTATGCGTAATTCATAAGGCTCGGATACAAAGGGCAAAGCCCGGGACGCCAAAATCCATTGTGGTCGAGACCCAATTGGTGTCCGAATTCATGCAAAAAGACTGCCCAGAGCGCATCAGCGCCGCATCCACCCATATCTCCCATCTGATTCGCCTGTCCGCCGCCACCTTTATTGATAACCATCCAATGCGCTATTCCTCGATGGTTTTTAGGAAAGTAAAGTTCACCGAGTTCGGGCCATCCCTTTCCTTTCGCTTTGTCTTCAGGAATCGGGTCAGGAAAAATCGGATGAAAGGAAATCCCTTTCGATCCATCGGGATTAGTAACTTCCAACTGCGCATAAGAATTTTTCACGCGTTCCATTTCGTTTTTTACATGTTTTTCGTCAACGTCACTAATCCGATGAACATAACAAATCACATCGTATTTCAAAGGTGAGCAACCCATAGCGGGTAAATCCAATCCTCTAACGCCACGCACCTCCCAAGAATCGAGCAAGCCATCGCCATCGGTGTCTTTATGATAGAGGTTCGTGCCGATTTTCTTTTCTTCGGAATTGGATAATCCGTCTTTATCGAAATCGTTATCGTTTTTACGAATCGAACAAAGAACGTAAATGTCATAGGCTATATGGGGTTCGTTTCCATAACGAAAGACGACAAGGTCCTCGATGCCATCTCCGTTCATATCACAGGTACGATAAACATAAGGCTCTGCGATCGAGTCTAATTCTTTGATGGGGAGCGAAGTGCTTCCGTTTATCCACTCTTTTCCTATAATAAGTTTCTTATTGCAAACTTCTATTGCATCGCCTTTTTTCGCTAACTTGATCAATTTCCTATGCTGCAAATCATTTTCCGAATAAAGCATCACTGCCCCATAAGGCTTTCGAATAATCCACTCCGCACCCGGGTCATTCGTGACGTCGTTTTGTTGTATCCACTCCACTTCACTCGGGAATTCGATTCTTTTCGATGTCCATTTCCCGTCTTCCCACCGCAGCAGGATTCCAGCACCCGACTTGCCATCCAAAGCCACGATTCCAAGTCGCTTGCCTTTTACTTTGGATACACCGAGAACAAAACGCCCGGGTTTTTGCTCGAACTTATAAATATCAGTAGTCTCTTTATATTTTTCTTCGACAAAGTTATAAAATATTTTCAGAGAGCCATCGGCAAACAAACCAACTACTTCAGTACCTGCGTCAGGAAGGAAATCACCCGAGATCGCCGCCTTACAGTCTGGTCCTATCCCGACCCTCGCCTGCCTGCCGTATCCGCATTTTTCATTGTTCACGTTTGGCGCAAAATCGATAATCCCGTTATCGGGTGGATAAACACAGAGCAGGTCACCTAACCCGTCACCGTTCGCGTCAGAGCAAAGCGGGAGGCGAGGAGGAGCAGCAAAGCCCACTGCCAAAAGATGAGGCGAAGTAAAGATTCGTTCGTTTTCTTCTATATTTCCAAATATTAGACATCCTGACAAAACCCACCAGTGCAACATATTTTCTCTATTTTGCCACCGTCCGAGACATTTTTTAACATCGCTTTAACACATTTCTGACTCAAAATAAGCGATGTGCAGACAAAGGTCGTGACGGAAGTGTCATCTCAAAGTCTTCCGGGAGAGCAGGAACAAATTCGAATCAGAAATTTGAGCGTCTTCTACGGGGATTTTCAAGCGCTAAAGTCAGTTACCTTAGATATTCCCCGAAATAAGATAACCGCTCTTATAGGTCCTTCGGGTTGCGGGAAAACCACATTTTTGCGATGCCTCAATCGCATGAATGATTTGATAGACGACGTTCGCATAGAAGGAATAGTCGAACTCGATGGAGTTAATATTTATGGTGAAAATGTGGATGTCGTTCAGCTTCGCAAAAAGGTAGGGATGGTTTTCCAAAAACCTAACCCGTTTCCGATGAGCATTTACGACAACGTCGCTTACGGACCGAGAATTCACGGAGTCAGAAATCGTGAAGAGTTAGACAATATTGTAGAGATGTCTCTACAACGCGCAGCATTATGGGATGAAGTTGCCGACAAACTCGATCAAAGCGGATTGCAACTTTCGGGGGGGCAGCAGCAGAGGCTTTGCATTGCGCGGGTTTTGGCAGTCGACCCGGAGGTGATTTTGATGGATGAGCCGTGTTCTGCCCTCGACCCGATTGCTACAGGAAGAATCGAGGATTTGATGTTGGAATTGAAAGAGCAATACACGGTCGTTATCGTCACTCATAATATGCAACAAGCGCAACGAGCGAGCGACTACTCTGGTTTCTTTCTTATGGGGGAACTCATCGAATTCCAGGAAACGACAAACCTCTTCATGGTGCCGAAGCGGCGCGAGACAGAGGACTACATCTCGGGTCGTTTCGGATAGAGCCGCTCTAATCGAAATATTGCCCTTCTCCAATAAGAAGGCACTATTAGAAAAAGCCTAGGGGACAGAAAAAAGCAAAAAACAGCGAAAACACCCTCTTATCGTAGGCAAAAATGACGTATAAAAACATCGAGGTCGAATTTACACAGACTTCTATAAAGAAGTTTCATGAAAGAGGTTTATATGAAAGCCAAAATTATCGTTACTCTGTTAGGTTTTTGCTGGACGGTTTCTTCCTTCGCTCAGGCGATTGGCGTCGAGATCGACGGCAACCCAATACAATTGACCGTTGCTCCAAGAATAGTTGATAACCGCGTTCTTGTTCCTTTTCGAGAAATTTTCGAGCACCTGGGAGCATTCGTAGAATGGCGACCTTCTACTCGAACGATTTATGCACGAAAAGGTGATAACAACCTCGAACTTAGGGTCGGATCAATGACTGCGAAAGTGAACGGTTCAGATGTGTCGTTGGATGTTCCAGCACAAATTTTCGGCGGATACACTTACATTCCACTACGTTTCGTTAGCGAATCTTTAGGCTATGACGTAAATTGGAAGAGTTACACAAGAACGGTGGAGATTTTAACACTTGCTCATCGGTAAACGATATGTTTACTTAGTGCAATTCTATCACATAAAGGAGCGTTTCTATGAAAGCCAAAACCTTTCTGATTCTATCGTCGCTTTGTTTTGTTTCTTCTCTTTTCTCACAAACTATTCGCGTTGAGATTAATGGGAATCAAGTGCATTTAGATGTTGCCCCTAAAATGGTTCAAAGTCGTGTATTGGTCCCTTTACGCGGAATCTTCGAACATCTTGGTGCAGCCGTAGAATGGCAGCCTTCTGCTCGAATGATTTATGCGAGAAAGGGTGCCAGGACTATCGAAATGCGAATTGGTTCTTCGACAGCAAAAGTAAACGGTTCGGAAATCATGCTGGATGTTCCCGCACGTATCTATGCAAGCACAACGTTTATCCCATTGCGGTTTGTGAGCGAAGCATTAGGTGCTGAAGTCCGGTGGGATGATTATCGTCGAATAGTCGAAATCACGACTGCGGGTCCTATCGAAGAAGATGTAAGCGAACGCATAGAAGGTACAGGAACGATAGCGTATATAAATCACAACGCCAGTGGAGTGATTTCGGCAGGAAACACGATTACAGTAACCATGGAAGGAACACCCGGGGGACGGGCATACTTCCGTATTCCTGGTGTAGTCAATGAAGTCCCGATGAAAGAAATTTCTCCAGGAAAGTACGAAGGGACCTGGACCGTTTCGCGCGACAAGGAATTCGCGATTAGCGGAGCAAGCGTTATCGGAATTTTACGCATCGGAAATCGTGAAGTTCTTATGCAAGCGGAAGAGAAAATCACCTTAGACACTACAGCACCGAAGATTCTTGCAGTTACCCCCGTTGCGAATAGTAGAGTGGATGCTCGCAACTTAAGTATTACAGCAGTATTCGACGATGCGACTGGAAGCGGTATAGAACCGGAATCCGTCAAAGTTCTATTCGACGGAACAGATGTTACTTCTAAAGCGACCATTTCCTCGAATCTCGTATATTTCAAGCCGACTGCAGTCGCAGCAGGAAGACATAATGTGACAATAACTGTTCGTGATCGCGCTCGTAATCCGCTAATGCATTCGTGGAGTTTCGAAGTGAGCGATGTCGCGAAAGCGATTAAATCGTTCACGCATGAAGCACCTGAGGTGCCTGAGCCTGGCGATGTGATTCGAACGAGATTGGAAGCTGAAGCGAATGGCAGCGCAACTTTCTCTATCGGAAACATACGCAATATTCCGATGCAAGAGATTGCGACAGGGGTGTATGTCGGCGAATATACGGTAAGGAAAGGTGATAATTTGCAAAACGCGATTATCACGGCAACATTTAAATCGCGAAACGGTGAGGTTTATACAGTAGAAACAGGCTCGAAAATATCTGTCGATGGAGGAGTTCCTGATCCCCCTACGATCATTTCGCCCACCGAAGGGCAGAAAGTGACGGGGAATGTCGTCGTAAGAGGAACAACAGCCCCTAATGGACGCGTTCTCGTGCACATAGAATACGAGACGACAGTTCTCGGGGCGGTAACGCTTACAGGCACTCTATATGAAAAAGTTCTTACTGCAAATGCACGTGGTGAGTTCGCGACGGAAGCCATAGATGTAACCCCATTGGTGCGCGGAAGTGATACGAGATATACGATTAGAGCGTATTCGCTAAACGCGACTAACGAACGCTCCGGACCGACAACTATTCACTTCGTACGATAGGTTTTGTAAGTTTCTTTAAGATTTTCGCTTGCTTGAGAATTACAGATTGAGTACTTCTCTCAAATCTGTCGGCTTGCGCAAAATGTCCTCCCACACGTCCCCATTTTCTTTCACCCTCTCGATAGTCGTTTCGATATCGAAATCGAGAGGATGAATACTTCTCAATTCTTCCCATAGCACGGGAACCGAGACAGGGGCTCCCGCATATGCGCGGGGAGAATACACAGACGCGAGTGTCTTTCCTCGCGCATTTTGATTGTAGTCTATGAATACTTTTCCTGCTCTTCTCTCGATTGCGTATTCTGTCGTAATTTCTTTCGGATGCTTTTTCAACAAAAAAAGCGCAACGCTCTCACAAGCGTTCCTCGTTTCTTCGAATGAGAGGTTTCGTACGATAGGAACGAAAATATGCACGCCTCGTTTTCCGGAAGTCTTTACATAGGGCTTAAGAGAAATCCCCTCTAATTCTTCCTTGAGCCAGAATGCGACATCGCAAAGTTTCTGAAACGCTTCTTTGCTTATCGTAACTTTTTTCTCTTTTTCCGTCACGTCGGATTCGATATAAGGGTCTAAATCGAAAACCATAAAATCAGGATAATTCAAAGAAGATTGTTTTAATGCTTCTTTAGAACTCCAATAATCCGCGCCATGGGGTTCGTCTTCTTTTGTTTTTATGCGCGAATACCATGTATGAATTTCCAAATTCGCTAACTGACCCAACCACAAAAGCGAAGCGAGGTTATTCGCCAACAAATATTCCAATGCCCCTTCACGATGAGAGGAAAATATCTTGACGGTTTCTACGAAAGGCGGTAAATCGAATTCCCAATGCTTCTGATAAAAAGTCTCTCCGTAGATTCCATCAGGGTAACGAGAGAGCGTCAAGGGACGATTTCTTATATGTGGAAGTATAACTTTTGCGATTTTCGCCAAATAAATAATGAAATCACGTTTCGTAAATTCTTTTCCATCTCTTGGCCACAGGACTTTATCCAGGTTCGTAACATCGAATTGATATTCTCCTACGCGTAGACGGAATTCTTGCTTTTTGTTTTCGAGTTGCTCTAAAACCTCTTCGATTTCTCTATCGCTGACTAACTCGGGTTCTTTTTCAGGTATCTCCGCTACGATTTCTTCTGCTACGGCTTCCGAAGGCTCGATATCTTCACGCAATCTCAAAAACACAGGTGAACGAAGAGCCCCCCCTTCAGTGTAATGAGTGTATTTCACTTCGGCGACTAAAACGGGCTTTACCCAAGTTACGGGTTCAGTAATAAGAGGTGGAGATTTGAACGGGCATTCGTCTTTCAAGGGTTCTAATTTGTTCATAAGAGCTGCGATGGTAGGCTCGTCGAAACCGGTGCCTACGTTTCCTACATGCACGAGCTCGCCATCCACGAATTTCCCCAGCACCAATGCCCCCAAAGATTTCGCGCGACTTCCTCTTCCTTGCGTATATCCGCAAATGACGAATTCGCCGCTGTGAAAAGATTTAATTTTCAGCCAATTCGAAGAGCGAACACCGGATTCGTATCGAGAATCTATTTTTTTTGCTACGATTCCTTCCAACCCCATTGAAATTGCTCCTTCGTATGCCGCTTCTCCATCCTCTTCGAATACTTGCACGATGTTTATGTCTTGTTCTTTAGGGCAAACCATTTCGAGCAGTTTTCTCCTTTCTTTCCAAGGAGCATCTCGGATATCGTATTCATCCCAATACAGCAAATCGAAAATATAGTAAACGACGGGTATTTCTTTCTCTGCGAGAGCGATGTCGTGTTCGTTGACCAAGTTCATCCGCTTCTGCAGCTGTTGAAAGGATATGTTTCCGCGCGCATCGAAAGCGACGACTTCCCCATCGAAAATTGCACCTTTCAAGCCGAGTGAAGAAAGTTTTTTCGCAAGAGACGGATAATTTTTAGTAACGTCTCGAGAATTCCTCGATCTCAGAATCACTTTTTCTCCTTGTACGAACGCTAAAATTCTCAAGCCATCTAACTTAGGTTCGAAAACCCAATCGGGATGAGAGAACGGTTTTTCCGCTATATGCGCCAGCATAGGCTTTAGGTTCCAAATAAACGGCTTCTGCTTCGCTCCCTTTATTTTTTCTAAAAGCGGAATAGGGTCTTTCCCTGCTTGTATGTCTTCTATACGCAATCCTGAAATCACGGATTCGTCTTTCTCGAGAATGTCTTCTTCACTGGCAAATTCGTCTTTGTGCTTAATGAGCAACCATTCGTTGCTTTTTCTCATCCGCACCAAAGCCCAAGAACCACGTAATTTATGCCCTTTCAGTGTAAACGATAGTTTTCCCTTTTCGAATCCTTCGCGCATTCTTTGTTCTGCTTCTTTGCGCGATTTTGGAATCCCCCCCTCATCCGGATAATATGTTCCTTTATCCCACACAATCACTTCACCCGCACCGTATTCTCCTTCCGGAATCGAACCTTCGAAATTCGCATAATCGAGTGGATGGTCTTCAACGAGCACAGCGAGGCGTTTTTCTTTAGGGTTTAGAGAAGGGCCTTTGGGAACAGCCCACGATTTCAAAACACCATCCCACTCCAATCGAAAATCATAATGAAGCCTTCGCGCATTGTGTTTTTGAACAACGAAAGTCAATTCCCCTTTCGCGCTGGGTTCTGCACGAGGCTTTGGCTCTTTGGTTTTATCGAATTTTCTTTTTTTCGAGTACTCTTCGAGCACTTATCCTGCTTTCTCTTTGCCTTTCTTTTCCTTTTTAGCGGATTCGACGCTCGCCTTCAAAGCCTCCATAAGGTCAATGACCTTAGGTGCTGCAGGTGGAGCTTCTGCAACGATAAACTCTTTGCCTTGGATTTTGGCTTGAATCGCTTCTTGAAGTTTCTCTCGGTATTCGTCATGGTATTTTTCTGGATGGAACTCTTCGAAAAGGTAATCCGCTAATTGAGAAGCCATTTCCAATTCTTTCGGTTCTACTTCGGGCAATTCTACATCCAATTTTTTCGGCACGCTTATTTCATCCGGATAATATAATGTCTCCATAATCAATACGCCATTGTAAGAGCGTAATGAGCATAGGCTCTCCCTTTCGTGAATGGTAATTTTACCGATAGCCTGCATGTTCTTTTTGCTAAGGAGTTCTTTGAGCAATGTGTATGGCTTTGTCCCCACCGCTTCCGGCTCTAAGTAATAACTCTTCTCGTAATAAACGGGATCTATATCTTCGCTTTTTACGAACGCATCTACATTAATCGCATGCTTGCTCGGTACGGGAAGGTTCTCTAAATCCTTCTCTTCGAGGAGCACATACTGATTCTTCGCGTATTCGTAACCCTTTACGATTTCCTCGGCAGGAACCTCCATTTCGCACGTCGGACACCATTTTTTATATTTAATTCTGCTGTTGCATTTCGTGTGGATTTGATTGAAAGAGAGGTCTTTAGAGCGCGCCGCTGTATAAAGTTTTACTGGAATGCTCACCATTCCGAATGTAATTACACCTTTCCAAATTGACTTAGCCATTTTCTTATTTTCCTCCTTATGAGGGTTTTATAAATCATTCTACGTCTGAAATACTACACTTTTACTTAATTTTAGTCTTATTTCCGATAGGTAGAGTTTGTTCGTATATCAATAATAAAGACATTGTCCAAAGCGAACCTTTAGGGAAATCGTACGTCATCCCTATAACGACGTTCTATGCTAACACTGTTTCTTTCTACCCTACTCGTCTTCGGTTTCGCACAGAGAGAGCAAACCGCCTTGAAAGTGGGGGATAAAGCCCCTGATTTCTCCCTCCACCAACTCGGCTCGGAACAAACCTTCCGGCTAAGTTCGAATTTCGGCAAACGGGTGACCTTCTTGATTTTCGGCAGTTATACGTGACCCCCTTTTCGCGCCCAGGTGGGCGAACTCGAAAGAATTTATCACCAATACAAAGACAGGGTCGACTTTCGGATTGTATACGTGCGAGAAGCGCATCCGAGCGATGGATGGCAGGTGAATTCGAATAAAAAGCAAGGAATCGAAATCGAAGACCCTAAAACCAAAAAACAGCGCCACGAAGTTGCAAACCTTTGCAAAGACAAATTGAAAATTTCTATTCCGTTTGTTGTAGATTCGATGGACAACAAAGTGGAAAAAGCGTATGCAGGGTGGCCTGACAGAATTTATATTATCGGGAAAGACGGAATCATTCGATATCAAGGAAAACCTGGACCCGCAGGTTTCAAACCGAAAGAAGCCGAAGAAGCATTAAAAAGGATTCTCAACAATCGACACTAACTCATACTCCTTCGACGGAAAGTAGTCGAAGGAGTTATTGCTTAGCATTGAAACCACGCGACTATTTTCTTCTTCGCAAAAGAACGACTAACGCGCCGGATAGCATGAAAATACAAGATGGCTCGGGAACAGGAGTCAATTTATATGCACGAGTTTCGTCGTTCAATTTTCCGTATCCGACGATTTCGCCAGAATCGTTAATTGCATAGGCATCAATCAAATGCCATCCAGCACCACCTTCTAATAAGTCATTCAAATTGTAAACCGCTCCATCTCGCCAGATGACCGCTTGCGCTGTACTTCCATCCGGGCTCAACCATGAATGTCCGACTGCGTCGCCTAAATTGTTGATGTCTCTTGCACGATTATCGTAGTTGTAAAGCCCGACTAATTCCGTCATTCCGACTCCGTCTTTGTAAACGAATGCGAGATAGGTCGTACCGGTTTGCGAAGAGTAGCCAACGACATCGCCCGCATCGTTGATACCGAGACCGTTGGAAAGAATGTGCCCTGGAAGAGTTCCGAGGTTCTCCATTCCTACGCCTTCTGTCCAGCGAAAGGCTCGTGCATCACCGGATGCTATCGCCGCTGTGCCTGTAATTTGACCACCGGCATTAATCCCTCTTGCATAGGAATAAGAGCCACCGAGCGTTCCTAAATTGATCATTCCGTCGCTTTCCGTCCATTTGAAAGCGCGGAAAGTATTGTCGGCTATTTGGGATTCGCCCGCGATAACTCCTGAGTCGTTGATTGCGAAGGCTCTGCTGAAGTTTCCACCCAGAGTACCGAGGTCGTCCATACCACCGACGTCAGTCCAACGAAAAGCGTGCTCATAGGCTGCACTCGCTAAATCCGAATAACCGACTACGACTTGGCTCGAGTTGACTCCTTGAGCCACGCTCGAAGGTCCTCCGAGTGTTCCGATATCTTGCATTCCACCGCCTTCAGTCCAAAAGAATGCATGGAAATCGAAAGAACCTTCGGGAGCGAGATAGCCTGCTGCATCTCCGGCTTCGCTAATTCCATAGCCAAAGCTTGAGTCGAACCCTGGAAGTACGCCTAAGTCGGTTATGTAATACGTTTGGGACATCGCTGTTTTGGCTGCGAAAAGACCAAGGATTGTTAATCCGTAAGTAAAACTATTCCTAAAAACTGACATTTTCTTTCTCCTTTCAAATACCCAGAGGGTGTGTGTAACTATAACGTACTGCAATTATTACGAGGTTGACGGCCTTTTGCGCAAAAAAAAGCGAGATTTTTACATTTCCTAGTACTATTGCGGGGTGTCTAAGGAACAATTGGCATGTATAATGCTTCTACGTTTAGAAGCATGCCTAAACGTACTTTATTTGAAAGGAGGCGAATGTGAAGACTAAAGTTGCTCGCATTCTCTTTGTGCCCGGGCTAATTGCAGCCTTTGCGCCTTCCTATGCGTTGTTTTTCGAGTTCAATGTTCTCGTGACCGGAGATCTGCCTGGAGGAACAGCCCCATGGGCGACCCTCTCGATCACAGATTCCGGTGTAGACATGGTGGATATGACACTTACGCACAGCGCCAGCTCTGCTGCTCCGCAATTCGTTACCGAATTGCTGCTTAACATCGAACCTTTCCCTTCGGATCTAAACCTCATCGAATCCAGCCCTACAATCGTAGGATGGGAATTCGACGAAGATGACATAAACGATGCCGGCGGAATGTTCGATATGCAGGTGGATTTCGAGACCTCTAACAGTGGTGATAGGTTAAACCCTGGTGAAAGTGTTACCTTCCAAGTTACCGGTACTGGGCTCGACGCAAATGACTTCAACGCATTCTCGAAGGGAAATCTCAACGTTCTCGGTATGGTGCACATACAGGGGATAAACGGTGAGGGCTCTGGTAAGGTTGCTGCTGTTCCTGAACCTGCGTCAATCCTTGCTTTGATTGGCGCGTTTGGTATCTTAGCGGCAAGAAGGCGTGTTCAATAATTCTTAGTCCGGTAGATTTTTCTTTTCATTGGTTCTAGAGCGAGAGCTCTAGAACCTTTTTTTTCTCGATGATATTCATGTTTAGGAACTCATGTGCCATTTTTGGCGTTGAATGTTTCATACTTGTAATCGAGGTTCCAAAAATGCATGAAGATTCTGAAATTCAATATCGGTATAAGATAAAGTTGGAAAATGGCCGCGCAACCTTAGAATGCAAACATGGCTACAGATTGACCACGACCAACAAACAAGAAATTCCCAACCTAGTAGAAGAGTTATTTGATATTTGCATGGAATGTGCATTACAAGAGGCTTTCATCAAAAGCATTAAGCCTGATTCTTCGCCTTAAGGCACACGATTCATTGATCACCTTTTAAACACGCTTCATAAAAATAACCTTTCTCTTTATTTTCTCCATGGAAAATCTGGTTCTTCTTTCAGCGTGTTAGTTTTTTTCTCTATATCAAAGAAAAGCCTCGTAAAAACCGGGAATCCTATTCTAATCGGCTTTCCCTTCGTGCTATTCTCGAAGTCGGATGCAAAGTTTCGAGGCGTTGTTGGAAAAAGATTCCCTTTTGGCGGCTTTCGAGATTTTGCTGAAATTAGGAATCGCAGCAATTCTCAGCGGCATCGTCGGTTGGGAGCGGGAGATTCATGGACGCCCTGCCGGCATCAGGACGCACATGCTGGTCTGTATAGGCGTCGTTATTTTCGGTGAAGTAAGTAAGTCGTTTCCAACCCAGGACCCAAGCAGAATCGCAGCACAGATCGTCACAGGAATCGGGTTTTTAGGCGCAGGAACGATTTTGAGGACGGGTGGCACTGTACTCGGCCTCACGACTGCGGCGAGCCTTTGGGCGGTTTCCGGAATCGGGCTCGCTGTTAGCACGGGCGGATATTTTTATTGGGTAGCCGTTTTCGGGACAATTTTGTGTCTTTTGACTCTTACCGTCGTCAATCAATTCGAGAAGTTTTTTGCCAAAGATACGCATACGCATGACCTCATTGTAATCGCGAGTTCTCGCGACATCGTTTTGCAAATCGTTCCGGCAATCGAGAAATTGGGAGGCAAGTTGAGTTCTATAAAAATCGAAGATGCAGAAGGGGGGGTGCGCGTTTCGCTGAGCATTCGAGGTGCGAGAGAACGAATTTTAGAAACGATTAGTAGTATGGGAGGAGTGTTGTCTGCTACATGGGGCGAACATTCTTGAGATAGCTTGGAAATGAGTAAGCAAAAAGAATTGCGAATAAATCGTTTCATATTTGCTACGAAAAAGGCGGCGATGGCGCGACTTGCGCTATTCTCCGTTCTATGCAAAGGATCCGAAAGCCATTTACGCGATTTATGGCATTACGCGGTTTGTAATTTATGATTACCTACCTAAAACGCAATCCGCTCATCGCGATATTGGTTTTGGCTTTTCTCCTGAGAATTCTCTACACATTCGGCTACGCGCGCGGTATTATGGGGATTGCACCTGAAAAAGAAGAAACGGACGGATATCATCTTATCGCAGAAAATCTTTATCATGGTTACGGATATAGATTAGTTTTAGAAAGACCACCTACTCTGGAACGCCCCCCCGGATATCCTCTTTTTCTTTACCTCCTCTTCGAACTCTTCGGAATCCGTTACGAGATCGCACAGTTTAGTCACGCACTTCTCGGTGTCTTATGCTGTTGGATTCTTTTTCATCTCGGCAAATGGATTCATTCGGATAAGTTGGGTCTTACCTGCGCGTTTCTTCTCGCGATTTATCCACCATCCATAGAATATTCCGCTCGGCTTTATTCTGAAAACTTCTACTTCCCTCTGTTTCTTGCTTTTGCTTATTTCTTTTGTCGGTCGTCATGGCTCGGTTCAGTGGGGAATGGATTTTTAACAGGATTATTATGGGGGGCGAGTATATTGACGAGAGGAACTCTTTTGCTCTTACCGCTCGTGATTCCTTTCGGAATCGCCTTTTCGAAACATCATCGAGTTTTGTCGCGATGGTCGAAGTGGAGTATCCCCGCAATATTAGGTGCCGCTCTCATCGTATTTCCATGGACTTACCGGAATTATTTGCTCACAGAGTCTTTTGTTCCCGTCTCGAGTTGGGGCTGGGCACCCTTCTATCATGGGATTCAAGTTTCGAAAAGAATGCTCGAGTGGGGCGATTTATATCGAGTAGACAAAGATGCGGCAAAAACACGTTACGAGATCGTTTTAAAAAGGCTTTATGACGGAGACGAAGCGAAGGCTTACGCATCCCCGAAGGATTATTTGAAACACGAAAAAGTTGCCCAAGAATTGGTTATGGAGGAATTGAAAGCGAACCCGCTGGGAGCAGTCGGTCGAGGGTTTTTAGGGATTTTCTTCACATGGTTTCAAACTTTGGGAGCGAAGTTGAGGGTTTTCAGTTTGATTATCCATTTACCCTTAATGGTTCTATTCGTCTGGGGGGCGTTTCTCATGGCGAAGAAACACCATGACGCTTTCGTTCGCGCCTATCCTGCGCTCGGGCTAATCTTGTATGTAAATTTGTTTCAAGCCTTCGTTTATCCCCATGTACGGTACATGGCTCCCGCTATTTCGTTGTCGTTCATCTTTTCTGGATTCGTTTTGTATGAAATATTTCAAAACAAACTTAGCTTTTTTAGCAAATCGGTAAATTAATACAATTATGCGTTCCCGAGTGAACTTGGGAACGAGAGAGATAGAGTGTGCGTTCCCAAAAAGAACCGGTAAGGAGATACTAAGGAGAACCAGGGAACGAGATACTAGAAAAACACGAGAGACTCGGGAACGAAAGAAATAAATGTTCTAATAAACAGTTAAAAATGTTACTGATCTAAAACTTCGAAAATCTGTGTCTCAAGAGCGTCCAAAATGCTTCAACGCCGTCTGTCCATCGAATTTTTTTGCCTTCTTTTTTGCTTCGCGGGGCATAGTTAATGGGAACTTCATGAATGTCCAAACCCATGCGAATCGCTTTCGCTGTTACTTCTGGACAAAATTCGAAGCGATTGCATTCGAGATTCATTTTTTTCAAAACAGAAGTGCGAAATGCTTTATAACATGTCGCCTCGTCCGTAATTTTTTTGAAGAAAAGCAACCGAACAGCCCAAACCAACATAACATTCACGAGTTTATTAGGAAGCGCCATATTCGGATGCATTCCCCGTTTGAAGCGAGAACCGTAAACTACATCCGCCTTCCCTTCCAAAATCGGTTTTACTACGTCAGGAATTTCCTCAGGGGTGTATTCCAAATCGGCGTCTTGAATGATCGTCGCCTTCCCTTTTGCAAGGGTGAGGCCTTGCCGAATTGCGGCACCCTTCCCCATATTTTTCGGCTGGCGAAAATAAACAATTTTATCGCCGTATCTTTTTGCAATCTCCGGCGTAGAGTCTGTCGAAGCATCGTCCACAACGATAATTTCTTTACAGATAGGCAGCGCTAAAAGTCTGTCAAGAACTGCCCCGAGTGTCTTTTCTTCGTTATAGGCTGGGACGATGATCGAAAGGTCGCAGTCTCTTTGGGGATTTTCTTCCATTTCCTTATTCTATTATGGCATTCGCAGCGAAGAGACATCATGTCTCAAGAGTCAAAAGTGACTTCTCTAAGGAAAGTGGTGCTTTCACTTCGTGGGATGTCAAAATTATTGAATGGAATTGGGAAGCGTTTGGTTCCTAATGGAAATGTAATTAACATGAAAAAGATAGACTGCATCGTAAGAGTAAACAAACTGGAAGAGGTGAAAACCGCTCTCGAAGAGGCGGGGATTTTCGGATTGACTACCGAAGCGGTCAGAGGGCATGGACGCCAGCAAGGAAGAACGGAACTCTATCGCGGAAGCACTTATTCTGTGAACTTGCTTCCTAAGGTTCGAATCGAAGTCGTTCTTCGCGACGACCAAGTCGAGAAAGCAATCGAAGCGATCCTGCAGGCGGCGCGAACAGGGGAAATCGGAGACGGGAAAATATTTATCAGTGAAGTTACCGATGTAATCCGCATACGAACAGGAGAAAGAGGAGAGGCTGCGTTGTAGCTAAGTACTCTATTGTTTGCTAAAAACTCATAAAGTTTTGCAAAGATGTTTATTTCCGGTATCAGTCGAATTTAAACTTCTACGACTTTTTAAAATTCTACGACCGGGATATCCGAACCGTATTTCTTTTCGTGATAAACGAGTGCCAAAGCAACAGCAACTCCTATGGAATAAGCAGCAACATGGAAGCGGTCTACCAACCACCAAGTTACGAAACTGGATGGCAGCAAGAAACCAACTAAAAATGCCATAGGAATACCAGCAAGCGCTCTATGTAATGGATTTCTCAATTTCTGCAGTGCCCAAATATTTGCTCCGATAAAAGACAAGTAAACCAGCATAATTCCCGAAAATCCTACAATTCCGACGACTGCCAAAGGATATAACCACGAATTATCCACGAAAGGTAAAGGTACGGTCGTCCAATTCGTCCACTCGATACGATAGCCGAAAATCGTTCCTGGTCCCCCCCCGAAAAGCGGATTCTCCTTGAAAATGACATATCCTTCTCGCAACAGCCTTTCGCGTCCGAGCAATCCGGGGTCGTACTTTATCGCTTCGGGGGTCGAGAGTTCGACTCGTTTTTGCGCGACTGCCACGGCGCGATTAAATTTATCGGCAATCGTTCCCCCTATGGCTTGAATGATTAGAATCGTAACCAAAATCGCTGTGAACGCATAAAACGTAGCACGAAGTCGTCCTGCGGTCGGAATAAAGAAACAGAGCAAAACGAGCGCAAGAACGAGCCCGAGATAGTGAACTCTTCCTCGGTCTACGAATACTAAAAGTACGCCAGATAAAAACGCGCCAGTTGCATAATATCTCCAGGTTATTTTCCTTGCAAAAGCCATTACGGTAAATGCAATCAGCGTTACGGTTACCCCCATGCCGAGATATTCCGTTTTTACAGCATCATCCCCCCATGTTCTCCCTTCTATTCCTCCGAACCCCGTTCTATTGATTAATCCTTCGAATACTCCCAATTCAGCAAAAGCGGCTAACGTCCCTGCAGCATAGAGCGTAAGAAGCAATAGAAGATAAAACGGTTTCCATATTCTTCCCGTCGTCAAACAATAATAAGTTGGAAATGCAACGGAAAAATACAGCCATCCCACCGCTTGTACTAACGCAATATCGCGAATCTTCCAGAAGAAAAATGCAATCATGATATAAATGACCGTGTAGGATGCCAGCGCAACAAAAATCCAGAAAAGTAAGGGGGGGAAGCGAGGTGCATCTTTTTGCCCGTACCAATACGTGATTGCGCAAATAAATGCGACGAACCAAAAAACGTCTCCCGGACCGATAGCGTTGTATATCCGCAACCCTAATGCAGGAGGTTTGCCATAAAAAACGGAATGCCCTACCAAAATCGCCAAAAGGATTAACCACTCATGAAAACTCACCATCATGAGCACGAGCAGGGTGAAACCGGAAATGCCAGCAAAGGCTATGACGATTCGCATGTCCGCTTCGAAAAGGTAAAGCAGCGTTGCCGCAATTCCACAAACCCCAGCGAGTGCGATAATTAACCCTAAGGCACGCTTTCTGCCGTACTGTCCTGAAAAGATCTCTTCGAAAAAGCGGGAAATCGTTACTGTTGCGTGTTGAATGCTCATAGCGCTTTTATATGCTCAAATATGTGCTCAGAGACTCCTTAGTAAAGGATAGAAGTATACTTCGCCTGGAATGGCAATAGTCTCTCACCATATCAAAGACGCTTCTCTCGCCGATGAAGGGTTCAGAAGAATCGAATGGGCATCCAGGGAAATGCCCGTCTTGCGAGGGATATCTGCGCGATTCTCTCGAGAAAAACCGCTTCTTGGTCAGCGAATAACCGCTTGCCTCCACGTGACAACCGAAACGGCGAACCTCCTTTTGGCACTGAAAGAAGGCGGTGCGGAAGTGGCTGTATGTGCCAGCAACCCTCTCAGCACCCAAGACGACGTTGCTGCCGCACTCACCGAACATTACGGGATAAGCGCCTTCTGCATCCGAGGTGAAGACCATCATATGTATTACCGGCATATTCATCAAGCTCTGGATATTCAGCCGACCCTCACCATGGATGACGGAGCAGACACAGTAACCGTCATTCACAGCGAGCGCAAAGAACTCATTCCACATATCCTCGGTGGCACGGAAGAGACGACGACCGGCGTTATTCGATTGCGTGCAATGGCAAAACAAGGAGTTCTCTCCTATCCGATAATTGCAGTTAACGATGCGAAGACGAAACACTTATTCGATAATCGTTATGGTACGGGGCAATCCACTATAGATGGGATTCTACGCGCTACGAATATTCTTTTTGCGGGGAGGAGAGTCGTCGTTGCTGGATACGGATGGTGTGGAAAAGGCATTGCGATGCGCGCAAGAGGAATGGGCGCAAGGGTTATCGTTACGGAAGTAGATTCCATTCAAGCATTGGAAGCGGTTATGGATGGTTTCGACGTCATGCCCATGGACGATGCGGCATCGTTGGGGGATATTTTCATCACAGCGACCGGTTGCAAAGACGTGATTTCGGAAAGACATTTCGAAAAGATGAAAGACGGTGCGATACTTTGCAACGCTGGACATTTCAATGTGGAACTGAAAATCACTGCATTAGAAAAGATGGGTACGAAGAGAAGAATTCGCGAACATGTCGATGAATACTCTTTGAAAGACGGAAAGCGTTTGTATCTTTTAGGAGAAGGGCGTTTGATCAATCTCGCAGCGGCTGAAGGTCATCCGGCGAGTGTCATGGATATGAGTTTTGCGAATCAAGCCTTGTGCATGGAATATCTGGCGCAACATTCTCGGGAACTGACAAAGTCCGTTCATCCTGTTCCAGAACCAATCGATCAGCGAGTTGCACTTTTGAAATTGGAAAGTATGAAAATTCGAATAGATACACTCAGCGAAGAACAGAAGCAATATTTAAGCGGTTGGCAGGAAGGAACATAAGTCGCTCTGAGGGGGAAACCATGGAGGCTTCACAAACAATTCCTCGGGAATCTATCCATGTTTCGCAACGTGAATCGAAGATTCATCCCGTTTTCTTTGATATTTTATTAGGAAGTATAGTTCTCGCCTCACGCATCCCTTTTCTTTTCGTAGGTTACGGAACGGATAACGATGCTTGGGCTTTAGCGCGCGCTGCTCGCCATATCGCACTTACTGGGCAATACGAAGCATCGCGTCTTCCCGGTTTCCCTTTGCAGGAATACATCACTGCATTCGTTTGGCAATCCGGACCGGTAGCCGTAAACTTTCTAACGGCGCTATTTTCAGCCATCTGCGTTTCGTTTTTTTCCGCATGTGCAAGAAAATACGGGTTAAGGGATTATTTTTTAGTCGCACTCTCTTTCGCCTTCATCCCCACCGTGTATATCAGCAGCGCGAGTGGAATGGATTACATGTGGGCTATGGCGTTTCTCATGATTTCGTTTTACGCGGTTTTGTCCGGAAACTCATTTTACGGTGGGGCCGCGCTCGGTTTGGCTACGGGTGCCCGACTCACCTCTATCATTTTTCTTCTTCCTTATCTCATCCTTTTGTTTGCACATAGCGAGAAATCGCGTTTTCAGCGTGGTTTCGAGTTTATTGCCGTTGCATTAGTTACCAGTTTCGCTTGCTTCATCCCCGTCATGCTTCGCTATCCGAATTTCGAGTTTTTGAGTTATTACGAGACCTTCGGTGCCGGTAAACGCACTTTTCTCGATTTTTTGGGTGGGTTCGTCAATCCGAATCTGCCTTTTTCGCCGCTTTTCCTTCTCGGTCAAGCGACAGTAGGCGTATGGGGAATCATCGGGAGCATCGTTCTTTCCGTAACACTCGTAATTGCTCTCGTCCGATGGATTCTCCGGCAAAAAATAGAAGACTCTCGAAAAGAAGTTGCAAACCCCGTTCCAAAAATAGACATATTCGTATGGCTTCTCGTGATTTTTTTAGTGTGGGTTTTATATCTTCGCCTTCCTCATGATGAAGGTTATCTCATTCCTGCTCTTCCCTTTTTACTTTTGCTCATCGCTTTAATCTTTTCGCGCTGGTTGGTGAGAATATTGACTCTCGGGATATTAATTTCACCTTTTCTCGTCGGTGTAGACATCGAACCTCCGAAAAAAGGAATTACGCCACTCACCCGCTCGGCGGCGATACGCAAAATACAACTCTCAGGCGAAACTTTCATGATTGATTTTTTGCGCGGACCCGTTCTTATGGATTACGATAAGCGAATCGCGATAGATAAAACCGTAGAACAGGCCATTCTAAAACACGGCAGTTTGCCCGATAAAAGCATTGTTCTCAGCGGTCTTTTGGAAAGAATGATGCTTTACTATTTTCATCCGGATATAGTTCCAAAAACAAAGGATGTGATCTATATCGATAAATTATCCATGCAGGAACTAAAAGAGGCACTTGACAAAGGTTATCGCGTGTATTATCTGCCGGATGCGCGAGAGCGAACTATACGCGCAGAGAACTACGATCCTGCCGATTTCGGCGCAGAACCTTTGCTAACGACGATTCCTTCGAAAAATATTTAAATTGTTGAACGACATTTTGATGTTACAGGCGACTCGTTTGGGAAAAAAATACAATTCCCAATGGGTTTTCCGTGGGATAGAATTTTGTTTGGAAAAAGGGGAATGCTTGCTCGTTACGGGACCTAATGGGAGCGGAAAATCCACCCTTTTGAGATTATTAGCAGGGTTAGAAAGCCCCACCGAAGGTTCTATAGAAAAAAACATACGAGACGCTCGAAAAGATATCGGGTTTGCGTCTCCGGAACTTCGATTGTATGCTAATTTGACGGGTTTAGAGCATCTTCAGCTCACCGCGCGATTGCGTGGATGTGATGTAAATTCCGGAAATACTCATGTCCTGCTCAACGATGTCGGTCTCTCGCTCGATTGCAAAAAGCCTACTTCTGCATATAGCACAGGGATGAGAGCGCGACTCCGTTTGGCAATGGCTATACAAACGAAACCGAAAATTCTCCTTTTGGACGAACCTAGTGTAAGCCTCGACGAAAATGGGAGAGAAATCCTAAAAAATATCATAGCGAATCAAAGAAATAGAGGATGCATAATCCTCGCAACCAACGACCCTTATGATAGACAATTCGGTGAATGGGAAATCAACTTGGGCAAGTGAACTGATTGCTCTCTTACACAAAGAGGCTTTAGTGGATTTGCGCTCTAAACATGGCGTCTATACAATTGCGCTTTTTGCGTTAGTGATTGTAACCACAATAGCATTATCCGTTGTCAAAGAAACTTTACGACCATCTCTCGCCGCAGGAATGTTATGGATTTCTTTGCTCTTTTCTTCTGTAACCGCAATAGCGCGCAGTTTTATTTCGGAAGAAGAATCCGGAACTGCGGACTTGCTGAGGCTGGTTGCGCGACCAGAAATTATTTATTGGGCGAAACTTTTGTATAACGCGTTCATCTCCTGCGCTATAGGGCTTCTTATTTTGCTTTTTTTCTTGCTCTTTACAAGAGTAGAAGTCGCTGATGCGACACTCTTCCTTTGTACCGTGTTCGTAGGTTGTCTCGCTTTGGCTTCCGGAATGACGCTAACGAGCGTTTGGAGCTCCCGTGCGCGGGGTAGACATGCGATAATGGGGGTAATCTCTATACCTCCTCTACTTTGGATGTTGGCACCTGGGATAGCAGCCACACGTATCGCCTTAGGCGCTCCGGCATCGGGAGGATGGCACTCTGTTTTAGCAATGCTTAGTTTGACGATTGCTTACTTAGCGATAGGTCCGTTTCTCTTCAGTACAACATGGAAAGAATAGCGAAAATTGTCCTTTTCCTTGCGGGTATCGGTGTTACCGTTGCCTATATTTGGGCTCCTCCAGCCAAAAACTTTCCCGTACCGGAGGCGGCTAAAATTATGTTCTTTCACGTCCCCCCTGCGATGCTATGCACCGCGTTCTTTCTTTGGGGTGCAATTATGGGGGGGCGCTATTTAATGACGAAAGACATACGCTTCGATATCAGGAGTCTTGCAGCAATCGAGATAGGGACGCTTTTGGTTATTCTTGCGACTCTTACGGGAATGATATTCGCCAAGATGCAATGGGGAGCATTTTGGGAATGGGACCCGCGTCAGGTTCTTATTCTTTTGCAACTTCTTATTTACTTAGCATATTTCGCCCTTCGCACCTCCATCGCAGAAAGGCAACGCGCCGCTATAGTATCGGCGGGATATTCCATTTTTGCGTTTCTCACGGTTCCCTTCCTGATATGGGCTTTGCCGCGCATCCCACCTTTTGCTACACAGAGCAGACATGCCGGCGCAAACGAGGCGGTAGTCGGGGGAGGTCTCGACCCTACATATCGAATTATTTTTTACAGCACCTTAATCGTTGTATTTTTTGCGTTCGCGTTAGCGTATAGACTGCGCGTTCGTGAAGCTGAAATATCCTATGCCTGGGAGGCTGCTGATGAACTTGACTCTCGCTCTGATTCTGCCGCCACTTCTCGTGTGGTCGGCGCTGTTCGTTTACGTGATAAGGACTGAAATTAGAAGAAAACGCATAGAAAGCAAACAATCGAAGTAAACTATTAGATATAATTACGACCCCCGTAATGCATAACCGCGTTAAACCTAGACCCTGGTGGTTGAACACCTACTTCCTATTTGCCCTTGCAATGGCAGCGATCGGTATCGCTGGGCTTATTCGAGGGGCTGATTTCATTCGTGACCCCGGTCAACCCTATAGTTCCGCACTCCCGTGGCTATATCTCGGCGCTGCAATATTGTTTTTAATCAATGGCTGGATAAGTCACAAGCAATACCTCGAACATCTCGAAGAAATGCATAAGGAGAAAAAAGATGCCTAAATGCGTTTGCGGAAAAGAAATCACCAAATTGCCTAAATGGTTAGAAAATGTGAACGTCAAGTTCCGTTGTTTCAACTGTCCACAAACTACTGCCGTGCAACCGCCGATAGCCATTGCGGGTTTTGCTGAAGAGGAAGAAATAGAAGCAGAGTTAATCAATCCGGAAGTCGAGGCAGAAATCGTTTCCTTAGAGGAAATAGAAGAGCCAGAAGAAGAGGCTATCGAGTAATTTCGAAACGAGATTCTTCTATCCCGAAATCACGCTGCTGCTGTAGAACCATGCGTGGACTTCCCTGAGGGTTTTCGTAAAACAAGAATAATCCTATCCGGCAATTGGTTTGAAGGAAGTACCCCTCGAAGCCTGCTCATAACTGCTTCTGGCGTTAAAGAGGCTTGCTTTATTACCGCAAAGCCCACGACTTCTCGATTGCCGTTATGACGTTGATGATATTTGACTTCTGCCTCTTGGACTTCCGGAATCGCAAGTAAGGCGTTTCGGATCGTCTCGAAAACATTTTCCGAGGATTGAGCGGCGTTTTTCTCGGATTGCTCTTGCATGGCTTATCCATGGATAATCATCGGCTTCCTTATAAATTTCCGCATAAAGAAATTCAGCATTTAGGAAGTTACGCTGGTTTCCTTCGGTACTTGAAATGCCTCTCCAGCTTGTCGGTGATACTCTTGAAAGCCCGACTGTAGCTCGCTTGTGCCACTTTTCACCTCGAAGATACTTCCGGACTAAAGCCTACGGCTGCTGACTTCCAGAGCTTCCCGCCAGCGCAGAGCGGCTTGGTACTGCTCTAACGTATCTACATCCGTAGCAATTTCTGGATAATGGGAAATCACGACTTTTGCCGCAACGCCGAGTTTCTTGCTCACTACGTTTTCGATTCTTCGTATGCTCAAAACGGCTGGGAAGAGGCGACTGATCGCTAACTGTAAAAGTACGAAGAGCCCGATTTGCCATGCCAATCTCCACGGACTTTTTCGATTTTCGTACGCTTTTTGTAAAATAGGCAAGATTTTCTCGAAAGACTCGCGTTCAAGTAAGGCGATATTCCCCCCCGTAAAATGACCTTCTCTCAATCGAACGCTCGTCCTCGCAATCCCTGGAAACTTTTCTTTGCACTCTTTCATCGGCACGATTGCCCAGTTAATTGCGGCATTCGGCTCAGCCCGACTCACGAAATCCTCTATAGATTCTTTTGAGATAAAAGGCAAATCAGCGGTGGTAACGATGATGTTTTTCGCATTGCATGCGGATAATCCACGGCTCATACTCTCGAAGAAATTCTCCCCCCCCTCTATGTTCTCAGCAGATGGAACGCGAGCGCCTACACACACCATCTTTTCGAGCCCTATATCGGAATTACGCAGGGCGCTTACTACTTGGTCCACTAATCTGCGCCCGTTCCAAAGCAGATTTGCTTTCACGACGCATCTTGTCGCCCGCGCTAAGTCTTCCGGGCACTTGCCTCCTGCCAATATCAAAGCATCCATTCCGGTTCTTCCAACGTGGAAAGAGTGCTGCCTTTCCAAACCCAAACCCCTCTCGTGCTCAGGTTCCGAAAAGCATTTTGCATCATTTCTTCGGAATCGAACAGTCCATAGACAGCAGACCCACTCCCGCATAAATGAGATTCGAAAGCCCCTAACTCCTTTAACTTTTCCATGAGTTCGACAGATTGAGGCAATGCAATAGCATCGAAGTCGTTGGACGGTTCTTTACAATCCTCTGCGCATACCCTCGGAAGTCTTCTGACAAAGTCGAGTTTTGTATAAGCTTCTGCTGTAGACATACCAACTTTTGGTTTTGCTATAAGGATAGGTGTGCGTTCGAGGGCTGGTTTAGGCTCGATTTTTTCTCCAAACCCCCTCGCCTCGGCGCAAGGCGTCCTTGCAAGAAAAAATGGCACATCTGCACCAATGCTTCGAGCAATGGAAAACAGCGTATCTTCAGTCAAGGAATTGCCCGTAAGCATGTTGATTCCATTCAGAGTCGCTGCCGCATCGCTGCTCCCTCCGCCCAGGCCTGATTGCAATGGGATGTTTTTTTCAAGATGAATCTCTACGGGAGAAATTTCTTTTTTCTTCGAAAATTTTGAAAGTGCAAGTGTAACTAAATTTTCTTCTGGAGGAATAGCGGAATCGGTACAGGTAATTTTTGTCGAATCGGATATCTTTATCGTAAGAAGGTCGTGCAATTCGATAAGGTGCAGTAAAGTGTGAATTTCATGATAACCGTCTTCACGCTTTGGTCCTACATGTAAAAAGAGATTTATTTTCGCATAGGCTTTGATACGTAATCCCTTCACAACTTCCCACCGAAAAAACCGAATATGATGATCGAAACGGCTGCCAAAAGACTTATTCCGGGCCCATAAATGCCTTTTAGAATTAGTTCCAGCGCGGTTAAAAATGCCGACAACAATGGAGTTGCCAAAAGAACATACACCGCTTGCATTCGCAAATGTGGAATCAAAGCGAGGATAAAAGTACAAACCATTCCTGCAACGATGCCCCAGAAAGCGAACATTCCAATTTGTTGATGTTTATGCTTACTCATTGGAGTATTACTTTAGAAATAAGCAGGTACGCATTGATAAGCAGTATCACCGCAAAAGCTTTCCGCAACATTTTTCCCGATACCCATTTACTAATTCTCGCCCCGATCTGCGCTCCGAAAAATATTCCTGTCGCGGCAATAAGTGTCAACTCGTAGTCCATTTGCCCGGCTTTCGCATAGATAAGGGCGCTCGCTGCGCCGGTCAAGCCGATAAGGAAAGTGCTCGTCGCAGCAGCAACGCGAGGGGTTTGTGCAAGAAGCAATATGATAACAGGGACGAACACGATGCCACCTCCTACACCCAACACTGCGCTCACTAATCCTGCACCTAAACATGCGAGCATTGCCAATGCCCAATGACCTCTGTGCGGACGAAAATTAGACTGAGAGTCTTTTGCGAACATAAGTCTAATAGAAACCAGGATAATAAACAACCCGAACAACAAGCGAATGATTTTATCGTCTAACCTGGCTCCTAAGTATGCCCCCCCTACTGCTCCTATCGCGGTAGGAAGTTGCAAATAACTCGCCCTCACGATATCTCCAACACCCTCGCGCAAATAAATCAAACTACCACCCATACTAGTGACCACGACAGACGCCAGACTCGCCGAACGCGCATGCTCTACGTCTACAGCGAAAAAACTCACGAGAATCGGAACTAATATAATCCCCCCGCCAATTCCGAGAATCGCGCCAAATGCTCCTGCAACGGCGGCAACCATCGCAATCAGAATCCCCTCTACCATCTTATTTCGTCAGGTGAACGTTCGTTGTCGTATGCATAGGTTGTGTGCATAAAAAACTTAACAAACGCTCTAAATTACCTCTTTTGACATGTCGCAAGTCTTATGAAACGCTCGAACCGTAAAAAAAATAGAGCGTGAAACTCACGCTCTATTCTCAACTAAAAAGTTCTGGATTTACTTGCGAGCCAAAAGAACGCGCTGGTAGGTGTCGTTCATGTTCGAAGAGCCACTCGTTTGAACTGAGGAAGCGCGTGCTTGTTTCACACCCGCAGCATATCCTGCTTCGTATCCTTTCTTATAACCTTGCGAGACGCCTTTGTCGTAATAGTGCTTCGCTACTGAGGCTGACGTTGTCGCGCGCGATGAGGAAGTGCTTCTTACATATGTCGTTCCACGGCGAGCAGCCTGTTGTCGTTCTCTGCGATGTCTTGCGTTTATGGAGTCCTGAAGCCGCTTCACGGAGTAAGCCGTTGCTGCCCCAGAAATCAACGCTTCTACAGGTCTTTTCTTCACGATGAAGTAAACAGTCGCAGCGCCGAGGGCATATGCTGTGTTCCGGCGCCCTTCTTCACTCGCTGAGGCTCTAAAAGGCAGCACACTCAGGGTGATTAAAGCGCCCAAGGCTAAGGAAATAACAGGTATCCGTTTCATAGTTCTTCTCCTATTCGGCTAAAGCCTGGATGGTTCCGACTTACCTTCTTAAGACACCTCAAAGGTGGCTAGGGTTTCGGTTATTTGCTTGGAATCGTGTAAATCACCTTGCCACTCCCATCGAGGAAGGCGAGCCAAGGCTCGTTTCTGTAAAGACCCAAGGTAGCCCGCAGTTCGCCATTGACGTCGTGGACATTCAAGGTCGCTCCTTCTGCCTCGGCTTGCAGCACCACCAAGCGTTTTCCTTGGGAATCGAACAGCTCAATCCTTGGATTGTCAGGATGCGCCCCGAGCACGATGCGCGGCTTTGCGTTACTATCGTCCAGACTGAGTGCTCCGCCGGCTTTGTCGGCGAAGAATAGCCCTCGGGTTTCGCCTTTTTCGTTGACGATCTCGATTTTCGAGGCTTTTAGACTTTTTGCTGTCGCCTGCGTGCATCCCATATACACTGTTAAAGTTACGAGGGTCATTAACATGAGCGACAAGATGAAGATTACTTTCTCGAGTCGTCGAATTCGGTTCTCTAAATCGAAGACATGGGGGTTTTCCATAGGTAATACCTCCTTATTCTCTTTTAAACGTCCAAACGTTCGTTTCGTGTTCTCGTATTTGTTTAGCGATGTGAAAAAGCGGACTTTTTGTGCCTAACCAAAAGGTCGACCCGAGAAGCGCCCCCCCTTATACTATTTACCATAATCTCTTTAAACGGCGTCTTGAGGCAATCGTGGTTCTGGGCTATGAGGTTCACCGCTCAAAATATCCTGGATGGTCACTTTAGCATATTGCCTGAGCACGGGAATCGGATCTGTTCGAGCAACCTTTTCTAATACCGCAATCACACTTTCCTTTTCTCCCGGAAGCCACTCACATAGATGAATCATTCCATGGATTGCACTACGTCTTCCAAAAGGTTGAGCTCCTTCGCTAGCAACTTCTTTGAGAATCTTTCCTGCTTCCTCGTTTGCAATGTGATCCCCCAAAACGTCTCCCGCTTTGAAAACCGTACGCGCATAGTCATCTTCTGCGGTCATCATTAAATTACGAATCGCATTGAGCGCATCGTTTATTTCTTCCTTCGAATGACATATATTTTGCAAGTCTTCGAAAATGTCGAGCGCACACCACTGCGCAATTCTACGATAGGGATGTGAATCGTCATTCAAAATACGAATTAGCGCAGGTGTATAAAGTCCGCTTCGTGCATGAGTTTCAATTTCTGTCATCGCCGTATGAGCCACGTCTCTATCCGGACAATAAAGCAAGCGAATGATTTGCGTCGGATGAAGTTCCGATATCGAACCTTCGTATCTTCGTGAAAGTCCCAAAACTCGACTAATTGCAAACTGCCTGTTGAAAAGAGGCTCTAATTCCCTTTCTAAGTTGATGAGCATTTGCTCTACGTCGTTTCCCTTTGCCTCTGCTTTTAGCGCATTGCATCTTCCGAAAACACCGAACGCCGTTTCGGCGACTTCAACGGTAAATGCTTCTCCATGAATTTCGAATCGAATCGTCTTCGTGAAATCCTTAGGTTTCACGTTGTATTGCGCGCTTAATGGTCTGTGCGGCCAAATAAAGTGCTTGCGTGGACCTGGATCCACTGCAGGTCTTTTGCCTCCGTTCCTTTGCTCTTCCTCTTGCAAAAAGGATTCGAGCGATGAAAGCACTTCTTGTGGTGTTGCGCTCATATGCTATAAATTTTAGTCATCTTATCGAATCGAGGTCAAATCAACTCCAAAGATTCTTTATAAGAATAGCAGGAAATTATCGACACATCCTTAGGGTAAAATTATGTTCCTTTCACAAAGAATAAATACGATTTTTTTCAACCTTACTCTACGAGCAGCCTATGGAGCAAAAAGAACCCGAGCCTAAAGAGCCTAACGACAACCTCAACGAGCAAATAACGTCCGAGGAAGAAAATAGGAACGTAAACGAAGAAGGCGCGGCCACTGCGGAACATCCGCCGGTCAATGACCTTCTTTCTCGCATCCAGCAACTCGAAAACGAACTCACCGAGACGAGAAACATGCTCAAACGCGCTCACTCGGATGTTCAAAACGTTCATAGGCGTCTTGTGCGGGAAGCTCAACTCCTCAGGGAAATGGCTGCAGAAGACATCGCAAAGCGCCTCCTGCCCGCGCTCGACAACCTCGAAAGAACCCTCCAAGCGGCTGAGTTTGGCGCATCGTTAGAAGCGATTGTCGAAGGCGTCAAAATCGTAGAGAGGCAAATTCGCGACGCTCTCGAAGAGCACGGTGTTAGACCCATACTCGCAAAAGGGCAACCATTCGACCCTCGATATCACGAAGCAGTTGCGAGCGTCGAGGGAAATCATGAACCGGGAATTGTTGTGGAAGAAATCGAAAAGGGCTACGTAATCGGTGAGAAGGTTTTGCGCCCGAGTCGCGTAAAAGTAAGCAAAGGCCAAACTCCGTGAGTCTATTCGGCACAGATGGTGTGCGGGGGGTCGCTAACGTCAGTCTCACGTCAGATCTGGCTTTGAAATTAGGCAGGGCAACAGGGTTATGGCTGCAGAAACACAACGGGAAAGGAATCGTCATTTGCAGGGATACGAGGAAGAGTGGTTCTATGCTCGCAGCCGCATTGAGTTCCGGATTTTGTTCTGTGGGAATTGACGTTGCGACATTAGGGATAGCACCGACCCCTGCGGCATCGTATATCGTTCGAAGTAACGACTTCGACTTAGCGGCAGTCATTTCGGCAAGCCATAACCCCCCCAGAGATAACGGTATAAAGTTTTTCGATAAAAACGGCAGAAAACTCAGCGAAAAGCAGGAAAAAGAAGTCGAAAATATTTTCGAAGAGGTCGAATACTTCCCTACTGAAAATATCGGAGTTATCGAACGTAAAGAATCTTTGCTGAAAGACTATCTCGAATGGCTTCGAGGTTTTTTGAAGAATGACTCTAAAAGTCTTAAAATCGTAGTTGATGCCGCAAACGGAGGTGCGTCATATTTGGTGCAAGAATTGTTCTCGAAATCGGATATGGACGTTCGCTTCTACGGTTGCGAACCTGATGGTGAAAACATAAATGTGAATTGTGGAGCAACTTCTCCGGAAACTATTCGAAGATTGACTGTCGAAGAAGGAGCAGATATCGGCATCGCTTTCGATGGCGATGCAGACCGATGTATTTTCTGCGATGAACGAGGAAATCTTATCAATGGCGACCGATTTATGGGAATTTGGGCGGTTCATCAAAAAAACAAAAATCGCCTCGAACCACCTATAGTAGTCGGAACAGTCATGAGCAATACCGCTTTCGAAAACGCTCTAAAAAGTTACAACATCCAATTCATCCGAACACCGGTCGGAGACCGCAACGTTTCGCAAAAAATGGAGGAACTTCAAGCCAAAATTGGGGGCGAACAGAGTGGACACATCATCTTCGGGGATTTTGTCCCGACAGGAGATGGATTCTTCACTGCCCTTCAAATGATTTCGATACTCCAAGAGACGAAACTCCCGGCATCGAAACTTCCACCGCTTTATGATAACATGCCTCAAATTCTAGTCAACGTTCGAGTAGAAGACCGAAATTGGGAGTCGAAACCAAGAATTGTTCGGATAGTTGAGAATGCGAAAGAAGAGTTGTCGTCTTGTGGAAGAATCGTTCTGAGAGCAAGCGGCACACAACCCGTAATCCGCGTTATGGTGGAAGCCAAAGACATCAACCTTCGCGATTCGATTACAAAGCAAATCGTAGACGCGCTTATAAGCGAATGCAAAGGGTGCGTTGCGAGTTCGACAGACCTTACGAATTCTTTAGGAGAATAATTTTGCTTTTAGCAATCGACGTCGGCAATACGAATATCGTGATAGGCCATCATGATGGAACGAAATGGCTTTCCTTTTGGCGTTTGCCGACAAAATTAGAAATGACAGAAGATTCGCTCGGAGCGATTTACCTTACACTGTGCAAGGAAGCGAACATCCCTATCAAACCATCGACCGTAATTTGCGCAAGCGTCGTTCCTCCGCTCAATATCGTTTTGGAACAATTTGCAGAAAAATATTTAAGTTCGAAGATCGTTTTTTTATCTTCCGAGATTCTTCCGAATATGGAGATTCGCTACGAGCCTCGCGACGCTGTCGGTGCAGACCGTTTAGCGAATGCAATCGCTGCAAAGGCGAAATATCCGCTTCCTGCGATTGTCGTTGATTTCGGAACGGCAACGACCTTCGATGCAATCGGACCAAATGGCGAGTATCTCGGTGGAAGTATCTTTCCGGGCATCGAACTTTCTATGGAGGCATTGTTTTCGAAGACAGCAAAACTCCCGCGAGTCGAACTGCGTCATCCAGGGAAAGCGATTGGCGAAAGCACTGTCATGAGCCTGCAATCGGGCTTGGTGATAGGTTATGCAGGGGCGATAGATACTTTGATACGAGATTTCAAAGCAGAACTCGGGGGAAAGGCTAAAGTGATTGCAACCGGTGGTATTGCTAAATTATTTGCAAGTCATTGCAAAGAAATCGAAGAAATAGACCCCATGCTTACTTTGGAAGGGCTACGAATATCATTGGATTTTATCGGAAAAGAATCAAAGTGATAAAGACTTAAAAATGAAAGTTATTGCGTTCTCACTTCGTAGTCAGAAGCGAGGGAAAAGCATCTATGCAATCTTTCTCAACGCCTTCTCGATACTCTCTGAAGTTTCAGATGCGCGTATAGCCACGTAAGTCGCTCCCATACTTACCCTCACAATGCTTACACCGGCATTGCGTATCGCGCGCGAAATTTTTCCTGCAAGAATCCAATCCGCTAAGTGAGTCGTTGCTTCCGGTAAAACCATTTCCCCTATAACGCGAATTGCATTATTAATCGGAAGCAAATACAATCTGTCTTTCAATACGATATGCTTCTCTAAATCATAAAGAAATACTGCGTCACGCAAAATATGGCTTGCGGTTTTAGGTCCGAAAGTACGAATATCGACGAGACGATTGAAAACATGTTCCACTCGATGAGCCGCGCATACCTCATCGTAAATCCATAAGAAGATGCTTCCATGACGAGTTATTTCGAATAATTCGAAACATAATTTGCATACTCCCTCGATGAAAGGTCTGTTCATTTGTTCCATAGGTTTTTTATGGGTTTCTTCGCACACCTCTAAAAAACTAATCCACAAGGCTTCTGAATCCTTCGAACGGAAAAACTCTTCTATAGGGCTATCATCCAATGTTCTTTCTATTGCCGTAAGCATCATCTTCGAGAGCATTTCACGCTCTGTGCCTCTCCGAAAAATACCGTAATACGCCAATACCGCCTTGAAACTCGCCAAAGCTTCTTTCAGAGATTCCTTTATTTCCTCGAGGGTCGGATGGGATAAACCCAAAACTGCGCCCAAAGACGGAATCAAGACTTCCTGAGCATATTTTTCTGCAGGGAGTCCCGCTAAGGCGCGGAACAATCGTTTTTCGAAAGTCTCTATCTCTTCGAGAGACATCCCATACGTTTACCCCTTTTTCTTTTTAGAATTTAGCAGATCCGCCTAAGTTCGTAAGCACCGGTAGTGTGGGCGTTTGTCCCCCCCCACCGCGTTCTGCCGAACCTTCTCTCGTTTTTTCGAAAACTTTCCATGCGAAATCCACGATCGGGATGCGGTTCGTATGCATATCTTCGAGCGCTTTAGAAATTGCGAGTCCGTAAACCCCTTGTATTTTGTTTTCGAAGGATATTGCGTTCACAACTTCACCCGGAGCGCATCCGAAACATTGCGCGATTTTCCCTAACATAGGAACTTCGAGACCGAAATAATATCCCTCTGATGTTTTGGGTCTATCGACTTGATAGAAGATGAAAATCGTTGCACCTTTTTTCATAAAAACTTCGAACAAAGCCGCTTTCGGAAGCATTTGGTCGAAAGCGGTTAGGTCGGTTACCTCTGCTCCTGCAAGATAATCGGTTTGATTTTGCGGATTGTAAACGCCTACTCCGCTGAAGAAAATAAAGATAGTTCCGTTCTCCGGCATTTTTTCGGCTAAGGATTTCGCCGCATCCATAATCACTTGAGTCGTTGCATCCTTCAGCGTAACGATGTTCGTTTCCATATATCCTGCATGTTTCATAAGATTCGTTTTCAAAAGATCTACATCGTTATGCGCATAAACTTGCCCGCTATTCTTAGCGTTTCCTATGAGAAGAGCGAATTTATAATCCAACGGAGGAACGATTCCGTATTTTCCGATTGCTCCAGGTCGGAAGGCAATCTCATCTGGTTTTACATTCTCACGAGATCCCGGAGGCATCACGTCAACGCTGGAGGCAAGAATTCGTAAGTCATTTGCGTCTAAAACTTCTCGATCTACTTTGAAGGCTTTCTTGGGGTCGAGCGTAGTAAGTTTTTCTTGTATGTCGGATGCTGCTCGCAAATCGTTTTTTGCGGTGTACGCAGCGGATAGGAAAACAATCGTTTCTACGCTTACTTGGCCTGCATCGAGAAGGGCTTTGAACTCCGCAATGGCTTCGTCTAAGTTTCGATTTCGGGTTGCCAAGTCCTCTGCTTGTGCTGCGAGTTTGAAAGCGCAATAAGCCGCAGCGAAGTTAGGAGAATAAAGAGCGCCATCTCTCCAGAGCGTTTTGCTCGTTACTCCAGAACCGATGTAACTCGATTTGTCGCTGTCTTGAGGTCTGTTTTTCTTTGCTTCCAAAAAGTGAGCGCGCGCGTTAGCCCAATCCCCTTTTTTGGCAGCGGCTAAGCCTTTTTCATACGCGTCTCGCCATCCTTGAGCATTGAGTTGAGAAACGAGCAAAACAGAAAGGATGCAGATAAGAAACTTTATTTTCATCATAGCAAGTTCCTCTTGATTTTATTTTCTCACTTCGAATTGAAGTCCTAAAGCGATGTCAGGAGTATTTTGCTTGTTGCCTGCAGCCAAGTTCAACTCCAAACTGTATGGTGCGTTCTTTGGGCGATAACCTATTCCGAAGGTAACAATTTGCCTGGCTATGAAAGGATCTTCCTGAAGGGCGACCTGTCGCTTAATGCTCTTATCAATGAATCGGAACCCGATACGAATAGGCAAATAACCGAAGGATTGTGTCCAGTTGTATTCGAGTCCGATACCAGCGCTGAACTGTCCATCGTTTTCCAATACTTTCCCGTCGTTCCCCGGGAAGATGTACATGACGTCCACACCACCGATGAGAAAATCACGACCCCCTCGCAATCCATCTACGCGAAAAGCAAGCCCACCCTGCAGACGAGCGGGAATCACATCTATATGCGAAGAACCGGAGTCTATGCCCGAGAGGTTGATTTCGCTTCGATAACTCGCCCCAATAGAAACATTCTGTCTTCCAGGGGGAGTGAACTGATAACCTACGATTGCACCAACACCGCTTCCCAAATCATCGAAGCCGCCCGAAAGAACGATGCTATCCGGGTCACCTGTGAAAAACACATGTGCTTTATCGCTAAGGCTTTGTCGTGCAACGACTACTCCGACGCCGATGTTAGAGTTTTGACCCATCGGTCTTCCGTAAGCCACAGTGAAAAACTCCGTCATCGAGCGGAAAAGAGTTTGGGCAGTGAGAGGACCTCCTGCTGAGGAAGAGGTTGTGTCTTCACCAAAGCCATTTTGTCGTACATAGCCGCCGACGGCGTAGCTCAAGCCGAGTGTTCCTCCACGGAAAGGCCATGCCACCCCCCCAAAAGAGAGAGATTGGAAGCCATAGCCCAGTTCACCAGTACCATCGAGTCCATCTTCGATTGTTCCTGTTAGATGGGTTTGGCTGATCGGGCGATTCCGCATCACCGCTTCCACGAGCGTCGTTTGAACGAGTCCTAAACAAGCGGGGTTCCAATAAGATGCAGATGCATCTGCGGAATTCGAATAAATCGAACCTCCCATTCCATAGGCTCTTCCTCCCATCTCGAACGAATACATCGTATCCGACATTTGTGCAAAGGAGAAAGAAGCCACGAGCAACCCCAACGTGCAAGGTATTCCTCGCTTCCATGCGAATATTGTCATTCCTTTATCCTCCTTATTGATTATTGTTTGCAAGATATGTTTTTCAAAATAGCGTTATTGCTGTTTAAGCAGCTCGTAACGCGAATTCACATCAGCCTACCTCCAATATCACCTCCTGGGGGTCGGCTTGATTGCCTGCAACGTCCACTACAGTCACTACTACTTTGAACTTATTCGGCAATCCCGTTACTTTAAATCTACCTACCCACTGAATAACCTCACCGATTACGGTGAACTCCAACCGTGGAACTTTCTTGATAAAGTTGTTATTCATATCACGAAGTTCTACATCTACTCCTGTAACATCAACCGAAGATGAACCGGTAGTCGAGTCTATAAATTCACCGGTGATGTGCAAAACGACATAAACAATGGACTCGGGCTTTACCTTTATGTTCGAGTTGGGCGATTTTATTTCGACCCCTGGATCTGCAGTGTCCAAGGTTATTGTGTATTGTTTCTCGGTGACGTTGTCTGCTAAGTCTTTTACGGATACTAATACTGTTTTCGGACCATCGTCTACATCGGGATTGAAGTTATAAATAACGTTAAAATCGGAAGTACCAGAAGCAGTCTTTGCAAGGCTTCCGTCTATGGTGAGTTTCCATTCTTTTACATTCGATGCGAGTTCATCCGTTTTGAAACTAAAGTTGACCGTTCCATTTACGAATGCGCCTTCTGCTGGTGAAAAGTCTATGATTTTCGGTTCTTGCGGGTCGAGTGTAACATCGAGCAAAATCGTTTCGAAAAGAACTCCCGTTTGGGATTTTCCGATGAAGCCTTCCACTTTTATGTGATAAAGCCCGCCGGGATAGTTCTTTCCAGGATTCCATTGCAATTCACCCGTGATGTTCCCTTGGGGGGGAGGAACCTTCGATTCTTCTAAGATGATCTCATTTGAGGGATTAGCATCTTCGGTGATGGTAGCTTTCGTCGTGATTTCCGAATCCGCTCCAGAAACCTGATATTTGATGCTCGCAGTTTGACCCACGAAGTCTCCATTCTGAGGGCTCGTAATCGTCAAATCGGGCTGAGAAAATCGCTTCGAGCTAGAAAGTTGTGCTTGGACAGGAAATAAGAAGGAAGCGAAAAGTAATACGATTAGGGTTTTTAGAATGTTCATAATTTGCTTCATCATAACCTCCTCATTGTGGGGGGAGCGCCTCTATGGACGTTCGAAAGATAGAGACGTTCCAGAGAAGGCATTTATTGTGCCTGATTTTGAATCATTAGGTCAACGGGACGCCAGGATTAGGTCTATATAAGCGGCTACACCACCATCATCGTTGGCACCGACGACCAAATCCACTATCTTTTTGACCTCCTCAGGTGCATTTGCTACTGCCGCTGAGTGACCAGCCCATTCGAGCATGGGCAGGTCGTTGTAATAATCGCCTATCGCTGCGGTTTGATTTTGAGGAATTCCCAAAGCCGAGGCTAACGAAGACAATGCTTCCCCTTTGTCGGTTTTTGCACTCAACACCTCTAAATACTCTGGTTCGGACAATGTGAACTGGACTTCATCCGCAGGAAGCCGAGTTCCGAGCTCACGCTGGATATCGTTTGCTTCGTCTGGTGAAATCATCATGATGATTTTGAGCGGTTCAATACCATAGAGCGCATCCCAATCCAAAACTCTCACGTTGCCGCGTTTGACCCTTCGCATATATTTGTAAAGCATTTCGTTTTCCTCTGCGAAGAAAATCGTGTCGTCTGCATAAATATGTGCGTGAACACCGGTTTTTTGACAAAAGGAAAGGATTTCGTTGGAATACTCTATCTTTACTTTATGTTCTTGCAAAACTCGTCCATTGTAGGCAACGAGATACGCGCCATTGCATGAAATCAAGGAAGGTTCGATTTCCATTTCGTCGGCGAAATGGCGCATGCTGGAAGCGATTCTTCCGCTCGCCAATGCAATTTTGATTCCCGCTTCGTTCAAGCGCTGAATTGCTGAGGCATTTTCCGGAACGATGTTTCTGTTTCCGTCTAGTAACGTAAAATCGAGGTCAATCGCCAATAGTTGAATGGGGTGAGCGAATCCGTTTTTACTCAAGGCTTCAAACTCCCGCTTTTGGAGCAACGAAATGACAAACTACATCTGCCGCATACTCCACTTGCTCTCGTGAAAGGTGGGGATGAATCGGCAAGGAAAGAACCTCTTTGCAAGTCTTCTCTGCTATCGGAAAATCCCCTTCCTTGTAACCTAAATGCGCGTAAGCCTTTTGAAGATGCAAAGGAGAAGGATAATAGATGGCAGAACGAACTCCATGCTCCGTCAGGTATGCCATCAAAGCATCTCTTCTCGGATGCCGAATCGTGTACTGATGGTAGTTATGATATGTAGTTTCCGGCAAAACATAAGGGGGGGTGACATCGGTGCCTTCGAAAAATCGGTCATAAATGAGCGCGTGTTGTCTTCTCGCTTCGTTCCACTGACCCAATTTTTTGAATTTAACTCTAAGAATTGCTGCTTGAATTTCATCTAAGCGGCTCGTATGTCCTACTTCGTCATAAAAGTATTGTTTGTACATCCCATGAACTCGCAGCGCTTTTGCGCGTTTCGTCAATTCTTCGTCGTTCGTTAGAATCATCCCTCCATCCCCGGCTGCTCCTAAATTTTTCGTAGGATAAAAACTCAGCGCTGCCGCATCTCCCCATGAGCCTATCGGAAGTCCGTTTCTCGTACTCCCAATCGCTTGGGCAGCGTCTTCTACGATTTTTAAGTCGTACTTTTTCGCAATTTCTCTTATTTCCTCCATCTCGGCAATTTGACCGAATAAATGTACGGGCAGAATCGCCTTGCTACTCTTCGTAATCGCAGATTCGAGGTTTTCAACCGCTATGTTGAACGTTTTCGGCTCGATATCCACGAAAACAGGCCTCGCGCCGTTTTGCAATATCGCTTCTATCGTTGCACCGAAACTGAACGGTGTGGTGATTACCTCATCTCCCTCTTTGATTCCCAAAGCCTGTAAGGAAATCTTCAAAGCATCCGTACCGCTATTGACTGCAATTCCATATTTCAATCCGCAAGAAGCGGCTAATTCCTCTTCCAAGAGTGAAACTTGCTCACCCGATGAGTATTTGCCGCTTCTTAAAACCGCTAAGACTGCGGAATCAATTTCTTCTTTTAATTCCTCGTATTGAGCGACTAAATCTACGAACGAAACTTCCATTTAAGAATTATTACGGGACTTCTCCGATTATGCTGTATTCTGGAACTACAGTTTGAGCTCCTAATACAGAATTTTCAATCCTGCTGAAGGCTCCTATGCACGAGCGCTCTCCGATTATCGAATTCCGCACCTTCGCACCTTCTCCGATATTGGTTTCTTCGAGAATAATAGAGTCAATTATCTCAGCACCTTTTTCTATTTTGACTCCTTTTCCAATCGAAGAAAAACCAGAGATTTTTGCTTCCGGATGTAATTCCACATCATCGTCTATAGCCGCGCTATTGTATTTCCGAAAAGGCTTAGGGCTTTTTACAGAACCGTTCAATACAGCCCGAACAGCCTCCATATATTGCGAAGGGCGACCGATGTCAATCCAGTACGCATTTTGAATGTTTCCATAAATTCGCTTACCTTCTGAAATGAGTTTCGGAAACACTTCTCTTTCGACGTTGCATCTGCCGGATGGAAACATTTCTAAAATATCCGCATTGATGACATAAAGCCCTGCATTGATGTAGTCCGAGCCTTCGCCAGTGTTCGAAAGCATCCTTTTTTGTTCTTCCGTCGGTTCATAGAATCCCAAGACACGTTCTTCTTCATTGATTTTGATTACGCCATAGGGATGCGGTCTTCTAACTTCTCTCAAAGTCAAAGTGACATCCGCATTTCGTTCACGATGGCTTCGAATAATTGCCGATATATCGAACGCATGAATCGTATCTCCGTTGAAAATCACGCAGTCGTCACCTGGAAAAACGTCGTAAGCGTTTCGAATTGCACCCCCTGTATCCAACGGTTCTTTTTCCAAAGCGTAAACCAATTTTATTCCTAAAGAGGAACCGTCACCGAAATATTTTTCGATGGCATCTGCCATATAGTTGGTCGCGAAGCACACCTCTTTTATCCCTGCTTCTTTGAGATAGGTTAATTGATATTCCAATAAAGGTGTATTCACGAGCGGCATGAGCGGCTTTGGACGAGAGAGTGTAAGCGGTCGTAAACGTGTTCCGAGACCACCTGCAATTACGATTCCACGCATAGCCTAATAGAAGGATACCGAAAGGATAAATAAAGTGTGGGTATAGAGAATCACTAAGGTAAAATTGAAAAACAAATGTCCCAAAAAGATGGCGAAACAACGAAAGAAATAGCCACTTGGCGTGTAAAAGTCGGCTTGGCCGAGATGCTCAAGGGTGGGGTGATTATGGATGTCACCTCTCAAGAGCAGGCGAAAATCGCGGAGCGCGCCGGTGCGGTGGCTGTAATGGCATTGGAACGAGTTCCTGCAGATATCCGCGCCTATGGAGGGGTTGCGCGGATGAGCGATCCGAAAATTATCAAAGCGATTCAAGACGCCGTGACAATTCCTGTAATGGCGAAGTGCAGAATCGGGCATTTCGTAGAAGCGGAAATTTTGGAAGCATTGGGGGTGGACTACATTGACGAAAGCGAGGTGCTTTCCCCTGCCGATGGAGAGCATCATATCGAAAAACATCGCTTCAAGGTTCCTTTCGTATGCGGGGCGAGAAACTTAGGCGAGGCTTTGCGAAGGATAGGCGAGGGCGCTGCTATGATTCGCACAAAGGGGGAAGCAGGAACGGGTGATGTCATCGAGGCAGTGCGTCATATGCGTTCCATCATGAACGAAATCCGCATTATCGCCTCGAAACGCGAAGACGAATTGATGAGCGTCGCGAAAGAATTATCCGCTCCTTACGAACTCGTACTCGAAGTACACCGCATAAAGCGTTTGCCTGTTCCGAATTTTTCTGCCGGTGGCATTGCAACACCTGCGGACGCAGCATTGGTTATGCGCTTGGGAGCTGAAGCGGTGTTCGTCGGTTCAGGAATTTTCAAAAGCGGAGAGCCCGAGCGTCGTGCAGAAGCAATCGTACAAGCAGTAGCGCATTACGAAGACGCAGCGCTTATTGCAAAAGTATCCGAAGATTTAGGAGAGCCTATGATCGGGCGCGCGGTTCACGAACTTCGTGAAGAGGAACTCCTCGCTGGAAGGGGTTGGTAATTCGCATTCCCTTAACGAACTAAATGCGCCTAACGAACTAAATGGTCGAAACATCACGGCTGGAGGGCATCCGGAGGATAGATGCGACAATCGCATATGCACTTTTCGGTTGCTTTTTTCTTTTATTGATAATTCTCGCCTTCGATTTTCCTCATCCGGACCCTGATTTTTATGTTTATTTAGATCAAGCGCGCGATATTGCAGCATTCAAACAAACGGACCAAAAATTCGCTCCAGGTTTTCCTTTATTACTATCTCCATTCGCTGGTTTTTCTGCTTCGACTGCGGAAATCGTTGGAAGATGCATCGGTTTAGGAAGTTATCTTATTTTCGGGTTCGCAATGATCGGAATTTTACGAAGGCTCAACTTAATAGGTATTTCTCTCGCGGTAGTTGCGATTCTCGGAAGTCGTTACGTAATGATCACTTCGTTGAGCGCTACTTCTCATTTACCATTCGCCGCAATGACTGCCTCGACATTTTGGGCGATTTTATCTCGAAAGTGGACATGGGCATACATTACCGCCGCATTAGCGTTGAGTTTTCGTTATAACGGTTTACTTTTGCCATTTTTCGTTATGATTTCGCATTTTCTTTCGAATGACGAATCGAGAAAGGCATTCAAGAAAATAGCCCCCCCTGTTCTCTTTTGTGTCCTCGGTATCCTTCCTACTGCTCTTTATATGCAGTTCGGTACGGAAGTAGGAGTTAGTCGTTACCGTGAGGAAGTCGAAGCCAGAGGAACCGCTGGCTTACAAGTCGTGCAATATATGGCAGCGGGAATCGGCGTTTCCTTTATGGATTCTGTGGGCTCGAAAGCGATATCGAAAGGTGATACTTCGATGAAGGTTCTTTTCGGAATAGCGATACTCCCTTTGTTAGCGATGAGCATACTGGGGGTTTATTTTCTTTGGAAATCCCAACGTTTCTTTTGTTTGTGGCTCGCGATTTGGTTGGCATGGTGGGTCGTCGTTCATTCGAGATTCGCCGATGTGGGGGGGATTTATTTTTATACCACGCAAATTACATGGGCGATATGGACACTCGTCGCCGCTGGACTTTCTTATTTAGTCGTTTCTAAACCTTTTGCTCTTTATTCGATTTTCATCCCTTTTGTACTATTGTGGATGGATTCGAGGCTATCTATTTTTCTCGCATTGGGCATCACTGCTCTCGCCTTTCCTTTCGTAAGAAGTTTCTCAAAGACTGCGATGCCCATTTTTCTCGCTACTTTTGCGCTTCTGCCATTATCTTTCGTAAATGCAAAAGAGAAAATATACGAAAACAATCCGCGACCGGTAATCGAGGCGTTCTTGGATTGGAGCAAATCGCATCCTAAAATTCTCGTCTCGCCTTTTATGCTCGACCAATGGAAAGCTGCAGGCCTCGATGTGAGCAATTTAGTATCGGAGGAATACATCGACGGCTCGGATATCATGAACTCTATTAAGAAACTCGGAGTAAGATACGCCGCGGTTACGAGTTGGGAAATGGATTACCGGACAGAAGAGGAGTTTATCGAAGGGCACGAATTCTTTTTAGGAAAACGTTATCCTACTTCCCTTCGTCCTTACGATCTACTTTTAAATGCTTATCGTGAACGTGGGTGGAAAAAAGTGCAGGAATTCAAGGTGCGCAACGCCGCAATTTTCGTTTACGAGCCGATTCATTTTTCATCCGAAAATAGATAAGAAAATTTCACGGTCATAAAATCGCTTTGCGTGTCGAAACCGTAGGACTCACCGGTGACATAAACCCCTTTATTCAATTCGATATCCGAGATGACATCTAAATTTTTCGCTGGGCCATCATGACGATAAAAACCTAAATGCTTTCCTACTTTTCCGAAAACATGAATAACGAAATCCGGAGGTACTCCACTCGAAAAAGAACCTCCACCCGCCGCATAAAGGTTTCCGCCCATAAACTGCAAGGAAGTCGCGGTATCGAACGCAGAGCCACCGCCATCCCAAATAAAACTCCAAAGCAGATTTCCGTTAGCGTCGTATCGAAGGACGATGAAGTCGTTCAAACTCGTGAAGCCTTCTGTCGTTCCGCAAACAGCGACGCCGGAACCTCCATAGGACGCAATCCCTGTTGGCGAATCGTCGAGATTGGAACTTCCGTTGAAAATCTTATCCCATATTTTTCCTCCACTCGAGTCGAATTTAATTACACCTATGTCCCCACCGTAGTAATAGTAAGGGACGTTAGTCCAACCTGCTATGTAAATATTGCCGGCAGTATCAACTGTCATCGCTCGAAGGAGGTCGTTTTTATTTTTTGGTCCGTTATAACTCGAGTTCCATTTCAAGTCTCCGTACTGGTCGTATTTCAAAAGCATCAAATCCGCAGTCTCTCCATCGTGAATAGAGTTTTGATATCCGCCGACGTAGATATTTCCCTGTAAGAGCGCAATGACATGCGTAGCAAAATCACCTTGACCAGAAGGACCGTCATAGGTTTTCGACCAAAGCAGCACACCGTTGGAATCGTATTTTCGAACCATGGCATCGCTTCCGAGCCCCCCCACGACATAACAGTTCCCTTCTGCATCTACGGAGAGGTCGTAACCATCGTGATCTGTCTTCGACCACAGCAAGTTCCCGTCAGCATCGAGCCTCAAAGTTCCCGCCGTACCCGTGAGATAAATACTGTTATCGTTATGCACCTCCATCGCTTGAGGTCTATCGTCATCCGTCAAGTCGTAACGAAAGGTCCACGCCTCCTCTCCTAAAGCACTGTATTTGACGACGAGATAATCTGAATTATTGAACGAACCAACCGGATAAGAAGAGCCGAAAACGATGCAATTTCCTTTTCGATCCAGGTCGAGTTCTACAGGAGTATCGTAATAATGTCCCTCGTAACGGTTGATCCACATTCGCGAACTTTGAGCGAACAGCGAATTCCATCCTGTTAGAAATGCCAATAGCGTAAATAGAATTACTTTCATAACACACTTTGTTCTTCTTTTAGACGTTATCTTTTCATGCCACGTTCCTAAAACAGATTCCAAATAGAGTTTTAGAGGAGAGAGAATGAAAAAAGCCAAGTAAAAAGTCTTAGTAGCGGGAGTATTTGAGGCATAGAAAGTGTAAAGAAAAGGCTCATTTCGAGTAAAACAGCCGCATGTCAGAAACGATAGAAGCCTTGCTCCAGGAAGGAAGGGTTTTCCCTCCGCCCGAAAAATTCATCAAGCATGCAAATATCAGCGACCCCTCGATTTACGAGAAGGCAGATTCGGATTTCGAAAAGTTCTGGGAGTCTTGGGCAGAAAAACTCGATTGGTTCGAAAAATGGCACTCAGTTCTCGAATGGAAACCGCCATATGCAAAGTGGTTCATCGGCGGGAAAATCAATGCTTGTCACAATTGTGTAGATAGGCACTTACCGAATCGCTCGAACAAAACAGCGATTATTTGGGAAGGAGAACCAGGAGAAACGCGCACTCTCACATACAAGGATTTGAAAGCGGAAGTCTCTCGCACAGCGAATGCTCTCAAGGAGTTAGGAGTTCGTAAAGGAGAGATCGTCTGTATTTACATGCCGATGGTTCCCGAACTTGCGATTGCGATGCTCGCGTGCGCAAGGATCGGAGCCGCGCATAGCGTAGTTTTCGGTGGCTTTTCTGCAGAGGCATTAAAAGAAAGAATTAACGACGCACAAGCAGTAACCGTAATCACTGCTGATGGTGGGTGGCGTCGTGGCTCTATCGTTCCACTACTCGAAACGGTTAACGAAACGGTTCGTGATTGTCCGTCTGTCCGAAATATTCTAATTTATAGAAGGCTGAATAAAGAAGTTAATCCTATCGAAACAAACTGCCCTGTTTTCTTTTGGGATGAAATCGTTCCTCGTCAAAGCGACGAATGTCCTTGCGAACCGATGGAGAGTGAAGATTTGCTATTCACTCTATATACGAGTGGTTCTACCGGTAAGCCCAAAGGCATCGTACACACAACGGGGGGGTATCTCACAGGGACTTTGGCGACTTTCCAATGGATTTTCGATTACAAGGAAAACGACATTTTCTGGTGCACAGCGGACATCGGATGGGTAACCGGTCACAGTTATGTTGTTTACGGACCGCTCGCAAGCGGTGCGACAATTCTCATCTATGAAGGCTCGCCTGACACACCCGATAAAGACCGATTCTGGAGAATCATTGAAAAGCACAAAGTCAATATTTTATATACCGCTCCAACGGCGATACGAACATTTATGAAATGGGGGGATAAATATCCGGAAAGATGCGACCTCACCTCTTTGCGACTTTTAGGAACTGTTGGCGAACCCATCAACCCGGAAGCATGGGTTTGGTATTGGAAACACATCGGGGGGGGAAGATGCCCGGTAGTCGACACATGGTGGCAAACGGAAACAGGACAGATTCTTATCACACCGTTACCTGGGATTACGACATGCAAACCGGGTTCAGCGACGCATCCGTTTCCAGGGATAAAAGCGGAAATCTATTCCGAACAAGGCGAACCTCTCGAAGGTGCACACGGTGGATATTTAGTTCTCACGCGACCCTGGCCAGCGATGCTTCGAGGGATTTTCAACGACCCTGATCGATACATATCACAATACTGGAGCCGATTTCCGGGAGTCTATTTTACGGGTGATGGAGTAAAGCGTGACGAGGATGGATATTTATGGCTGCTCGGACGCGTGGACGACGTAATGAACGTATCCGGACATCGTATCAGCACGATGGAAGTCGAAAGCGCATTGGTTTCTCATCCAGCAGTTGCAGAAGCCGCTGTCATCGGTCGTTCCCATGAAATAAAGGGCCAAGCCATCAGCGCTTTCGTTTTACTGCGGACGAATAACACTGCGCCGCCTGATGCAGAAATCTCTGACCGTGATACGACTTCGCTAACAGATGAACTAAAGGAGCATGTGGCAAAAATGATCGGTCCGATTGCGCGACCAGAGGAAATTTTTATATGTGCTGACCTTCCTAAAACCCGAAGCGGCAAAATCATGCGTAGACTGCTTCGAGACATAGCCGAAGGAAGGGCTCTTGGCGACACCACCACGCTCGCAGACAGCGCCGTTATAGCCTCTCTGAAAGACCAATACGAGCACCTGGAAGGATAGCGAACGAATTCGAACCTGATACCGTCCTAAATTCAAAAAAGGAGGGACAAACGATGTTCTCTTTCTTAGTTGGTGCTATTTATCTTTCTAACAACTCCACGTTTTCCGACCTGAGGTTTTACGACGCCTTCGAAAACAACGGAAATGAATATATCCGTATCGAAGGTCGAGCGAATCAGTTCACTCTCGGGAAACAACACAATGCCACCCTTGCCGCCTTGCCCGATGGCAGATTTTCAATTGCATGGGAAAGTCAACGACAATTGCGTGGCAAGCCCGGTGTCTTTGTCAGGGTCTTCGATAAATTCGGAAAACCAATCACCTCCGAATCGCGTGTCTCGAAAAACGAAGAATTTCCGGAAATGCAACCTTGCTGCTTTTTAACTTCGGAAGGAAAAGCCCGCGCATTTTATCAATCCTTATACCGTGATGGAAGTTTGAGCGGTATCTATTTAGGGGATAAGCAAACGAATGTCCGCTATTTAGGTGAGCAGTTCGATGTCGTTTCTGCTTCTTCAAACGATAAAAGGATCGCCGTTTACGTTTCGGAAATCAGTGGCAAAGAAAGCAGAATTTTTGCGCGCGTTTTCGATAGAAACGACAAGCCTATAACGAATGAATTTCAGATTTCTAACGTCGGAAAAGGACGAGACGTAAAACCTGCTGTTGCGATTTCCGGAAATGAAGGGCTCGCAGTTTGGCAGCGGTTCGATGAAAACGGCGACCTCGTAGGAATTTATGCACAACGTTTTTCTTTGAATGGCAAAAGAATCGGAACTCCTAAATGCATTAGCGGGAAAAACGCCGTCGAACCGGTTATTTGCGCTGCCGGCAAATCTTATATCGTCGCATGGATGGAATCCAAAAGCAATGGAGACTTTCGTGTGCGAGCAATAAAATTGAACGATGATTTATCTGCGAATGGTTTCATTCCGCTCTCCGAAAGCGCGAACCATCAAAACGGTGCCGCCGTTGCAGGAAGACCTGATGGCAGTTTCGTTATCGGTTGGAATGAATGGAAAGGAGACGATGTAGACATCTATTTGCAAACCTTCGATGCACACGGTAAGCCTACTTCTCCTGCTTTCTGCGCAACGAAAAATCGAGAAGGCGAGCAAAAATTAGCGGAAGCAACGGGAAAACAACGAATCGCGTATCTCCACGATGGAAGCATTGTCATTGCTTGGAACGGTCGCGGAAATTTGGATGATTCGAACGGTGTTTATTACACTTGCTTGCTTCCCTCTCAATTCATTTCTCCCACTATGAGAAAGGAATTAGAGGAAGTCAACGCATCAACACAAAACGCTTTAGAAAAAATTCTCGCAGCAAGAGAAAGCAGTTCCAAAACGGAAGAAATTCGTGTGGTTACGGAACAAGCAATACCGCACGAACCGCCGAAGTACAATCCTCGATTTCGTGAAGACCCTTGGAAGGATTACAGTTGGATGAATCGTGCTGGAGGATTCGTCGGAGTACTCAATACAGGCTGGACTCCCCCCGACCCGCATCTCGCTGCTGGTCCTAACCACATAGCCGTGATGACGAACGGTGCAATCGCATGGTTTACGAAAGACGGCACGAAACAATTTCAGGATGAAATCGAAGCATCCTATGGATTCTGGGGTTCTTTAGGCACCGGAAGTTTCGTTTTCGACCCAGAGGTCATTTACGATCCGCATAGCGGACGCTTCATGGCGATGGCTTGCGAAAGAACAAATGGAAAATCCTACTTCTTGCTCGCGGTTTCCGATGATTCCGACCCGAACGGAAATTGGTACAAGTATCGCTTCGATGTAACTTCGTTAGCGGGTAGTGACATAGACTCTCCGAATATCGCAGTTGACACGCAAGCCGTTTACTTGACCGCAGACTTTTTCACCCCGAATCAAAAATATCTGATTTACATTTTGAAAAAAAGCGACGTTCTCGTAGGAAACACGCCGCTTACGAAGAACTTGTTGATTACTGGTCAGCAAAGTCATGGTATTCCAATTACGTGGGACGCAGATGCTCCTGCGCAATACATGATAGAGCATTTCGAATCGAGCACGAACACGACAGTCCGTTTGCATGCGATTCAAGACCCTCTCGGCTCGCCAACACGCACGACGTACACTCTCGCTGTCCCCGCATATAGCCCCCCCGAAGACCTGCCGCAAAAAGGAAGCAGCGTTAAACAAGAAACCTTCGATAGCAGATTTTGGAGTTGTGTTTATCGAAACGGTTCCTTGTGGGCAACGCACCATGTAAATAGCACGCGTGTTCGTGCTCGCTGGTATGAAATCAAGATGAACGGTTGGCCTGTTTCTGGCAACTTACCTACACTCGTGCAAAGCGGTGAAGCCGACCCAGGCGACCCGATTCGCACTGCGTTTACGAGTATCAGTGTGGACGCTGTGGGAAATGCAGGACTCGTGTGCGCACGCGGAGCACCTGGTTCGACGGGTGAATATCTTTCGATGATGATTGCCTCTCGAAGAGCAGCCGACCCTCTCGGGACGATGCCGAATATGGAAATCGTAAAATCCAGCACGAGTGCTTACACTTTGTACGGTCGCTGGGGTGATTACTCTGCATGCGTCACAGACCCCGCAGATAACAAAACATTTTGGGGTCATCACGAATGGGCGGAAGGAAATAACTGGCGTACATGGATTCAACCTTTCGCCCCCCCTGGAACCGAGCAAGAACTCGCAATCGAGCAAATCATTCCCATCAAATCCGGAAGCATCACAGGGGGAATAGCGGAAATAGTAGCCTCCGATGATGGATATCTCGTAATTCCGCCGGGAATCTTGAGCAGAGGCTCTCCTTTGGCAAGCGAGGTGGATTACATCACGACCTCTCCGACGGATAACGTAGCGAATCTGGGTCTGAGAATCGAAGGCAAAGCGAACATGGTGTCCTCGATGGATGTTTTCGTTTTGAACCGGAAAACGGGTGTCTACGACCACGTTTTCAACGGGACACTGCTTTTGTTGGATGGCGTTTTCACCATTCCATCTATCGCCAATCCTAAGGACTATATCGACCCGACAACGAAAGAAATTCGGGTGCGAATAGATGTCTCCTCCCTTATAAGCACACGCTCAGGACCTACTGCATCGATGGACGAGGTAAAGGTGCTCGTAACTTACTAAAAAACCTCGGTTACTTTTTTCGAAGTGGAGCATGGTCATAGTTGCCATGCTCCATGTTTTCCGGTATCCTAAAAGCATGATTCCGACACGAGAACCCCAAAAAACAGGCCTTCCCTACGATAGAATTTTCAACTTTTCTGCTGGACCGGGAATGCTGCCCGTCGAAGTCCTCGAAGAGGCTCGAGACGATTTACTGAATTACAAAGGCTGCGGGATGAGCGTTATGGAACTCAGCCATCGTGGAAAGATTTACGAAGACATTCATATGGAAGCCATCGCGAATCTTCGCAAACTCATGAATATCCCAGAGGATTGGGGTGTGCTTTTCCTGCAAGGCGGTGCGAGCCTTCAGAACGCGATGGTGCCTATGAATCTCAAAATCGAAGGCAAAACACCGAATTACGTAGACACGGGCTATTGGGGCAATAAATCTATGAAAGATGCGCAAAAGCTTACCAATGTGCATCTCGCCTATACGAGCGAAGCGACCGGATATGACCGCGCTCCGCAAGACGACGAACCGAAATTCAGTTCCGATGTTTCCTACATCTATTTCACGAGCAACGAAACCGTCGGGGGGGTAGATTATTTGCGCGATCCGGATTTCGGGCTGAAAGATGCGTTGGTCGTTTGCGATGCTTCGAGCAATATTTTGAGCAGAAAGTTCGATATCCATAAATACGACGTGATTTTTGCCGGAGCGCAAAAGAACCAAGGTCCTGCCGGAGTAACGTCAGTCATCGTAAGTCCTCGTGCTTTGGAAATATCGAAATCGCAAAATCTGCCGCTTATGCTCTCATGGTATCTCGCGCATAAAGACCATTCCATCCACAACACGCCTCCCTGCTTCGCAATTTATATTTGCGGTCTTTACTACAAATGGCTACTGAAAAACGGGGGGGTTGATTGGATTGCCCCGATTAATGAAAGAAAGGCGAAATACGTTTACGACGTCATTGATAGTTCGAACGGTTTCTATCATGGGCATGCTGTAAAAGAGAATCGTAGTCGAATGAATATCACTTTCCGCTGCCCTTCGGAGGAATTAGACGAAACCTTCGTGAAAGAGGCGAAAGAACTCGGCATGGTGACATTGAAAGGTCACCGAAGCACAGGAGGGATTCGCGCCTCGATGTATAACGCCTTCCCCGAAGAGGGTGCGAAAGTCCTTTCGGAATTCATGAAATATTTTATGAAGCGGCACGGTTAACATCACGAAGTAACCCCTGCGTTCTCGAACAAAACTTGGGAACTAGGAAAAAGAAAACGAGTATTACAGATTCCCTCGCAACCCCAGTTCGTCAGGATGATTTCGAAAGGCTTCGATAAGGTTCGCGATGTGCTCTTCCAGCGGAACGCCAATCAGTTCAGCACCTGCATAAACTTCCTCACGATTCACCGCTGCTGCAAAAGACTTTTCTTTGAGTTTTTTCAAAACGCTTTTCGGTTCCACTTCGAAAATACTTTTCGATGGTCTCACGTACGTTACGGCTGCGATGAAACCGGATAACTCATCGCAAGCGAACAAATGTTTTTCCATAGGGGTCTCTCTCGGAATTCCTGTGCGTTCGTTGTGCGAACCGATTGCGCGAATGATCTCCGGATCACAGCCGATGGATTCCAATAATTTCATCCCCCAAAGAGGATGCTCCTCAGGATGTTTTTCATAATCGAAATCGTGCAGCAATCCGGTTATTCCCCATTTTTCTTCGTCTTCTCCTAACTTTTTCGCATAATGCCGCATGGCAACTTCCACAGCGAGACAATGACGACGAATGGAATCGCTATCCGTGTGTTCGCAAAGCAATTGATAGGCTTGTTCTCGATTCATCGTTATCTAATCCTTTCACACCTCATGAAGTTCAATCATTCTCCCTTCTGGGTCGAAATAATAAGCAGATTTTCCCCAATCGTAGTTTTCAGGTCCATGCGTCGGCTTAAGTCCCTTTTCTTCGAGATTTTTACACGCTTCCTCTAAATTCTCGACTTCGAATGCGAAATGGTCCATATTCGCAGGACCTCCTCCGGATGTACTTTTTTCATGAACCAACAAATGCACATCACCGACATGAAAGATAGCACCACCGTGCCACTCACTTGCGGGCTCGCCGAGAATCTTTTTAAAAAATTCTTTCACAGCATTAGTGTCAGAACAGAACAATGCTATCTCAGTAATTTTCATAATTTGACAACCTCAATCTACACGAATGCTTCGAACCGCTGTATAAGTTTGACCGAACATGTCCTTCGTACGCACGAATATCGGATGCACTCCTTTTGGCAAATTCGGTGGTAACGTTGCTTCCCAAAGATGGGGTGATTTTATCGGAGCAGGTAGAGGATAAAACGGCGCTTTGAGCGTTTTATCTTTTTCGTACGCTTTGGAATAGAAAGGGTCGGGTTTCTCGACTTTGTTCATTATTTTCCATGCCCCGTTTACGCCTACTTTCATTTCGACCCGTGATTTTTCCGAGCCGCTAAAGACGTTAACTTGAACGAATGTTTTCGGTAATTCCGAGGAAGACACCGTCTCCGGCGCATAGATGTTCATCTGATACTGTTGCGGAGATTTCGCTGCGCGAAACTCTATGGAATATTGATTCCCATTGAAGGTGAAAATCGAATAACCATTCGGCGCACCACAGCGCATCGTCGTGTGAGGAATGCCTAATTCGTTGGGTGAACCCGACCACCAACTCCCGCAAACCGTGACGTTTACAATGTGATGGTGGGGCTTCGCTCCGCGCCAACCGTCTTTATCCGTTATGAAGACATGACGCTGATAATGTGTGTGTGCCGAAACAGAAATGACATAAGGTCGTTTTTCGATAATGCGATAAAGTTCCTGTCGGTCTTCGATTTCTGTCATTGGAATGTGCATCATTAGAACCACGAGTTGCTGAGGGGGGCACAAAGATAAATCCTTTCGCAACCATTCCAACTGAGTCTTTCCCAAGCCGGCGGTGTAAAAGCCGCGCTTGTTCTCCTCGGGAACTGCACCATGCCATACGACGTCGTCTAAAACTACGAAATGCGTCGGTCCGTAATCGAATGAATAATAGGAAGGTCCGAAAAAAGACTCGAAAGTTTCGTCGGAATCCGAATCGTCTTTTGCATCGTAATTCTCGTCGTGGTTTCCTAAGACGTTGTACCAAGGAATGCCAATCAACGCAATCGTGCGAGCCAAAGGCTCGAACAACGACAAATCATCGAATACGATATCGCCTAAAGTTACGCCGAATTTGGCGTTCGAGCCCACTAAATCCTCGATGACATCGTGTGCGATGTATTCGATTTCACGAATATCTCGAGGTTGAGTGTCTCCGAAAAAGAGGGCTTGGAATTTGTTAGGTTCTTTCTGAGGATAAAGCGGAAAATTGATTTGTTTAGGTAGTTCTCCGGTCGGTTGAACACCTGGATATCTCATTTTCGGTGAGCCATCCGGTTTATGGATGTAATAGAAACGAGGAAGGTTTTTATCGTCTACCGGTGTCATGTAATTTTTCGGTTTTATCACGAAGAATATCGTGTCTCTTCCTAAAACCGGCAAACGCCATTTTCCTTGCTGATTCGTTAAAACGATATCTCGACGATTCGAAACACGAATGCCGGGAATTCCCTTTTCACCCGGGTCCATTTTTCGATTTTTGTTCAAGTCGAGAAAAACATAACCTTCGGCATATATTGTTTGTATGCTTTCGGAAATGGAGGAGATTAAAGAAACGGCAAGACAGACGGAGAAAATGATTCCCTTGACGCAAATCCTCATGCGGTCAATTTTACTCTTCTTCTCTTTGAAAAACGTGCTGGCTCACGAGCCTCGCCAAAATTACCGGAGGATACAATGCTCCGAACACCGCTTGGGAAATAGAGAACATTCTCGCGAGAGGGGATATAGGTACGATGTCACCGTATCCTAATGTCGTTTGCGTAACGAAACTATAGTATAGGAAATTCCCCCACGACTCCATACTAAAACCGAGGTTTTCTGAAAAGCCTTTAGGGTTGAGGACGTATAAAACTCCGTAGACATTTCCATAAACCATTGCCACAAGAACATAAAGTGCGATACCCCCCCAGACTTCTCGCGCACTGACTCGGATTGTTCCGAAGACATCGCAACTAACGACGTACAGCGAAGACAAACTTTGAGTCAAAATGCATATCCCCCCTACTACGAATAACCAATCGTAATCTGGATAGAAAAATAAGCCAGGAATGAAAGTAACCAGTGCGAGAATCGCAGTGATGATGGAAAAAGAGAAAATCCATCTTTGCCTTTGCAATGCTATCGTACAGGCAGAAGCGACGAGAACGTTCGCCCAAAGGTAAGTAACTGTAAAAAGGACGACTGCAGATAGCATAAGATATCGCCCCACACCTTCGTGTAAAGAGAGTCTTTGCCAAAGGGAAATTTCCGCGACGATGCCGGGCGTGAAAAGAAGGAGAACACTGATAAAAGCAAGTCGCGCATAACTGATTTGTCGCAGGTCTTCTCTACCGAAAAGCCTCGCAAATCTTCCCTTCCACTCCGCCATAAAAGAATTATGTAAAAGAAGCAATCCTTTTTTCCACAGAGAGCAGGTCCAAAATAGTTCCATCTAAATAGACAAGATGGATATCGCTTTCAAAGCGAGGGTTCTGAAAGAGAGATTTTAATCAAATCGGATATATCCGCAGTGTCCCGTCTTCTAACACAAGAGATTGCCAATTCGACGGAAGGAAAAGCGTACTGTCTTCTTGGAGCAATAATGCAGGTCCTATAACCTGTTCTCCAGGAGATAATGAGAAACGGTAAATCACTCTCGCATGGATATGCTTTCCTTTCCAAAAGCCTTTTTTCTCTGGAGGGAGTTTATAAGCAAATTCCTTTCTTTTTCCATAAGGGAATTCTACTGGTGAAAAATATTTTTCCAATCGTATTCGAGCGGTTACCCACTCGATGGCTCTTCCTTTTGTCGAAAAACCGTATCGTTTTCGATGCTGTTCTTCGAAAAGTGCACATACGTTTTCGAAAGAAGTTCCTGGTTCGAAACGAACTTCGATTTCGTGCGATTGACCTTTGTAACGCAAATCTGCATAATAAATTTCTTTATCGAAGTCCATTCCCAATTTGGTTACTGCGTTCTGTTTCAATTCTCCGTATACGTTTATCCAATCTTTTTGATTCGCTTTTCCGAGCACGCTAATGCTCATTTCATAAACACGGGGGGCTGTGAGAAGACCGAATGCAGAAAATACTCCAGGCGCAACGGGGTAAAGAATTTCACGAATACCCAATTCCTCTGCTAACGAGCAAACATGCATCCCCCCTGCTCCGCCATAGCAAACGAGAGTGAAATCCGCAGGTTCGTAACCCTTTTCCGAGGAAACTTTTCGAATCGCTCGAGCCATCTGCGATTCCGCAATCTCCACTATCGCTGCAGAGGTTTCGATAACATTCTCGATGTTCAGTTTTCCCGCTAAGTTTCGAATAGACTTCTCGGCATTATCAGGTGATAATGCGAAACCCGATCCACCTCCGAACAAGTCTATGGATAGTCTTCCTAAAAGAAAATCCGCATCGGTTACTGTCGGTTCTTTTCCTTTTCCATAAAGCGCAGGACCCGGATCAGCACCTGCGCTTTTCGGTCCGACTTTCAATGCCCCTGCCGAATCGAGGTAAGCAATAGACCCACCACCGCACCCGATCGTATGAACGTTCACACGTCGTAATCGCAAAGGCAATCCGTTGATTTCCTCTAACGATGTTGCATCTGGTTCGTCTAAGATTAGCGTCACATCCGTGCTCGTACCCCCCATATCGAAAGCAATTAACTTCGTCTTTTTGTGCTTTTTCCCGAGCCAATGAACTGCTGCAACACCTGCTGCAGGACCGCTCATCACAGTTTTGACGGGCAGTTCTATCGCATCCTCGACCGAAGTGAGCCCCCCCGTACTCGACATGATATATTTTTCGGTTGCTCTCGATTCTTGCGAGATTTCAGAAAGATATTCTTTCATTAGATTCCCTATAGATGCGTTCAGAACCGTGGTCATTGCGCGCTCGTACTCTCGAAATTCAGGAGAAACCTCGTGGGATAAGCTCACCATCCTATTTTCGAGTGCGTTCGCAATTTTATTTTCATGTTCCGGATTCGCATAAGAAAATAGCAAGCAAACCGCGACTGCATCATAAGGCGCTAATTTTTTCGCCAATGCCAGCACTTCTTCATCATCCAATTTCGATATTTCTTCGCCTTGGTAATTCATTCGACACGAAATACCGAAACAATCTTCGCGCTCCACGGGTGGAGATGGAATTTCGGGCTCGAGAGCATAAAGTTGTGGTCGAGTTTGCCGCGCCAGAAACAGAACGTCTTCGAAACCTTTGTTCGATACGAATGCGGTCTTTGCAAATTTTCTTTCGAGAATGGCGTTCGTGCAAACGGTCGTTCCGTGGAATAACTGCCATCTGTCTTCATAAGTCGAGGCAAGGGCTTTGCTTAGCCCGAGCAATAAAGCACTCGCTGGATGATGCGGAGTGCTCGGGATTTTGAATATCGTGAAGGACTCGCCATCGCTAACGACGAAATCCGTGAACGTTCCCCCGCTATCCACCGCAACCTTCAGCATATTTGGCAACTATTTTGCAATAAATAAACTCATTCCGAGCGTATAATGATTTAGGTCATACGACCTCGTTTTATCGCCACAAGAAAAAGAGAAATAATGTATCAAAGCGTATAAATCTTTTCTCGTTAAGGTAAGACCATGAAAAACATACTCGCAAATCTACTGAAGACATCTTTCGTTTGCCTTTTCATCCTCTCACTGATACCCTTCGCGTACGGTGAGAAGCCGAGGTTCCTATGGATCCGTGGAGGAACCGTATTAGGAGTCAACACCATTGATTATTCTCCTGATGGAAAACTGCTCGCCACAGCAGGGGACGACGGCACAGTAAAAATATGGGTTGCTAGATCCGGAAGGCTCGTGCGGACGATTAAAGCGAGCTCAGGCTATTACGTGATTCGTGTTGAATTCTCACCGGACGGAACACTCATTGCGTCCTCCGGCGACGATAAGATGATTAAGATTTGGAAGGTAAGCGATGGCACTTTGGTTCGCTCTTGGGTGGCTGACCCATACCTCGCATATGCGCTTTCTTTCTCACCCGACGGAACGACTATTGCATCAGGTGGAACAGACGCAAAAGTCAAACTCTGGGACGTCGCAACAGGTGCACTGAAAAAGACCCTAACTGGGCATACGGATTATATTTACGACGTCGAATATTCACACGATGGAACGAGAATCGTATCTGCATCCGATGACCAAACGTTGCGTGTTTGGGATGCGAATTCCGGGAGTCTAATTTGGCAAGTTACGGCTCACGACTGGTACGTGATTGACGCTGACTATTCGAGTGACGATCTTTACATTGCGTCTGTTGGGGGACTTGATAATCCTCAGCTGAAAATCTGGAACGCTGCTAATGGTTCCCTTGTTCGAAGCATCAAAGTTGACACGTTTTCTGTATCTGAATGTGAATGGGGTCCTGCTAACGTAACGATTCTTACCACTAGCAGATATGGATTGAAAGCCTGGGATGTGGCAACAGGGGCTTTACTTCGTCACGAACCCAATGGTGACATGGCTCTCGCGCTCTCCCCTGATGGAGAGATAGTAACGCACACTGGCGCTTCACAAGTAGGATTAGTCGAATCAGACACCGTGTACCAACGCCATTTCGATGATTTTTCCTTCATTCGAGAAGTTACAGCGCACACATCTGCCGTAACTGCATTGGATTATTCTCATAAAGATGACCTTCTGGCTTCAGGGTGTTCTTATTTCGAAAGTGCGGTGAAGTTACGAAGAGCGAATGATGGGATAAACCTCCGCACCCTTTATTACACGATTGTAGGAGACGGCGTCGTAGATGTGAAGTTTTCCGATGATGAAACTATGATTGCCGCTTCGGGAGGCGATGGAGACGCAAAACTTTACCGTGTTTCGGATGGCGCGCTTTTACAAACATTCGAGCACGGAGATATAGGACCGCTTACGGTCTATTCCGTTGCCTATCATCCCAATAAACTATGGTTTCTCACGGGAGGTTCGGACGGTCTCGTAAAAGTTTGGAATATCAATACCGGCGGTCAAATCGCCGAATGGCTTCCGGGTAATTACCCATACGATATGGATTTCTCCCCGCAAGGAACGTTACTGGCTGTTGCAACGAACGGAGGGATAACGATTATGAACCCCAGTAACGGCGTCGTCATTCGATACATTACAGGACATGCAAAGAAAGTAAATGAAATTGAATTCACCCCGGATGGGAACTTCATCGTTTCAGCAAGCGACGACGGCACTTGCAAACTTTGGGATGTAAACACAGGCGCAGTGATTCGAACATTTACGGGTCACTCCGGCGCTGTTTATTCGATGGACTTGTCACCGAACGGGAAAAAACTAATTTCTTGCGGCGCAGATAACACAGTCAGAATCTGGGATGTTTCTACTGGGGCTCAAAAGGCTCTTTACGACTATGAAACTGGCGCTGGGTTCGGCGGCGTATATTCGGTTCACTTCGGAAAAGACGAATTCCAGTTCGCATTCGGAAGAGCCGACGGCACGGTTGCGATGGCGCTATACGATAAACACAAAGATTTGATTCTGGTCAGTCCACAACCCCCTGGGTAAGGGCATTCTCACAGAAGAGATAACGCCGACTGCGCCATAATCCAAGTGGTGGCGAAACAACGGCTCCTCAGTGGAATGCAGCCCACCCAACCCAAACTCCATCTCGGCAACTTAGAGGGTGCTTTGCGCAATTGGGTTAGGTTGCAGAACGATTACGAACTTTTCTGCTGCATCGTAGATTGGCATGCCCTCACCACAATGCTCGAGCGCTCGCGTGAACTTCGGGCGAATACGATTGGAATAGCAACGGATTATTTAGCCGCAGGAATCGACCCCGAAAAATCTGTCGTTTTCGTCCAGTCTCAGGTGAAAGAGCATGCCGAGTTTTATCTTATTCTCAGCATGGTCACTCCACTCGGTTGGCTGGAGAGAGTGCCGACGTTCAAGGAAAAACGCGAATCACTGGAAGGAACAGCCGAAGCGAGTCATGGATTGTTGGGGTATCCGGTTCTTCAAGCAGCAGACATTTTGCTTTACAAACCTTACGGAGTGCCTGTAGGTAAGGACCAACTCCCGCATTTGGAACTCACACGCGAAATCGCGCGAAGGTTCAATCATCTTTTCGGTCCCGTTTTTCCTGAAGTCCAAAACATCTTGAGCAACGTCCCAATTTTGTTAGGAACCGACGGTCGTAAAATGAGCAAAAGTTACGACAACGCGATTTACATTGCAGACGACGAGGAAACGACAGTCAAAAAAATCATGTCCGCTTTTACGGATCCATTGAAGATAAGAAAAAACGATAAGGGGCATCCGGAAGGTTGTTCGGTTTTCCATCTGCATGGCGTGTACAACATCCCGAACGTCGCCGTCGTCGAAAAGGAGTGTCGAGAGGGTGAAAGAGGCTGCGTGCAATGCAAAAAAGAATGCATCAGTGCGGTAAACGCTTCCCTTCGTGAGATTCGAGAAAAAAGAAAGGAATTAGAAAAGAATCCCGATTACGTGATTCGTGTTTTGAACGAAGGTGCAGAACGCGCTCGTCAAGTTGCAAGCAAAACGATGCAGGAAGTGCGCGAAGTGATGGGCTTGCCATGAATCACGACATACGTGGTGTCTTCTTCGATTTGGACGACACCCTGTGTGATTACGTAACTGCTTCCAGAACCGCACTAAGAAAAACTTTCGAAGAATTCGATCTCGGAGTCCCCCCCGAAGAAGCAGTCGCAGTGTGGCGCTCGATTTTTCCTTCTTTCTCTAAAGAAATCAAAACCGACAGATGGTACGAGCATTATTTGGAAAGCGGTGAAATAACGAGAACAGAACATATGCGAAGAACGTTGCAGGCTCTGGGAATCGAAAATGACGAACTCGCTAAAGTTCTCAGCAAAAGATATGCCGATTTGCGATTGGATTATTTGAAACTCTATCCGGAAGCAGAAAGTCTTTTGCCCTTTTTGAAAGGAAAATATAAATTAGGGCTTATCACGAATGGCCCTATGGACGTGCAACGCCAGGAAATCGAACGCCTCGGGATCCAAAGTTATTTCGATGCAATCCTCATCGAAGGAGAATTGAAAATCGGAAAACCTGACCCTGCGATTTTTTACGAAGCACAGAAAATTACGAATCTTCAACCATCGCAACTCTTGTTCGTGGGAAATGCCTTTGAACACGATGTGCAAGGGGCGAAAAACGCAGGATGGTATGCGATTTGGTTCAACTCGCAAAACGAGGAAAATCCCGGAACAGAACCCCAACCGGATGCCGAAATCCGAAACCTTTACGAAGTATGCGATTTCTTGAAAATCCCTCGTCCCGACAAAAAAAATGTCGAAGCAAAGTAAATCGCTATTGCAGTTTACGTTGCTCCGACAATTACAATGGCTACGTTTTCTTTTTGAAAGTTCCTTCTGCTACCTTTTCCCACTTTTCTTCTTGCTTGAACTCTAAAGTAAACGAAACTTCTTTATCGCTTATTTTCGTGAGTGTTGCACGAGACACTGTGGGTTCTTCCGACATGACTAACCAAGGCTCGCTTATGAAAACGAGCTTATTACCATCCATAGTTCCATGCTCTATTCGTGGAAGAGGAGCGAAATTCGTGAACGTCCAAGAAGAATATCGCTTTTTCGAAGCGTCCCACCCCATAAAACTCACTTCCGTGAATTTTTCACCCATCATATCCATTGCGGAAGTGGTTTTGAGAAACTGACCTTCGAATTCGTTTTTCAGGGTCATGTCCATTTCGCCTTCCATCCCTTCCATGAGCCACTTCATTTTGCCGCTCCACTCACCGACCATCCAACCGAATTTGCGAATTTCTTCGGGAGGGGTCATGGAGGGTTGAGCAAAAATAGGCATTACGAATACGCATGGTAAGAGAATCGCGAGAGCGCTTTTCAATAGATTTTTCACAGAGTCGCCTCCTTTTACAGACGTATTGCGTGACTCTACCCTATGGCGTTGGAAGTAAAAGTGTACAATCGAATAAAAGCGATGACTTTTCAAGAATTACTGAAAAAATTAGACGAGTATTGGTCACGTCAAGGATGTGTAATTCTTCAGCCGTATGATGTAGAGGTCGGTGCAGGGACGATGCATCCGGCTACTGTTTTCGGGAGTTTAGGATCGAACCCTTGGCGATGTGCGTACGTACAGCCCAGCAGGAGACCAGCAGATGGACGATATGCGCGCAACCCGATGCGCAATCAGCGTTACTACCAATACCAAGTCATTCTCAAACCGAGCCCAGACGATATCGTTGATTTATACATGGGTTCGCTCGATGCTTTGGGATTCGACGTCAAAAAACACGATGTCCGATTAGTAGAAGACGACTGGGAATCGCCCAGCATGGGGGCGAGCGGTGTAGGTTGGGAAGTTTGGTTAGATGGCGCTGAAATCACACAATTCACGTTTTTCCAACAAATGGGGGGGATAGATCTCAATCCTATCACGGTCGAAATTACCTACGGTCCTGAACGTCTGTGTTTGATGCATTCGGGAGGAGCGTCTTTTTGGAAAGATTTGGAATGGGGAAATGGCATTTCTTATCGTGATGTGAATTACGATTTGGAATTGCAACACAATTTATATAATTTCGAAGTCGCAGACATACCTACACTTTTTAAACTATTCGAAATGTTCGAAGAGGAAAGCAAACGTGTTCTTGCTACAAAAGCGTTTTGGAGCGAGGATCTGGGTCGTTACTCTACGATTGGGTCGCACGAAAGAGAGCAAAGCGAAGAGCGTCCTCTATACTTGGTTTATCCTGCATTCGATTTGGCATTGAAATGCAGTCATACTTTCAATCTTCTCGATTCTCGTGGGGCTTTATCGCCTACTGAAAGAGGAGCCTACATCAATCGTGTGCGCGCTTTAGTCCGTAACTGCTGCCTAAAATATTTAGAAATGCTGGAAGAAAATAAAGTCGTTCCAGTAAGTAAATAAAGATAATAGGAATTTGCTAACAGTAAAATCTTCGTTCCGAAGAGATACTAATTATTTTATCTTCTTTCCCTTTGCGATTATCGTAATCGTCTTATCGGCGTCTGCGCCTGTGAAATAGACCGAGGACTGCACGGACATTTCTTCCGGAAGACCCGTCTTCGTATCTACAATTGCATTTCCCCTCGAACGCACCATGATCGTCATCGGTTTTTCCTCTTTTCCTATTTTCCTACGTCCATCGGCACTGTATTCTAAAACATAGGAGATGGTCGCTGTAGTTTTGTTGTTTTTTTGTTGGATTTCATCGAGTTTGAATTGCATCATCGTGTTATCGAGACCGAAGATTCGAACTCCTGCTGGAAACCATCCTTCGAGTAAACGGTTCATTCTAAGTGTATAGAGCCAGTTCGCGCCCGTGGTAACTTCCTTCGAAGGAAAAATGATATTGAGGAAACCGACCCCCCCCTCGGATGCCCCCAATGCCATTAATGCCGTCGATTTATTCAATCCGCTCACTTTTACATTCTTCAAAATTCCTTGCTTATCGAAAGTTGCAGACCATCTTGCGCGTTTCAAAGACTGTAGAAAATCTTTAACCTTGCCTTTATCCCCAGAGATCGTAACTTTTGCAATGCGGATGTTGCAACTCGAGTCTCGAGAAGTCCTAATACCCTCGACAACGGTTGCTTTATTTTCGTAAGATTCCTTAGGCGTCCTTTCTGCCATTGTTAGTTGAATTTCGTACTGGTGTTCTCCTGTTGGCGGCTTCATCGTCAGTGTTACTATCTTCGTGTTAGCAGCGGGTACTGTTGGTTTCGTTTTTACTGCAATAGGTTTTTTCTTTATGGGTTTTGCCCCTTTACCCGGCAAAGGAGTAGGCTCAAAATCGCCTTTGTTTTGTTGTGGATTTTGAGTCTCCTGCGGAGAAATCTCTTGAGGCGTCGTTAATGGCTTCGGCACGCCTATAGGAAGAGGTCTCTGTGTAACTTTTTCTTTAGATTTACTATTAGAATTCTCTTGAGTTTTTTTCGTCTCCGTTTCGGTCAGAGTTTCTCTGATGTCCTTCTCGTCATCGGGTGTTGCTTTTACTGATGAACTAACATTAGGCTCTTTCGTCGCCACAACCCCCTCAGAAGTATCTGAAGATGCGGTTGTAGTTTGTTTACATGATAAGTTGGCAATAACCAAAAAAGACGCAATAACGAGCCATAAATAACGAAACATATGGTTTAAATTACCCGACACCCGGCTTTTTCCGTTTGCCTTTTAGGCTTTGAATTTCAGCAGGGTTTTTGTCGTATACTAAAATTAATATGGCTACGATAACTCAAACCCCCGCACAAAGCAAGGAAATCAAAATTCCGGTCGAGGCGAAAAACTTCATCAATGGCGAGTGGCGCGAAGCGGCGTCCGGAAAGCGCTTTTCGAGCGTAAACCCCGCAGATACACGAGAGATCATAGGCACTGCCCCAGAATCCGATGAAAGGGATGTAAAAGAGGCAGTCGAAGCCGCAAAGGAAGCATTCGAGACATGGAGCAAATGGAGTTGGGTAAAGCGAGCAGAACTCCTCGATAATCTCGCTCAATTGATTAAACGCGACTTAGAGCAAATGAGCAGGCTCGTTACGAGAGAATGCGGGAAACCCATCAACGAAGGGCGCGCAGACGTTGTAGAAACGCTTCATATGGTGCAATTCGCAGCGAGTTTAGGGCGCATGCCGATTGGGCAAGTGGTCAGCAGCGAAATTGCGGAAAAAGACGCCTACATTCGGCGCAAGCCAAAGGGTGTGGTTGCGTGCATCACCCCTTGGAACTTCCCCATGGCGATTCCTCTTTGGGAAATGGCACCTTCGTTGGTTTCTGGAAACACCGTCGTTTTCAAACCGAGCGAGGAAACCCCCATCTGCGGTGATTATTTGTTCCGATTGATGGAAGAAGCCGGATTTCCCAAAGGAGTCATAAACATCGTTCATGGCCATGGCGAAGTCGTTGGTGCGGCATTGGTCAAACACCCCGATGTCAACGTCGTCGTTTTCACAGGGAGTTACAAAGTCGGCAAATGGGTTCAGCAATACGCAGCGACAGAAGTTCATAAATTCGTTGCGACGGAAATGGGGGGGAAGAACGCAGTAATCGTTTTAGATGACGCAGATATGGACTTGGCTGTCCCCGCCTGCATTCTCAGCGCTTTCAAAACGAGCGGCCAGCGTTGCGTGAGCGCAAATCGTCTGATTGTGGACAGAAAAATCGTAGACAAGTTCCAAGAGAGATTTCTGGAAACCGTAGACCGTATTAAAATCGGTAACGGACTTCGTGAAGACGTTTTTATGGGCCCGTTGATTAACCAAGAAGGCGTGGATAAATATTTCTATCACAATCAAAAGGCAATCGAAGAAGGTGCGCAAGTCCTTCGCGAGGGGGGGCGATTGACGGGTGGCGAATACGACCACGGATTTTTCGTAAAGCCGTTCGTTTATCGTATGGAATATCGCCCTGGCACATTTTGTTTGCGCGAAGAGGCATTCAGCCCACACGTTGCGATCATCCCCGTAGACGGAATCGAACAAGCGATTCATGTTTACAACGACACGAATTACGGACTTGCGATGGCTGTGGTAACGGAAGATTTCCGGAAATGGCGCTTGATTCGAGACCGTTGCGAATACGGTTTGGGTTATGTGAATCTTCCCTCCATCGGAGCCGAAGTGCATCTTCCTTTCGGCGGTGTGAAAGGCTCGGGGAATGGACATCCCTCCGCAGAGGGTCTTATAGATGCAGTGACACATAGGACCGCCTTTACGGTCAACCACGCAAAGAAAATCCAACTCGCTCAAGGCCTTAGCGCGGAAATATAGAAAGAGCCTTAGGTTCGGTAAATTCGGGAATTGTAGGATGAATTAGCGATCCTATTCCCAAAGCAAAACCTTTAATGCGGAAAAGTAAAAGCAAATAGACCCCGTCGTTTTGCGAGGCGGATTTTGCTATTCACTCGTATCGATAACAGGTAAGAACCCACAAAGGATTGGAATATGTAGAGTGTCCATATCGTTTTCGGGGGGAGGCATGACAGTTGACGAACGAGTGCACGCGGAATTGCCGATTTTAGATGAGCAGTATCTCTCGGAAGTGTCCGAAGGGGATGTTCATTTCGAAAAAGAACTTTTTCACGATTTTTTCGATTTAGTACCTGAGCTTATTTCCTCATTGGAAAAAGGCATAGAAGAAAATGATGCTGACCAAGCACATCGAGCGGCGCATTCTCTGCGAGGAAGTGCGCGCTGTATAGGTGCGAAAAGAGTAGGCATAGTTTGCGACTCGCTCGTGATGAAAGCACGTGAAGGCGATTTGTCGAACATGAATTCACTTTTAGAACAACTTCGAAAAAATATCGCTGAACTCAAATCCTTTATCGAAAAGGAATGGGGCTCTATCGCGGCATGAAAATTCTCATCGTCGAAAGCGACTGTGTCTCAGCAAAGGTGCTCGAAAGAGCGCTCGTGCACTTAGGACACGAAGTTATAACGACCACTAACGGCGAAGAAGCATGGGAGATTCTTCAACAAGAGCCCATTCCCGTCGTAATTACTGCATGGATGGTCGGAAAACTGGAAGGTCCTGAATTGTGTCGTCGCATTCGTACGCTTTCAGAAAGAGGCTACACTTATACGATACTTCTCACATCGCGCGAATCCCGTGAAGACCGCATCGAGGCGATGAACACGGGAACAGACGATATTCTAAACAAACCTCTTGACAGAGTGGAATTAGCGCAAAGATTATCCGTCGCGGAAAGAATCATCCACATGCAAGAGCATCTCGAGCACCAAACACGTGTGTTGGATCGCCAACGAAGGTCGCTCGAACTCACGAATGCTCAACTGATTCAGCAAAGTAAGGAATTAAAAATTACACTCGAGCGATTGGAGCAACTTTCTCGAATCGCAGACATCTCCCGTAAACGATTTTCTCAACTTTTCGAAACGATCCCCGTCGCATGCTTTACTTTCGATTGCAATGGAAATATCTTCGAATGGAATAACAAAGCCGCCGAAGTTTTCGGTTATCAACCTTACGAAGCGATGGGTCAGAATTTAGAGCAAATCTTCGGAAAGAAAGTGTTGAAAAGAAATGTAAAGCGTGCATTTCTAAATGTCTTAAAGGGAAAGTCTTTTCATGGTGTCGAGTGGAATGCCGGGAAAAAAGCACTTTTAGTAAGCGGATATCCTTTGCGTGGACCAGATGGAACGATCACAGGCGCAGTTGCGACTGCTGTTGACGTTACGGAACAGAAACAAGCGAAAGCGAAAATTGCCGAGCAATTGAGCAAATTAGAAGAGGCTCATCGTGCTCTAAGCCGGGCGAACGAAGAAATACGCGAAGCGAACGAAAAATTAGAAGCGTTAGCGACTACGGACTATTTGACGGGAATTCCGAATCACCGTTCCTTCCAAGAAAGGCTTTCCCAATTCATCTCGCTGGGACGACGCGGCAAAAAATTCGCTCTTGCGATGATCGATGTGGATTATTTCAAAAATTTCAACGACGAGTTCGGACATCAAGCAGGCGACGATGTTCTTCGCGCTGTGGCACAAGTTCTTTCGAGAAAAGTTCGTGAGCACGACTTCGTAGCTCGATATGGGGGGGAGGAATTCGCCGTAATATTCGATGACGTGGACGAGAACAATGCGTATCATTTAGCGGCGCGGCTATGCCAAGCAGTTTCGGAAATCCAAAATCAGCATCGCAATATTACGATTAGCATTGGAATCAGCGTTTTCGGGGAACGAACGAACACACAAGAAGCGCTGATTCGAGCTGCCGACCTTGCTCTTTATCGAGCGAAAGAAGAGGGACGTAACCGCGTCGTTATCGCAGATTCTTCGTCTGTCGAAGCAGCGTAGATGACCTTTGAGCAGCGTTAGAAGTAATAAAGCAGTCGCCCTTTGCCTCGCTAAATCAAGTGTGAGGATAAGGTAACCTTTCGTTCGTGCGTCAGTATCGTGTTGCCGTCTTAGGCGCTACAGGTGCAGTCGGTCAAGAGTTTATTCGCTTGCTCGCTTCCAGAGCCTTCCCTGTTTCAGTCCTTCGTCTTCTTGCAAGTACTCGCTCCCATGGTCGTTCGATTTGGTTCAAAGCGAATGCTATTCCCGTTCAGGCAGTCTCCGAAAGCGCATTCGATGGTGTAGATATCGCATTCTTCGCCGCAGGAAGCGAAGCATCGAAAAGATGGGCTCCCATCGCGCTGGAAAAGGGGGCAATCGTCATTGACAACTCGAGCGCTTTTCGCATGGAACCCTCCATCCCGCTCGTCATCCCTGAAATTAATTGGCATCACGTTCGCCCCGAACATTCCCTTTTTCCGGTGGGGAATTGCACCGGAATCATCATGATGATGGCTCTCGCTCCATTGCGAAAGTTCGGAAAGATAAAACGTATCGTTGCGAGTACGTACCAAAGTGTAAGCGGTGCTGGTGCGCGCGCAATGGAAGAACTTCAACAACAAATGCGCGACATCGCCAATGGAATCGAACCGGTTGCTCGTGTATTTCCGCATCCCATAGCAATGAATCTTTTCAGTCACGATTCTCCAATAAACGAACACGGCTACAATCAAGAAGAATGGAAAGTAATCCATGAAATTCGTAAAACGATGGAAATGCCAGAATTAGCAATCGAAATCACGTGTGTTCGCGTACCTGTTTTGCGCGCGCATAGCATTGCAATGAATGTAGAATTTGCAGATGCTGCGCCCTCACCAGGTGCGGTAAAAGAAGCGCTCGGCAAAGCGCCTGGGATTTCCGTTATGGATTTTCCCGAAACGAATACCTTCCCTATGCCCATAATCGCAGCAGGAAAAGAAGATGTATTCGTTGGTCGGATTCGGCAAGACTATTCGAATCCGAACGCAATCAGCCTTTTCGTTTGCGGCGACCAACTGCTCAAAGGGGCAGCGTTGAATGCAATTCAAATCGCAGAATACTTGATTCGACAAGGGCACGGAAGGCTCGGTGAAACAACAGTCTCAGAAGCAGAGAAAACCGAAGTCTCTCCTTGAGGGTAATGTATTTATATGCGACATTACAATTACGATGAACCCTTCGAAGACGAAGAACTCGAAAAGCAAGCGTGGGAACATTTCGAGCGTGCTCGTGAGGAAGGCTCTTTATTGAGCGATGAGCAATTAATTCGTGAATGTCGCAAACTTGCACACGAAGACTTTATACGCTTGAAAGAATTCGAAGCAGAACCGATTCCACAACCCGAAGAAGAATGACAAATCGTGACATTGCGCCTTCCCTCATTTCCAAACTCTGTTCGGGAACGCATCATCCCCGCACATTCACCACACGAGTAAATAGGAGGTAATTGAAATGGGAGTATTTCAATCAACGAAAGAATGGGGACCGCTTCTCACGGCAATGGTAACCCCTATGAACGAAGATGGCTCTGTAAATTACGAAGAAGCGGAAAGACTCGCTTCCTTTTTAGTTACGGAACAGAAAAATACCGGCATTGTCGTCGCTGGAACGACAGGTGAGTCTCCGACACTTACCGACAAAGAAAAATTGGAATTGTTGCGTGTCGTTCTAAATGCTGTTCGCGATAAAGCCGCCGTCGTTTTCGGAGCAGGAACTTACGATACAGCACACAGCATTCATATGACGCAAGCAGCCACCGAAATGGGCGCACACGGCGTGATGCTCGTGTCTCCTTATTACAACAAACCCACGCAGGAAGGTCTTTATCAACATTTCAAAACGATTGCCGAAAAAACCGATTTGCCGATTATGCTGTACAACATCCAGGGACGCACCTCGGTAAACATAGAGACTCCGACTTTAGTGCGTTTGGCAAACGATGTTCAAAACATTTGCGCTGTGAAAGAGGCGAGCGGAAATCTCGCACAAGCGGCAGAAGTTTGCGCTTCGGTTCCTGAAGGATTCCGCGTGTACTCCGGCGATGATATTTTGACTCTTCCTATTTTAAGTGTGGGTGGCATCGGTGTTGTTTCTGTCGCCGCACACGTTGCTGGAAAGCAGATTTACGAAATGATGGAAACCTTTTTTTCCACTTCTTCTGGTGGGGGGGCTTTCGAAGCGGCGAAAATGCAGAAAAAACTCGTACCCCTGTTCAAAGCGCTGTTTTGCACGACGAACCCGATCCCGATTAAGTACGCTGTGTCTTTGTTAGGTTTCAAAACCACCACCTACCGCCTCCCCATGGTGCCACCAACGGATGAGCAGAAAAAACTAATCGAAAACGCCATGCGCGCAGTTGGACTTTTAGAAACGAAAGCGGCGGTACAGGCAGGGTAGGAAAATTATTCCAACCAAGGGAGTCTCCTTCGCATCAACCATTGCATGCGCTGAAAAGCATTTCTCCACGTCTTCTAAGGTTAGACGAAAAAAAAGAGTTAACCCGAAGCCTATATCGATTAAAATGGTGATATACTGAAAAAGGTGTAAAGATACACCAAGGTAAGGAGGAGTGTATGAAACTTATATTTGTCATGTCCAGCTTGCTTGCCGGGGTGATAATCGCGATTCTCCTCTCGAGTATGGCTGGTCATCGTCCATCTCATTCGAATCTCAATTCGCTTGAGACTATGAATGTGTTTTCTGGATTCGTCGCCTCGAAGGCTATTCATGTGGGCTTAGATTCGACCCATCCTTCGTTTAAGTTAAACCCTAAAAACTTCTCTATTCCTCAAGGATATGAGTGGTTGAAATCTCCCCCTCCGTACGATACCGGTGGGGTTGTACTTTCTAACGAGGATGTATTCGTGGGAATCATCATCCCTCATGAAACTCGTACAGGCGACAAAGTTTCTTCGACTTTAGTCGCGTTTCCATTGAAGGAAACCGCTGCTGCGGATGTATTTAAAGGGCTTGTAATTAAAGACCCACAAGGACAAAGCCATGAAGTGAAACCAGGCGAATTCATTTCCTTTTTGGCTACTGCTTCTATGACTTTCGAACTCCTGCAGGATAACAAAAAGGTCGCTTCTTCTGTTGCTAAACTTAACACGAAACGCCCCCCGCTTCGTCAGCCAGAGTTTCCTACAGACCCTATTGTCTGCACTAGCCAAAGTGCTATTGACGTTTCCGGTCCTTTTGACGGCGATTTATCGAATACTACGGTAGATAAAGGGAAAGTCTTAGCAGAAAATCCACGTGGTGCAATCATCGCATTAAATAACCTCGGAAACACTACGGGAAGGGTGAAACTCAATATTTCTGACAGCGGTAAAACAGGAACGGCTGACCTGATAGTTACCAAACTATCACTAACCGGAGCGCGAGAACTTCACGAAGGCCAATCTAGCGAAGTTACGGTAACTCTAAGAGGATTAGAAGACCTAACGGAAAAAGAGAAAAAGTCTTTGTCGAATCGCATCTATGTGAATTATCGTAACGACTCACCTCAAAATATCAAGCTCAAAGAATCACGATTGACTCACGTTGTAGATCTTTCGAAAAAGTCTCTTGGCGACTATCAATTCAAGATTGGATTCGTTGCGTTGAAAGTCGGCGAGTTTCGCATCCCTGTTTGGATTTGCGCAATATGTGCAGGTTGTGGCGTTCCTTGTCAAGGTTTTCAATGCTGTAGCACGGCTTGTGCTCCTTGTGGTACTTCGTGGGTGTTCTTTTGTGATGATGCAGGGGTTACGAATTGCGCAAGAGTCGGTGCGCCCCCACCAGCAAGATGCGCTGCTTGTGCGGGAAGTGCTTGCGCCCATATCGGAAGCTCAGCGTGTGGACACTGGTTTTGTGCATGCCCATGGGGAGCATGTGGATGTTAAGTCAACACGGTTTGTAATCACATACAAGTAGTAACCGTATGGCGTTCTTTTGCATGTAAGTTAAAATCCTATTTAGCGAACCGCCAACTCGGAACATAGTCTTTCGGTAGCGAAATCTTCGATAACGTCGCTCGAAGCATCTCGATGGGAATCGCGTTTTCATGTAATACGGCATCATGAAATTGTTTCGCTGTCATCTTCCCTTTGCCTACTAATTCTTCATAAAGCGCTCGTAACTGCAATCCACCAATCATATAAGCACATTGATAAAGCGGAGAATATCCACCGCTAATATAGCGTCTTACCTCGCTCGTAGCGGTAAAACGTTCATGACCGACTTTCTCCACTAAAAAATCAATCATTTCTTGCGAGGTCATTTGCCCGAGATGATATTTCAGAGATATGATGATTCGCGCTGCTCGGTGGGCTCGCCAAAAGAGCATTCCCATCTTGTCTTCCGGTCCGCGCGCATATCTTTTATCCCACAACAAAAATTCCCAATACAACGCCCATCCTTCTCCGTAAAAAGGCGTACTGAAAATTCGACGATAAGTTTTATATCGCTCTGCCATATATCCTTGTAAGTGATGCCCTGGAATCAATTCATGCGGAGTTACGATGCGCGTGAAGTGAATGTTATTCCCGCGCAAACTCATTTCCTTCGCTTCGTGGTCCATCGTGTCCAAGGGATAAGAAACGAGCATGCTCTGCCCCCCATAGGCCGCGAATGGTAAAAACCTCTGCCCCCCCTCTGAAAGCATGTCCACACGCCAAGTTTCTCGGCATAGTTCGTCTATGGTTACTAAATCATGCTTGTCGAGAAACTCGATCGCTTCCCTTGCCTGCTTTGCGACTAAATCATCCTGTTCACCGGGCGGAACGTGGAGCGTTTTCACATATTCCAAAGCCTCTCGCCAATCTTTCTTTCCCATTTCTTTCGCCGCTTTCTCCATTTCACGAATGCACCACTCGAGTTGTTCTTCTCCTATCCGAATAAGTTCTTCGGGAGTGTAGGGAATCATTTCGTGCTCCAAATCCTCTAAAATGGCTTCCCTGCCTATTGGCTCGCCTATTAGTGGGTCGTTTTCGTTTCCTTGTATTCCCGCTACTCGTGATCGCAAAAAAGCTCGATACTCCTCCATTTCTTTTTTCAATTTTTCGTATGGCTTTTTGACCCACCAACTAAAAATCGGGTCGAAGCCTTGATAGTTTCGAACCCAAGTGTCGAGAACGCGCACGAGTTCTTCCATAACGTTCGATGCACGCAAACCCATTAGGGATGTTATCTTTTTTACAGGAGAGTTTTTCTCGGCTTCTACCGTTTTTTTCGTTTTCTGAATGGCTTCGGCAATTTCTTCCAAAGTCTTTGCGACTTTTCGTGAATCGAATGGTTCTACTCGCCAACGCCTTTCTTCTAATTCGATGACGGAATCTGCGAAGGGTACTAATTTTTCGATTTCTTTAAATTTTCGTCTCTCTCGTTCGATAACCTTCCGCTCATACTCTATTTCGTTTTTGAGTAAATGAAAATCTATTCTCTCTTCGGGCTTCAAGTTATTGTAATTGAATCGTTCGAGTTTCTGTTCCCACTCCTCGAGAAACCTTTCCATTCTCTCCCACCTGCGCGGAGAGAATGATATGGAATAAAACGATTCTAAACTTCGTTTGTCTGTCGCAAACCGCTCTATCGTCTCCGAAAAATCCTGGCTCTGGATAAAGGGAAGAATTACAAGGGTAAAGGAAAAAGCAATCATGATGTTAAGAATGTCATAATTTGTTGATGGCACTCATACCATGGGTAGCCTGGAAACTGATGGATTGAGCCATGAGTCTATGCTGCAATCCGAGATGCCGAAGGGGTATGGAAGACTCGTGGTCCTTCTGCCCCATGTGTGGGGCTGACAACCGCCCACCGAGCCAGCGTGCTCCTGTCCCGTCCTGTAGTCACACAATTTTTGCAGGAACTAGCTTCTGTGTTTCTTGCGGGATGCCTGTAGCCGCGATCCAAAAACCAGAAGGCATCAACCATACTGATACACCCTACGTAAACCCTTCTCCCGTTCAGTTTCCATCACCAGCTTTCCCTCCTTCTTCTAATCACACTAACACGTTGGCCTATTTGATTTCATTACTAGTGACCCTCACCTTCCTTGCCGTTGTTTTTTTTCCATTTTTTACTAATCACGATCGAAATGATGATCGAAATGGTTCCGAACCTCCCATCGCAGGATCGATACCCAGTGTAGATAATTCTGTACACAATTCTATAGAACATATGCCAGCGGTTTCGGATTCAACCCCTCCGATGAATTCATCCAGTCAAGTTCTGATAATCACACCAGAGGAACTAATCACTGCGTTTGAAGAGAATCCTGTGCGGGCGAAGGACTGGCTAAAAGGAAAGATAGTCCAGGTAACAGGGGAGCTTTCACATGTCTCGAACAATTTGTTTGGCGGTGATCGCGTGGCAGTAATACTTCTAGTAAACCTTGACCGATTTATGAAGCCCACTGTTATTTTCTGGTATGACGGTTCGTTTCGTGACCAAGTAGTATCAAAGCTCTCAAAAGGCGATATAGTTACTTGTCAAGGTATATTCGATGAGGAAGAGTTGTTCGGAGATCTTACATTTAAAGGGCTTTCCCTTCGCTGATCATCAATCAGCAAAGTCGTTTCGACGGAATCGCTAAGGATATTGCCTAATCAGCGCATTTTCTTTTGTGAAGACACGCGTTTAAGACCTGAGGCAGAAATACGAGGTAAGTCAGAAACACGGCTAGATTCTAAGTTCCGTGCATTTCTTTCACCTTTCTCCATATTCGGGCTGTAGTGAATTCCGTATTCCTTCGGCATGCCGTAAAGTTCGGGATGCAGATACTTGCCTCTATGCATTTCAGGTTTTTCTTGTTCAGTCTTGAACCCATACTTCTGAACCCACAGGTCGTTGCGAATTGCCTCTACGCGCCAGGAGACTTTCACGTCTGGTTTGTTAGTGCGAATCACGAACTGGTTGTTCTGTATTTCCCGCACCACCTTTGCCAGCACAAAATCATCGCTTTCATCAATCACTGTGAGGTGATAAGTGGGTTCGCGGTTGATGGATTCGAAGTAGTCGGGGAGCTGCACCGTGGCATAACCCCGTGCATCGGTCACAACGTTTCCGCGATATACGTTGTACGGCTCCGGACCTTCCGTGCAGAAGTGGTTCAGATAGTGGGTTTCGGGCATCAGGGGGTGGTCTATCTGGAACGACTTTGTGCCAGTAGCAGCGAAATTTCCAGAGGAGTAGACGCCATAGCCATCGAAGCTTTGCCCAATCACGCCGTAAGTAGTGCCGCTTCCTCCATATGCCAAACCATAGACGCCTACGTAATTCTTAGTCAAGCCTTGAACTCCTATCCCGTCCGTGCTGCTGCCGGCAACACCATAGCCGCTGTCATTGTGTCCCCATACACCACTCTTGTTCGCCGCGGTCGAACTTCCTTCTATTCCATCTCCGGTGCTGCTCGTCCCTAAGACACCTGTACCTCCAGTGCCGTACACGCCATAACCCGATGGGCTGTCGCTTTGCCCATACACGCCGTAGGTGATGCCGCTGAGGGGAGTTGCCCAGCCAAAGACGCCTCTGCCCGAAGCGCTGTCGTTTCTTGCATACATGCCATAGGTGAGGCCGCTGAGGGCGTTTGCGAAGCCAAAGACTGCTATGCCATTAGTAGTCCAGCCTCCAACTCCTATCCCGCTCGTGCTGCTGCCGGCAACACCATAGCCGCTTACCAGGTCATTGTGTCCCCATACACCGCTCTTGTTCGCCGCGGTCGAACTTCCTTCTATTCCATCTCCGGCGTTGCTCGTCCCCAAGACACCTTGCCTCCTGTGCCGTATACGCCATAACCCGATGGGCTGGCGCTTTGCCCATACACGCCGTAGTTGGTGCCACTGGTGGCCGGCACCCACCCGAAAACGCCGATGCCGGTGGCGTGCATCCCCAATATGGCGGCAGGACCAGTACTCGTTTCTACGTCGAGGCGGTAAGTAGGGCTGCTCGATCCAATTCCTACATTGCCCGCGTTGTAGAAGATGTCACTTCCCGTGGCCTGCCATAAGGCATCGCGCAGGTCTGTATCGGGCGACCATGCAGTGCCGTTCCACTTCAACACTTGACCTGTTGCAGGAGCTGTGCTCGAAACAGCCCAACCCTGCAAACCATCTACCAATGGATTAGGATACGTCCCGGACAAATCACCACCAGCAGCACCGCTCGGAGGTGGAAGCGCTTGCCAAGTCCCATTCCCAGAACCATCCGAAGTGAGAACACGACCCGCCGCAGCACCTGTGGGTATCTGAAACGTATTCGTCTTGATCGCACCAGCAATCAGTGTCCCCGAAATGTTCACGTGACCCGTCTGCTGAATCCCAGGTGTCTCCGACTGAAGCAAAACGACGCCTATAGCATCACGCTGCTGCTCCTGGAGAGTTTCCGGAACTGCGTTCGGCAATGTGACCAAAACGTAGTATTCCTTCCCTTCTGCGAGGTCATCCGCTCGCAAAGACGCAGTATAACTTCCGTCTTCTATAGCCGCAGTCGAAACGCTCCGGTAGGCAAGAACCTCTGTGTCTTTGTCAAAAAAATTGAACGCCAACTCGGCATAACCGTCGGAGATGGATTTCCCTTTCACACTGCCGAACATCGTCAACGTTCGCTCTTGTGCAGAAGCCTCTCTAGGCAAGACCAACCAATTGATAGCAACCGAGGCTATAAGCACGCCCAACAAACCAAGTAATAATTTCATTGTTCTTCTCCTTGCGGATGCGCTCTGTTTCGTTACCCAGCTCGCATCCGAAAATATGCAAAAAATTATATAGCGGTTTTCCTCTGTTCGGAGTGTGAAAGCTCGAGATTTTCGAGAAAATCACAATTTTTTTCACGAAAGATCCCGTTTTTACAAATAGTTTCTAAGTCTCACTTGGAAGTTGCGTTGCTTCAGCGTATAAACAAGAAGAGTCAGCCCGGCGTTTACTTCGGCGAGCCGACTCCCTACATAGGTCGAGAAATGTGCGACTTACGCTTAGCGTGGCTTCTGTGAGGGCACGCGACGAGAACTTGAAGTGGATGGAAGAGTCGAATCAGAAACGCGGGCTTCTAATTTCCGCTCATTTCTTTCCTTTCTATCTACATCTGGGCTATAGTGAATCCCGTACTCCTTCGGCATTCCGTAGAGTTCGGGTTGCAAGTACTTACCTTTATGTTCCTCGAGTTTTTCCTGCTCCGTCTCGAAACCGCACTTCTGAACCCAGCGATCGTTTCGAACTGCCTTTACTTCCCACGAGACTTCTACATGTGGCTTGCTCGTACGGATGACGAACTGTTCGTTGTGAATTTTCTGCACTACTTTTGCCAGTACGAAGTCATCGCTGTCGTCTATCACTGTGAGGTGATAGGTGGGTTCACGATTGATACTCTCAAAATACGGTGGAAGGATGATAGTGGCATAACCCTTCGCGTCCGTGACTACGTTCCCGCGATAGGTGTTATAAGGTTCAGGACCTTCTGTGCAGAAGTGGTTCAGGTAGTGGGTTTCAGGCATCAGGGGGTGGTCTATCTGGAATGACTTTGTGCCAGTAGCCGCGAAGTCACCTTCGGAATAAACTCCGTAGCCCGAGGGGCTAATGGCCCTTCCAAGCACGCCGTAGTTGGTGCCACTGGTGGCAATTGCCACGCCATAGACGCCGCTGCCCGAAGTGCTGGCACTTCGCCCATGCACGCCGTAGGTTGTGCCGCTGGTGGCGGATACAAAGCCAAAGACACCATAGCCAGAGGTGCTGTCGCTTTCAAAACGCCCGCCGAATGTGTAGCCTGTAGCGGCAGTTGCAATGCCAAAGACCCCTCTGCCATCAGTGCTGTTGCTTTCAAACCAACCGCCGTAGGTGTTTCCTGTAGCGGCAGTTGCCAGGCCCAATACGCCGCCGCCCGAAGTGCTGGCACTTCGCCCATAAGCTCCGTAGGTGGTGCCACTTGCGGCGGTTGCCCAGCCCAAGACGCCTACACCCGAAGTGCTGGCGCTTTCAAACCGTCCGCCGGAGGTGTAGCCGCTGGTGGCGGATACATAGCCATAGACGCCATAGCCCGAGGTGCTGTCGCTTCGCCCTAGCACGCCGTAAGTGTTGCCGCTAGTAGCGGTAGTATAGCCAACGACGCCGCCACCCGAAGTGCTGGCGCTTTGCCCATACACGCCATATGTAGCGCCGCTAGAAGCGCTTGTCGACCCGTAAACGCCTCTTCCAGAAGTACTTGCGCTCGATCCCCATACGCCGTATGTGCTGCCGCTTGTAGCAGGTGCCCAGCCTAGCACTCCAGCGCCCGAAGTACTGTTGCTTTGACCCCACACGCCGTAGGTGCCACCAGTGGCTGCAGTTGCCCAGCCGAGCACTCCTATACCCGAAGTGCTACTGCTTTCTCCCCACATGCCATAGGTGTTTCCTGTAGCAGCGCTTGCCCAGCCGAGCACGCCTCTGCCCGAAGTGCTGTTGCTTTGTCCCCAAACACCGTAGCCACCGCCGCTTGTAGCGGTATTAACACCTTGGATGGCGCGATTACTTACACTCGTTTCTACAGAAAGAGGATAAGAAGGATTGCTTGTACCAATACCCACATTGCCGGCGGTATAGAAGATGTTGCTTCCTGATGGCTGCCAAAAAGCATCGCGCAGGTCTGTATCGGGTGACCATGCACTGCCGTTCCACTTCAACACCTGACCGGAAGAAGGAGCCGTAGAGGCTACCGCCTTGCCCTGCAAACCATCCACCAACGGGTTAGGATACGACCCGGATAAATCACCTTCAGCCGCTCCTGAAGGAGGAGGAAGCGCCTGCCATGTTCCTATCCCAGAAGCGTCCGAAGTCAGAACGCGACCAGCACCCGCTCCCGTAGACATCTGAAAAGCATTGGTCTTGATCGCACCAGCAATCAGTGTCCCAGAAATGTTCACGTGGCCCGTCTGCTGTATCCCAGGTGTCTCCGATTGAAGCAAAACAACGCCTATAGCTTCACGCTGTTCCCCTTGGGGCGCCTCCGGAACCGCATTCGGCAACGTCACTAAAACGTAATACTCTTTGCCTTCTATGAGATCATTTGCGTGCAAAGACGCGGTGTAAGTTCCATCCTTTACGACGGCAGTCGAAATGCTTCGGTAGGCAAGAACCCCCCTGTCTTTGTCATAGAAGTTGAACGCCAATTCGGCATAGCCATCGGGGACGGAATCCCCCTTCACACTGCCGAACATCGTGAGTTCTCTCTCTTGTGCAGAAACGTCTTTGGGCAAAACCAACCAGTTTATTGCAACCGATGTGATAACCGCCCCTAACAAAATAAATAGTAATTTCATTGCTCTTCTCCTTGCGGATGC